>DAOUCM010000001.1:0-5165 GCA_034431895.1 Anaerolineales bacterium
TCGATCACTTCGCGCGGATGCAGATAAGAGTAAGGGATAGCAATCAGCGCCCCCAAGTGAAAGACCGAGTCCACATCCTTCATCGCTGCCCGCACCGCCTCGGCATCCCGCAAGTCCCCGGCCACCACTTCAATCCTAGAAAAAACATCTCCAGGCAATAGCCGCAGCAACCCCACATCGCCGCGCGAATTGTAACGGACAAAAGCCCGCACCTGCGCGCCCTCTGCCACCAATCGTTCAACCAGATGGCTGGCGATGAAACCGCCAGCGCCGGTCACAAGAACCTTTTTCCCTTTCAACATCTTCTTTTATGCCACCTTCCTGCGCCAATCATCCAGCATATCAATCAAAGACTGTTCGACGGAAATCTCCACCTGCCAACCTGTAACCTCGTGCAGCCGCCTGGCGCTACCGATCTGGAGCGGGACATCGTTTTTCTGCACCCGAGCGGCATCTACAACCGCTTCAATCGGGACCTTGGCCTGCCTCCGCAAAAAATCCAAACACTCACGGATAGCGATTGCCCGCCCCGACGCCACGTTATATACCTGTCCAGCGCGACCTTGCTCTGCCAACAGCATATAAGCGCGGACAGCGTCGCGTACATCTACAAAATCACGACGGGCGCTCAAGTCGCCGGTCGAAATCACGGCTGGCCGACCCTGCTTTTCAGCCTGGGCAATCTGCCTGGCAAAATCGGAACAAGCCATTACAGGGGAAAGCCCCGGCCCAAGCAAATTGAACGTCCGGACAAGAATGATGGGCAAACCCAAAGTCATCCAATATCGCAATGCGACCATCTCTTGCGCCAACTTGCTCACGGCATAATGGGTCACTGGGCGCGGCTTGAAGTTTTCGGTGATAGGCTTCTTTCCCACGCCAGCCCCATACACGGCGCTAGAACTGGCAACACACATTACCGCTCGTGAGCCGCTCTTTACAACCGCCTCCAGTAAAGTCACCGTTCCCAAGACATGCGCAGTATAGAACTGTTCCGGACGCTCCGATTTTAGCACACCCGCCAGATGAAAAACGAAATCAGGACGTGCATCCAGAAGCGTCTGTTCTACAATCCTTCGATTCAATAGATCGCCTGTTTGCACCTCGAAGCCAGGCAAAGGCTGTTGATCGAACCCCCAAACATCCCATCCGTCGTCTGTAAGACAGCGAGCCAGATGCCGACCAACAAAGCCAGAAATGCCAACCACCAAAGCGCGTTTCATTGCCTGCCTTCCACAATTTCTGCCCACTTTGCGATCCTGTCGTCCAGCGCCTGGCGCGGCAAGACGTCTTTCACATACTCCGGTTCTATTCCGCGCGTGACAGGGAAACGTAAGGATTGCTTCATTTGGCGATACACGGCCCACAACCAGGCAGGAGGAATCCAACGCAAAGCAGGGACAGCTGCCTGTCGGGAGGGAGAGGGCGGCGGTGTTGTCTTGCCATTGGCCAGATCCGCCAGATAATCTACCAGGCGAAAAATAGGATCGCCTTGAGACAGGAAGGTGTTACGCGCCCATGTGGCTAACAATCGCGAGTCTGCCAAATTCGAACCCGCGCACACGTCCATAAAGTCACTGCTGGTCTTGAGATGCGGCGTCGAAGCGTGCCAATCCACTTGCAAGGCAGACGGCATAGGAAAAGGCTCAAGGATGTAAGCGTCTTTACCGGCCACAGCCGCTTCGATCAAACTCGTGCTATGCGAAGAAACGACCACGTCGCTTGCCAAAATCCACTCGCGGACGCTCTCTTGCTGAATGATGTGCAAATGCGCCGGAATTTCTTGCAGAACCCGACGCGCAAAGGCCTCGAATTCTTCCTTCGGCGTAGAAGGGCGTGGACGGAGGATCAATTCGATTGCTTCCTCCTGTGTAGCCTGGGCGCACCATTCCAACACCGCCTTCAAAGACAAATCGCAAAATTGCCGCATCAGGCGCACATCTTCGGGCGACTGTCCTTTGGCAATGAACTGTTCCAACGTAGCCTGTGAATAAAAAGCCCAATTGTAATTTTCGGGGAAGAAGACCCAACGGCGCGCCGGGTCGAGGCCATACCGTGCTGCTAGCTCTGTGCGCGAAGCAAAATAATGCCGATACGGTTCGTCAAACAAGGCATAGGCGGGCTGTCCATTGAGAAAGATGTCGTTTTCTGGAACACCATTGGAGAGCAAAAAACTTGAATACGCTTGACTCCAGGCGTGATGGATGACATGACGAAGGGCAAAATCGCCGCGCGGCGTTTTAGCAGTGCGATTTCCCACGTAGAACAATTGCTCCCACGTTAAATTGAAAAAGATCGCCTTCCGCCAATAGGCCAACAACGCTTCGTAACTTTGTTCGCTATAACAAAATGGAAGCGCCACCACACGAGGCCGCAAGCGACGGACAGCACCTGGAAAACCGGTAGGCCAGTGTATGATTTCCACATGCAGACCTCGCCGGCGCAAGCCAGCCGTTACAACGCAAGCCACATCCAGTTCACGCGCTGCGTGTTCGTACAAATAAACAACATCCACAATCTGCATTCTATCAATTAATCGCAGGCTTCCAGCACACGTTCGGCCAATGAAGCCCCATCCAGGCGATGAAATTGCAGGGCTTCGGCAGGCGTACCACAGGCCGGCCATCCCTCTACAGCAAATTTGACCATGCGGCGCTGCGAAAGGGGGTTGGAACGATGCTCGGCCAACATTGCCAGTATATGGTCGCCTAAACCGCCGACAGGGTGATGGTCTTCCAAAACGAATATCAAGCCATAAGGCTGGATCATTTCCAAAAGCCATTTTATATCTATGCGGTTGAGCCAGGGCATGTTGACCACCTTCAAGCCTATGCCTCGTTCTGCCAACAGTTCATGCGCCAACAGCGCCTCATGCAGCATGACAGGGCCATAAGCAAACATCAGCGCGTCCTTGCCCTCGGTCAGCGCAACGCCTTGACCATACGTCAAGCGATAACCAGCAGGCAACTGTATTTTGCGCGGCGAGGGACCAATGATGATGCGTAAAGCGCAATTTTCCTGGGCTTCCTCCACGCTGTAGTTCACGACCATGCGGGTTTCTTCAGCATTGCAAGGCTGGAGGAGAATACAATTTGGAAGGGCCGCAAAGAGGGAAATATCCCGCAAAGATTGATGCGACTTACCCGGCCCGGCAGGGATCAAGCCAGCATAATGCAGGGCATAAATAATCTTCGTATGTTCACTGGCGTTGTTGTAAATTTGCTCATTGGCACGTGCAGCCAGGAAACTCGCAAAGGAATTGACCACCGGCAAATAACCCATCCGTGCCAGCCCGCCAGCCATCGAAACCATATCCTGCTCGGCAATCCCAACCTCGATGAAACGCTCTGGGTAGGTGTTCTCGAAATCACGCACTTTGCAATCGAAAGCCAGGTCAGCGTCCAACACAACCAAATCCTGGCGCTTAGAGGCAATCTCCACCAACGCCTGTCCATAGACACGCGAAACGTACTCATCGGTGGCTTTGGCCGAAAGCCGTTCCTGGGCCGCCTGGCTGAGCGGTTCGCCGGCCAACATGGCGGCTGGCAGACGTTTGGCCTCGGGCGAGACTTCCTTCAATTTAACGGGAGCAAGTCCAAGGTCCGACAAGAGGCGGTTGATACGTTCGATCAGTTCCGCATATCCCTTTTCGTAGGATACGTCGTCCGGCGCGCCGGAATGCCAGGGATACAGTCCCTTGCCTTCCTGGAGCGCAAAGGGATGCTCCATGAAAGACACGCCGCGCCCCTTGATGGTATCGGCAATGATGATCTGCGGTTGGCCCTGAACCTTTTTGGCGTTGGCAATCGCCCGCTCGATCTGACGCAGGTCGTGACCATCAATGCGCTGAACGTGCCAACCAAACGAACGGAATTTTTGCTCCACATCACCCAAATCCAGGATTTCGGAGACCAGTTTGTCCGACTGCACCTTGTTGTGGTCCATGATGACCGTCAAGTTGTCTATTTTCTGTTGGACGGTGGACTGCAGGGCCTCGAAATTTTGGCCTTCGCCCCATTCGCCGTCTCCGGTCAGGACGAAGACCCTGCCTCCGTTTCGCGAGCGTTTCTTGGCCCAAGCCATTCCCCGCCCCTTCGAGATTCCCATCCCCAGCGAGCCAGAGTTCGCCTCGATACCAGGGATGCCGATGTCAGGGTGTCCATCCAGGCCGCCAAAACGGCGCAGTTTGAGCAATTTTTCTTCAGGCAGCGCACCTAACGAATATAGCGTGGCATACAGGCCCGGCACATCGTGGCCTTTGGACGAAAAATAGATGTCACGATCGGGGCTGTCGAAGCCCACTTCGAGCGTGTTCATCTCCTCGTGATAGAGCCAGGTGACGATTTCCATGGCGCTGAACGATGAACCCAAATGCCCAGAGCCAGCGCGCTTGACAGCCGCCAGCGTGTTGGCGCGGTTCATATCGGCCAAGAGAGCCAGTTTTTTGTATTTATCCAGTTTGGCTTCGCGTACTCGCTGGAATTCCTCTTTGGGAATGATTGTAATGGCAACCATAGTGTCCTTTGAGCGGTTCGAGAACCGCAATTATAGGTTTTTTATTTCCGGCAGTTTGGCCTGCCCCGTTTTCACCAATTCTTCGGCTAGTTGCCAATCGTAAGGGCGATTGACATCAAAGCCCTCGTACCCTTCCGTGAAGAAGGGCATGACCACTTCCCCGGCAATGGTGCGCCCCTCGAAGACCACGCGCGTCCAGGCAATTTCTAAACTGGCGTTCTGCACATAGACTTCGGGCAAGGCCTGATAGGGTGTGCTGTGCCAGGGAAGCGCCACAGGACCGAATGGAAGTAAAGGAAACATGCGTCTGCCGCGCACCACCCACATCTTGCCCGGGTGTTCATGGCATTTTTCTACGGCCCGCAGAGAATCTACACCATCTTCTGCCAGAAAGGCATTCCAGGCGCGGCGGATGGTCCCTGGCAAACGAAACGGGCTGGTAGGGCGCAAAATGCTGAAGCAATCATAGGCGCGTCCCATGCGTTGTAATTCGACAAGGGCATGTTCGACCCATTCGATATCGGGAGAGAGATCCCCCGCAAGTTCAGCCGGGCGCAGGAAGGGCACTTCTGCACCATATTTGCGGGCAATTTCAGCATATTGCTCAGAATCGGTAGAGACCACTACTGCCGAAAACACGCCGCTTTGCA
>DAOUCM010000002.1:0-2458 GCA_034431895.1 Anaerolineales bacterium
AGCGCCATCCACGAGCCGACTATGCCGATATAAACGCCAATGGGGAAAATCAACCCGGCCAGGGTCTGGCTCACCGTTTGGGCAAGGACGACCACCCCCACCAACGAAATCAGCATGAGCAGCGGGGCGGCGAGCAGATAGCCAAGCGGCTTGCGCCGTAAGAGCAGAAACCCCGTCAGCGCCGTCGTCGGGACGATGACCGCCAGGTCCAGTCCGTGCGTGAACAGGGTCGTGTAGGGGCCAAGCACTTCGGGCGCGCTACCGCTCAGGAGCGAGGGGAGCAATTCGCTCGTCCAGACCAGCAGGGTGCCGAACCCAGCCACGAACAGGAAAATCGCCATGCCGCGATACGGGAAGCCCGGCTGGACTCGTTGTGCCAGCGCGTCCGCGTCCAGACTCGTCAGTGCAAGCACCACCGCGAAGAAACTGGCGGAAAACAGGGCGGTATAGACCAGGAACAGGGCGTTGAACGCCGCCGAAAACGTCATGGACGCGCTGTTGTAGAGAAAGTAAAACAGCACGCCGGTCAGCGCGATGGGCGCATTGAGCGAGCCGCGCCGGGCAAGCCAGTAAAAGAAAACCAGCAAGGGCAGGCTGACGAACAGGGTGACAGCATCGGTGCCGCGAAAACCTGCCGCGGCTAAGAGCGAATCTCTAGCGTAAATGCCACGCCCATCCATCTCAACCTGCTGTCCGTGCAGGGTCTGGAAGGTGTAAGCGCCCTGCCCGCCCTGCGAGAACAGCCCTGTTCCGGCAGTGACGAGCGCCAGCACGACAATCAGGGGAATGAGCCAATGGAAAGAAGCGGGGAAAGTCTGAGACTTGTTCATTCCTTCACTCCCAAAAAGACGGGTCGTTCAGCACCTGCACCACGCGCTGCCGCACCCACGGCAGGCGTTTGAGCAGCCCAAAGAACGGCACGGGGATGACTTCCTGGCTGGCGCGCCGCGCCGTCTGCCAGGAGACCGCGCCGCGTTCAGCCAGTTCCCGCCCGGCTTGCTCGAACGCCGCCCAAACCTGCGGGATTTTCGGAAACCGCCGCTGCATGGTCTCGGCGTTTTGGGCGGCGAACAGTTCCGAAGCATTCCGAACCAGCAGCCCGACCTGGCGCGTTTCCATGAAGCGGGCATAGATGCGGAAATACTCGGCGGCGTTGCGCCAGGAAAGATTCTCCAGGTTGCTGCACACCAGGAGAGTGACGAACGGCTTGCGGGAAATGGCCGGGTTGACGTGATGATGAATCAGTCCGCCCATCATGCGCACATCGGAGATGTCCATCGTGGAGTAGGTGCGGTCGAGCAGGTTTTTCATCAGCCCGCTCATCGTCATCAGGTAGATGGGCGTCGCAAAGATGAGCAGGTCGGCTTCCGCCATGCGGTCGAAGACGAAGCGGGCATCGTCTTTGTCGTTGTACACGCATTGCAGGTGATTTTTGTCTTCCTGGCATTGATGACAAGAGAGACAGCGGTTGATTTTCAGGCGCGCCAGCGAGAGCGTCTCGAACCCGGCGCCGGCTTGTTGCGCGCCTTCACCCAGGCGCGAAAGCAATCGGGCGGTGATGCCCCTCTCGCCGCGGTGACTGGCGTTGAGTGCAAGTAGTTTCATGGTCGGTTCCTATGCCACCCGCCGGAAATCGTACCGGGCGAAGTGTTTCCAACGGTCGTCCAGTTTTTGCAGGAGCGGGGGGCGGCTTTCGGGGTTGGGGTCATTTGTTCTCTCCAATAAAGTAAAAAGGGGATGGATGAATGTTTCGTATTGCGCGTGTCCGGTCAAACAAGCGCTTCTCTCTGAATCGCCTGCCGAATTTGCGCCTGGTTTTCCACGCCCCAGGCTTTGAGCGCCTCCAGCACGGGCGCAAGCGACCGCCCAAACGCGCTGAGCGCATACTCCACGCGCGGCGGCATTTCCGGGTATTGGGTGCGGATGATTAACTGGTCATGCTCCAACTCTTTGAGCTGCTGGGCGAGCATTTTCTCGGTGATTCCGGGCAGCCCGCGCCGCAGTTCGCCAAAACGCATGGTTCCATGGTCGTAGAGTTTCCACAGAATGCGGGCTTTCCAGCGCCCGCCAATCAATTCCAGCCCGGTTTCGACCGGGCAAACGTGAACCTGTCTCAGGGTGGCGTGATTCATTCTCTCTCCTTACTTGCTTTTTGGATAGTATATTCCAAAAAAGTGCGTACTTGATTTTTTTCTATCATCAGGTATTATCCGTTGCGTGTTTCATCGAAAAGACCTCGCCCTCGAACACGCCGTAGAAGGCAAAGTCATTTACCTGCTGGCGCTGATTGTGCTGGTGCAGTTCGGCTACCCCATCACCGCCTATGGCACGCTCGCGCTCATCGCTTACGAACTGCTCTACGCTTCGATGATCGTCGTCGGCATTTTGCTGGGGCGTGATTCGCGCTTCCACACCGTTTTCCTGAGCATTACCGGCATCGCCTACCTCGCCGCCAGCC
>DAOUCM010000003.1:0-4246 GCA_034431895.1 Anaerolineales bacterium
CAGCAATCAAGAATTGTGCCCGGTAAATCGAATAAAGTAAAACAGCCGCAGCCGCAAGAAAAATCAGTGCACTGGCAAACCGCCAACCGGCATGATCGAGCCTGGTCTTTGGCTTTTCAGCCGGCTGTCGAGATGAAGATTGTTTCAGCATAGGTCATCCTTAAATATAAGTCTCCTCCTTATCCTCTTCTTTCGGGAAAACTCATCTCCTCTGCACGCCATAGGGGAACCCCCAACGAGCGGCGCGCTTGTCCAAAAGCGCCTCCAGCGCCCCGCCGCCAATCGCCAGCGACTTATCTGACACGAATTTGCACATCGAAGGATCGTCGCGTGGGTCTACATCGCCTATCTTCGAGCCGGCAGGCACAGACAAGCCGGCATGAATCAATCCGCGTACCACCCCGGCAAATGGACTGGTCACCGGCGACTCCTGTCCATGCTCACCTCGAATAACGGCCAGCAACTGCCCCTCTTCTACATGCTCGCCGATGGCGGTATATGCTACCACCACCCCCGCAGCCGGCGCGCGCACCACCCGGCGCGGATCACCTTCCGGCTGTCCGCTATCGGGCTGGGGCGCGCCCTGCCAAATGACTCGCCCCAAGGTATGGCTGCGGCGGGTCTCGATGACAGCCTGGCAATTCTCACCGGCGCAGAAACCAGGCCCAAGTCCGATGAGAAACGGAACCGAGACCGCCAGCGGCTCTGGAGGCCGCTTGGTCAGCCGCGCATCGATGACTGCGCAACAGTCGAACAGGGACAGGATGGAGGCTTGCGGGTCCACGACGACGGGAATCTCGCCCGCTTCCAACGCCGCCGGGACTTGCTCCCGTTGTATCAGCCGCCCTCTGGCCTCTTCCACCCTGCACGCCCCCGCATACACCGCCTCGGCAAACGAGACCGTGCGCCGCACGGCTAACGGCTGCGCCAGTTCGGTGACGACGACCGGCAAGCCGGCGCGATGCAAGCGCAAGGCAACCCCAGAGGCCAGATCGCCCCCACCGCGAATGAGAATATAGGGCTGCATTCGACTACTTTTCCATCGCGCGCGTCTGCTCGTTTGCGCGTCGTTCCATCAGGAGATGTCCAAACGCATACATGAGCAAGTAGACGAACAGGAAAAACGGCACAAACAGCCCGGCAAAGAGCAGCGAGCGAGGCGTTGGATGGAGGAGATAATACAAGGTAAACCGCGCCATGTCGCCAAAATGACCGAGAACATCCCAGGAATTCCAGCGCAAGAAACGCCCCATGTAAACGCCTATGGCGGTCAGGCCGGTGACGAGCAAAACAAATCCCCACCCTGCCCACCAGCCAAACTCTCGCCGCACAATTTCCTGCATCATGAACAGCGAGATCATGCCCAAGAACAAACCGGTGAAAGCGGCCCACATCAAGAGCAACACATCATACCACACCGGGAAACCTTCGCCGGGGGCGCTCAAATGCTGGAAATCGGTCAAAATGTATGGCGCATTGGGGAAGAAAATCAGCCACAAAAAAGCGCTGAGCGGCGCCACCAGCAGCAAGGCGCGGCGCGAAAGCGGCAATGTGTAAATGACATAGGCCACCATGAAGGGAATCCAGGCCAGGAACAGGTTCCAAACCAGGAAGACATAGCGCAACGAATCCGTGCCGATAATACGCAATCGCACCAGGACGACAGCCATCAATGTCGCGCCCGCCAACAGGCCAAAGATGGTCAAACGATACTTGTTGTGAGAGAAATGAGCAAAAATTTTTTTCATCGAAATGGATAGGATGACACTCAGGAATCTATCACGATTGCAAAGATTCGTGGAGTGATTTCTCTACCGTACACGTTCTCCACGCAAATATCGCGAACAAGCGAACGCCGCAAATTTTCCTGGATTTCATTCGCAAAATTCGCTCATGAGCGTAATTCACGTTGGAGAGGAGCAGAAAGTTTTCGATGCACGATCGCGTAGCGCGGCCTCCTGCCGCAATCAAACTGGTGTTGCTCCGCAGTTCCCTGGGCAAACGCCAGGGCAGGCTGGCGGGTGCCCAGGAGACAGGCAACTGCGGAGCAAGCCAACGTCTCCAGACTTCGGAGTCCAAACGCTAGAGAACGCGCCCTACGCAACATGACGGGATTATTTTGTTAAACTTCGGTTCATTGGGAATTGGCGTGGTATACCTCCAGTTCTGGCGGCAGTCCCCTTTGGGGACTGCTGGCGCAACAATCACGGCGCTTCCTAGAGAGACCGCAATTTCTGGATTGCATGATACCAATCTATTGGGCGAACCTTCTTCATGCTGCGAAAAAGAGCCGTAAAATCCTTATCCTTGCGTCGAAATGTGATTTGTAAGGCCTGCGCCGTGCTATCTACGGCTTCTATGTGAGGAACTCTTTCATCGTCATAGACGACAGTATGCAAAGATACAATTTCCTGGACAGGAAGAACATCTATCTTCGCGCCATCATAAGCAAAAAAACATATCTCTGAACCGACCATAGCCATAACAATTGCCTGTTCTCGTTCCAGACAGGGATGTCCTGCAACATGAACAGCGCTCCCCATCAACGAGGCGCCTGTGCGTCGCCTGGCTTCTTCCTGTAACAAGATACTTTTCTTAACCTTCTCTTGCCTTTGCTTGCGCTGATAGAAACCGAATCCTATCGTGAAAGAGATGACGAAAAACCACAGCCAGGCCAGCAACGGTTCGACCCCAAAATACAAGAGAACAAAAACTCCCAATAAAACGAGACTAGAAAGAAACACCTGATAGGCTCTGAAAAGACGTTCCATGCCTTTAAGCGGAAAGCGGGTAACGGCTTGAGTTTCGAGTTCATCTTCCCAGAAAGGTGAATTGTTCATAGAGGATGCCTCATAGTTTCATTATCAGAACTCAATGGCGAACCACCGTATTGGGCGTGGTATGTTCGCTTTGCTCGCGCAGCAAGTGACCAAAGGAATAGAGGGTGAGATAGATGAAAATAAAGAACACACCAAACAGAGTGGTAAAGGCAAACAAGCGCAGGCTGGGATCAATGACCAGCCCAAGCAGATCCATGGCCACCTCGGCCGGATTGCCCAAGATGTCCCACGAGTTCCAGCGTAAGAAACGTCCTATGTAAATACCGCCGCTGCTCAACCCCGCCACCACCAGCACGAAAGACCAGCCTAGCCAGCGCCCAAAATGACGTTGGACGATATCGTGCATCAAGTATAAAGAGACCAGGCCAAGCAGCATTCCGGTCCACGAAAACCATACCAGCAAGATGATGTCATACCACAAGGGAGCATGGGGCGAAGAGCGGCTCAAATATTGCAAATCAGTCAAAATATAGGGCGCATTGGGGAAGAAAATCAACCACAAAAAAGCAAAGATGGGGATAGCAACATAGAGCCACAGGCGTCTCCAAGAAAGCGCATAGGCGCCGTAGGCCAACAAAAAGGGAATCCAGGCCAGGAACAAGTTCCAAATCAAGCCGCGATATTGCAGCGTATCGCTATAAACCATGCGCGCCAACACCAACATCACACTGACAAAAGAGGCGCCCAGCAGTAAACCGAAGATAGCCAGTTTGTAGCGATTGCGGATGAGAAAAGAACGCACCAGCATCCTGTTCATTTCAAGACTCAGCCTGCAAGAAAGCCAACAGCCTGGCGTTCACCTCTTGCGGCTTCTCGTAATGCGGAATGTGACCGCAGCCAGACAGCGGCTCAAAAACAACCTGTGGGATGGCCTGACGCACAATCTGGCTATGCACAAAAGGTACAGCCGTATCGTTCTCGCCCCAAAAAAGCAGAGTCGGCGTCCCGTTTTGCCCCACGGCGCGGTAAGCCGCCGAAAAATCTCCCAGCATTCCACTTCGCATGGTAGACAGCAGCGCGCGGCGGAAACCTTTGTACTTCATCTGAACACGGTAACGGCGTTGGAACTCCGCCACCGCAGCGGGGCCGAACAAACTCGAAGCCGCGCCCTTGAGCAGCGTCACGCTTCCAAACAGACCGAGGGCCAGTTCTCCCACCCCCGGCAGAGACGCCGCCCGCAAACTCCAGGGAAGCGCTACGGCTTTTGCGCCAGCCGGGTCAATCAAGATCAGCCGACGTACACGCTGCGGAAAACGCGCCGCAAACGTCACCGCAATCGCCCCGCCCATAGAGAGCCCAACCAAATTGACGGAACCATCGAAGCCCAGTTTATCCAACAAATCTTGCAATTGCTTGCAAAACAAATCAACATCATAGCGCAATTTGGGCCTGTCCGAAAGGCCGCG
>DAOUCM010000004.1:0-32163 GCA_034431895.1 Anaerolineales bacterium
GGCACCTCCCAGCCGCGAAAGACAGGCGGGCGGGTGTAGTGTGGATATTCCAGTAGACCGCTCGCGTGCGAGTCGTTGGCGGCGCCCTCTGGGTCGCCCAGCACGCCGGGCAGCAATCGGGCGATGGCGTCTATCACCACCAGGGCCGGCAATTCGCCGCCGGTCAATACATAATCCCCAATCGAAATTTCGTCCGTAACCAGGTATTGTCGGATGCGCTCGTCCACGCCTTCATAGCGCCCACAAATCAGGGCAATCTTCTCGTAGCGGGATAACTCGGTGGCGATGGCTTGGGAGAAAACCCGTCCCTGAGGATCGAGCAAGATAACGGGAACAGGTTGGGGGTGAGCATGAAGCGCGTCCAAGCCCAGGACGGTTTCGACCGCCTCGAAGACCGGTTCCACCTTCATCACCATTCCGCCGCCGCCGCCATAGGGGGTATCGTCGGTGGTATGATGTTTGTCGTGCGTGTAGTCACGGATGTTGTGGATGTTGACCGTCAGCAGACCACGCTGGCGGGCGCGCTGGAGGATGCTGCTTTCTAGGTAAGGGGAAAAGATTTCGGGCAGCAGGGTGAAGACTTCGAACTGCATGACCTGATTCTAGCACAAGAAGGGCGTTTTCTCGTCATTTTTGACTTGACGCCTGACCTGCTCCCCGCTATGATGAAAGTACCATGGAATACCATTCTTCTCTCGACCCCGAACAACTTCGCCAGGCCATGCGCGCCTGGTCTTCTGGCGTGACGGTCGTAACCGCCCAATATCAGGGTGAACGGCATGGCATGACCGTCAGTTCTTTTACGTCCGTTGCGTTGCAGCCGCCGCTGGTCATCATTTCCTTGCAGACCGATAGCCGCACGCGCCGATTGGTCTCTCAGGCGGGCGCTTTTGCGGTTACGATTCTGGCAGAAGACCAGCGGGAAATCTCCGAGCGCTTTGCCGGGCGGAGCACAGAATCGCAAGATCGTCTGGCTGGCTTGGAGACGCAAACGTTGGCAACAGGGGCGCCCTTGCTCGAAGGCGGCTTGGCCTGGTTGGATTGCCGCGTTACGCAGACTATCCCGGTGGGCGGAAACACGCTTTTTCTGGCCGAAGTCGTGGCTGCGCAACAGAGAAAGAAAGGCAAGCCGCTCCTCTACCATCAGCGCCGTTATGGGCGTTGGATGGAGTGAATCCGTTCTTTGGAAGAAAGGGATGAGGCAGAGATGGAGGAACAACTTACCCCAGAAGAGAGGGGGATTCTGCTGCGCCTGGCGCGGGAGGCGCTCGAAACGGCCGTGCGTGGCGGGCAACGCCAGCCGCTGGAGATGGACTCCCTGCCGCCGCGCTTACGAGAACAAGGCGCCTCTTTCGTTACCTTGACGATTGGAGGCAACCTGCGCGGCTGTATTGGCGCGTTGGAACCCTATCAGCCGTTGGCCGAGGATGTGTGTGAACATGCGGTGGCTGCCGCTCTGCAAGATTTTCGTTTTCCGCCGGTGCAAAGCAACGAATTGCCGCATATCGAAATCGAAATTTCCCGTCTTACCTTGCCTGTTCCGTTGGACTATACCACTCCGGAAGATTTGCTTGCCAAATTGCGGCCGGGCATAGATGGCGTCATCTTGCGCGATGGTTTTCGCCGCGCCACCTTCTTGCCGCAGGTATGGCAGAAACTTCCTGACCCGGCTGATTTTCTCGACAACCTGTGTTACAAAATGGGCGCCTCGCCGCGCTTGTGGCGGCAAAAACATTTGGAAGTGTTGGTCTACCAGGTAGAAGAATTTCATGAGTAGATTTCCTTGTTTCAACGCTCGTCATGGTATACAATCGAAACATGGTAGATGACTCTGCGTTTCAGGAGGCTATCGAAGCCTTACGCGCCAAAGACCGCTCCAAGGCCCGAGAATTGTTGACTCAACTGCTCAAGAGCGATCAGAGCAATGTCCAGTATTGGATTTGGTTGAGCGCCGCGGTCGAGACGCCCAAAGAACAGATTTATTGCCTTCAAACCGCGCTTCGGCTGGACCCGGAGAATGCCACCGCTAAACGAGGCTTGGTCTTGCTGGGAGCGTTGCCGCCTGACGAAAGCGTTCAACCTTTTCCGCTCAATCGTCCGCGTTTGTGGGACGAGAAACTGGCTCTGGCGACCGATCAGCCCAAAGAAAGCGGCCTGAAGGCGTTGTTTTCCAATCCGGCGGTGCGGCTGGCGGGATTTTCGGTCTTGGGGGTGGTTTTGATGGGGGCGGTCATTGCGGGCTTGATTTTGTCGCGCACCCCGCGCGCCTTGCCGCCTACCCATACGCCGGGGCCTTCGCCTACTTATACGCTCACGCCGACTTTTGTCAATGCCACGGCGCCGCCTCCCGAAGTGGCGGCTACGCTTGCTCCATTGGCAGAACTTCTGGTCGCCACCTACACGCCTACGCCGTTGTATGTCAATCGCCCGCGTCAGCCACTTTCGGGCGACCTCAATCGTCAGTTCAAGAGCGCCTACGAGAGGGGCGATTGGGAGACGGTCATCTCCAGCATGGAAGAGATTGCCCGCCTCGAACCGCAGGCGCCTGATCCGTATTACTACATTGGCGAGGCGTACCGTTTCGAAGGCGATTACCGCCGCGCGCTGGAGGCGTATAATGAAGCCCTCAAGATCGATCCGCAGTTTGGACCGCCTTACTTGGGCTTGGCGCGCGCGCGCTTGATGCAGGATCCCAATGCTAATGTGACTGCCTTGTTGGCCGAAGCCCTGAAGCGCGACCCGAACTTTGGCGAGGTCTATTTGGAACGTGCTGCATACTACTTGAATCATAAAGAACCGGAATTGGCCTTGGCTGACCTGGCGACGGCTGAGCGCCTGTTGCCTGGCTCTCCCCTGGTCTACTATTACCAGGCGCAGGCTTACCTGACGCTCGAAGATTTCGATAAAGCCTTGGAAGCCGCTCGAAAGGCCAATCAGGCCGATTTGACCATGTTGCCGGTGTACTATGTGCTTGGAAAAATCTACATTGAACAAGGCGATTTTGAGCAGGCCGCGGCTGCGCTCGAAACCTATACCCAGTACGAACCGCGCGCTGTAGAAGCCTTTGCTTTGCTGGGAAGGGTGTATTATGAACAGGGGAATTGTGAAGCGGCTATCGAGACCATGGGATTTGCCATTGGGCTGGATAGCAGCCGGCGAGATACTTACCTGTACCGCGGTCTGTGCTATGTGGAAAGCGGACAGGCCGACAAAGCCGAGTTCGACCTGAAGCGCGCTTTGCAGGTCTACAAGAACGCTTTTGCCCCCAATCTGGGTTTGATGCGGGTCTACATCTTGCAAGGGCATTACGGCGATGCATACTTGCAAGGGGAGCGCACCTTGTCGTTGGCGCAGGAAGATGAGGAAAAGGCTCAGATTTACTATTGGCGGGCTATTAACTTCGAAAAACGAGAAGAACCGGCAAACGAGGCAAAATCTTGGAATGATTTGCTGGCTCTGCCGGAAGGAGTTGTGTCAGCCTCTATGCGCGAGCAGGCTCAGAAACGATTGCTCCTTCTCGCTTCGCCTACGCCCAGCCCAACCGTGGCCAAGGGCAAGAAGACTGCGACTTCTACGCCTAAAGTTACGGCTACCCGACCAACCTCAACCTTGCCGACGACGCCGACCAAAACGCCGCCTACGATTGTGACAACCCCCACGCGAACCCCTACCCCTTGAGAACGACCGCTCCGTAAAGCAACTTTGTCGTTCACGGCGGCGTTGAGGCTGCCAGCGGCAGCAGATATGCCCAGCGGGTCAATCCTATCATGCCAACCGAAAGCGAAATCTACCAAGCCCACGCCGACCAATATGAGCGCCTGATCCAGCGCGAGGATTACTGCGGCAATATTTTGCGTGAGATCAAGAAGGTTATCTGTTTGGAGGGGCTGGAGGTCGTGGATTTGGGCGCTGGCACAGGACGGCTGACGCGCTTACTGGCGCCGCATGTGCGCTCTATATTGGCTTTCGATTCCTCTGTACACATGCTGGAAACTGCCAGGAAATCTTTGCGCACCCTGCGGTCGTTCAATTGGAGGATGGGCGTAGCCGATCATCGTCATATTCCAGTGGCAGACGCCAGCGCAGATTTAGTCATCTCTGGCTGGAGTTTTTGTTATTTGGCAGTTTGGGGTGGGGCGAACTGGCAATCTGACCTTCAGGCCGGGCTGGACGAAATCAACCGTATCCTGCGACCAGGTGGAACGATTATCTTGCTGGAAACGTTGGGGACAGGCAGCGAGACGCCAACCCCGCCGGAGCATTTGGGCGGGTATTACGCCTGGTTAACGGAAGCAGGCTTCGGTCGAGGTTGGATGCGGACGGATTATCGTTTCGACTCTCTTGCAGAAGCGGTCGAATTGTCTACGTTTTTCTTTGGAGAGGAGATGGGGCAAAGGCTTTTGGGAAAAAAAGATACGATTTTGCCAGAATGTACGGGCATTTGGCACCGAAAGCGCGTATAATTGGGATGATGCAAGCAATGTCAGACCGATGGGTCAGTTGCCAAACTTGGGAGCGCCTACTATAATTCATTGATAATTAGGAGTGTAACCCTGGAAACGCAACGTATTACCCAGCCAGAGGATGAATTGGGCAAGGTATCGCCTCGCAGACAACTTGAGGCGGGCGTTACCTTGATCAATCGTTATTTAATTCAAGATGTCATCGGGATTGGCGGGATGGGGTCCGTGTATCGCGCCCGCGATTTGCATTTTCCCAATGTAGTAAAACTGGTGGCAGTGAAGGAGATGGTCAACACTGCGCCCGATCCGCTCGTTCGTCAGACGATTGTGCAGAATTTCGAGCGTGAGGCGAATTTGCTGGCTACGCTCAACCATCCGGCGATTCCGCGCATTTATGACTATTTTTCTGAGGATGAGCGCTCGTATCTGGTATTGGAGTATATTCACGGGAAGGACCTGGAAGCGGTCATCAGTGAGACCAACGGCTTTCTGGCTGAAGAGCAAGTGCTGACTTGGGCGATTCAATTGTGCGATGTGCTGGCGTTTTTGCACAACCATAAGCCAGATCCGATCATCTTCCGTGATATGAAGCCGTCGAACGTGATGATTGATTACAATGGGGATGTCAAGTTGATTGATTTTGGCATCGCCAAGACCTTTCAGGCTGGGCAAAAAGGGACAATGATCGGCACGGAGGGATATTCGCCGCCGGAGCAATATCGCGGGGAGGCTACCCCGCTGGCCGATATATACGCTTTGGGAGCAACGCTGCATCATGCTTTGACGCGGCGTGATCCGCGCATGGAACCGCCTTTTTCGTTCAACGAGCGGCCTATTCGCAAAATCAACCCGGCAGTATCTTTGGAACTGGAAGCCGTTGTAAATGCGGCCTTGCAGTATAACCCAGAAGATCGCTTCTCCAGCGCAGAGGATATGAAGGAAGCCCTGATGGCAGCGGCGCGTAAGACGGGGCTGCTGGCTAAGGTCACTTCTCATCTGGTTGGGCCGGTCAACAATGTCAAGCCGCTGTGGGCGTTTGCGTGCGAAGATGAAATCCGCAGTACGCCGTTGTATTATCAGAATACAGTCTTTGTTGGTTGTTATGACAACAACCTCTATGCGATCAATGCCGGCGATGGAAAGTTCTTATGGAAATACCCAACCGATGGGGGCATCGTCTCGAAACCGGTCGCTTTTGAGGACACTCTCTACTTTGGCTCGGAAGACCGACGCTTGCACGCTGTGGGAGTGCGATCGGGCAAGGTGGTTTGGACATATTATGCTAATGGTCCGATTCGCTCCTCACCGCGTATCGCCGAGGGTCACTTGTTCTTCGGTTCGGATGACCAGTATCTTCATGCAGTCAACTTGAACAATGGCCGTGCGGCCTGGAAGTTCGAGACCTCGGAGGCCATCCGCTCGACGCCTTTCATTGCCCATGAGATGGTCTATGTAGGCAATGAGGGAGGCGATTTTCTGGCCATTGATTTTCGTGGCGAATTGAAATGGCGTTTTCAAGCCAAGCGGGCAATCACTTCTTCGCCGACCATCTTTGGGCCGATGGTGTTGTTTACTTCTCTGGATGCCAACTTGTACGCTTTGGATCATCGTAATGGCTGGGTCATTTGGCGTTTTCGTTTAGGAAAAGGTTCTATTTCGTCTCCCTGTGCGGTAGATGATTTGGTATTCGTGGGCGCGGCAGACGGGTACATTTACGCAGTGGACACCAAGACGGCGAAAGAAGTGTGGCGTTTTCGCACCGAACATCAGGTGAGCAGTTCGCCGGTGATTTATAAAGATGCGCTGTATTGCGGTTCAGTAGATGGAAATTTGTATTGTCTGGAATATCGAACCGGACGGTTGCGCTGGAAATTTGCCTCTGAGGGGCAAATTATTGGCTCTCCTCTCGTATTCGATGATATTGTGTACGTAGGTTCGACAGACCACAAGGTATATGCTTTGCTGGCCTAGAAGGAGCATCTGTGATTGAATTTTTCCGTAATTTGTTTCGTAAGCCCCGCAGTGCGGTTGACATGGCAACGACGGCGCCCTTGACCGAACAGCAAATTCAATCTATTTTGCATAGCCAAGCGGTGCGCTACGATATTCAACAATTGGTGGCCGGCACTGGACAGTCTGTGGGAAAACAACGCGAACTCAATGAAGATAGCCTGTTGGCGATCACCTCGACCTTGGCGGGTAACTCGGGGAGTTTACCGTTTGGCCTTTATATCGTTGCCGATGGGATGGGGGGCCACCAGTATGGTGAAGTAGCCAGTAATGCGGCTGTGCGTGTCGTAGCCGGTTACGTGATGAAGAAGTTTTCTCCTTATTTGTTCAGTCTCAATCCTGTGCAGCCGGAAGAATCTTTGCAAGAGATTATGCAGGCTGCTGTGCGGGAGGCGCAAAAGACCATCCAGCATGAAGCGCCTAGCAGCGGCACGACGCTGACGGCGGCCCTGGTGCTGGGTCAGCAGGTCACCATTGCCCATGTGGGTGACAGTCGCGCCTATCATATCCACCCCGATGGGCGCGCTGAGGTGGTTACGCGCGATCATTCGCTGGTGAAACGCCTGGAGGAATTGGGTCATATCAGCGCAGAGCAGGCTGCCAATTACCCGCACCGCAATGTGCTTTACCGGGCGCTGGGACAAGGCGACATCCTCGAGCCGGATATTTTTACCATTGCGTTCCCGCAAGCCGGTTATTTGATGTTGTGCAGTGATGGTTTATGGGGCGTGTTGTCTGATCAAGACATTGTGCGTATCATTAAGGAAGCCCCTAGTCTGCCTCGCGCCTGTCAGAGCCTGGTGGAGGCGGCCAATTCGGCCGGTGGGCCAGATAATATAAGCGTTGTGCTGGTACAATTGATCGGATGATGGCAAAAGAACAAAGTTACTACGCTATTCTTGGCGTTAGCCGTAACGCTACACAGGAGGAAATCAAGCGGGCATATTTAGAAGCCGCGCAGCGTTTTCATCCTGACAAGAATAAACTTGCAGGCGAAACCGAGATCTTCTTGGAAGTTCAACGGGCGTATGAAACTTTGTCTAATCCATCTCGCCGCGCCCAATATGATGCGCTTTTGCCGCCCGAGGAGAAACAACAGTTACCAGTCGAATGGGAGGTGCATTACAGCCGCCCCAATCTGGTGAGGCTGAATGAGCCTCAAATGATTTACATTTTATTGGAAATTTTGCCACCCAAGCAATCTGGCGAAATTCCTATTCCGCCCCTGAATGTTTGCTTGGCGCTGGATTGTTCGACCTCGATGGCGGGGGATAAGATGGACATGCTCAAGGCGGCGGCCATCAACGTTTTGCATGATTTACGACCGCAAGACGTTTTCAGTGTGGTCTCCTTTAGTGACCGTGCGCAAGTGATCATTCCCGCTTCTTACCACCCTGAGAAACATCGTCTCGAGTCTCAGATTCGTATGTTGCAGCCAGGGGGTGCTACAGAAATTTTTCAGGGCCTTGAGGCCTCCTTCAGGGAGGTGCGGTCGAGCGCGGATGGAACGCGCATCAATCACATCATTCTCATCACAGACGGTCATACTTATGGAGATGAAAGCGCCTGCTTGGAATTGGCGGAAGAGGCTGCCCAAAAGGGTATCGGTATCAGTGCTATGGGGATTGGGAAAGAATGGAATGATGTGTTTTTGGATGCGCTTTGCAGCCGTACCGGCGGCAGTAGCAAGTATATTGCCAAGCCAGAGGACATTCGCGCCTTTTTATTGAATGAATTCGAAACTTTGTCCCGTGTCATTGCTTCGGATGTTGTTTTGGAGTTCAGCGGTACGCCGGGCGCAGAGATGACTTTTGCCTTTCGGACCCAACCGGAGACCGGGCCCTTGTCAACAGAAAGTCCCCTTCATCTGGGAGTTGTTTTACAGGATATGCCGCTCAACGTGCTGTTCGAGTATCGCATTGAGCCTTCTTTGACCAATCAAGATGCGGTTACGTTATTGCAAGGTTCTATGAAACCGGTCATTGCCGGCTTGCGAACGCCCATTCCACCTATTCGATTGGAATTTTCGCGGCCGGTATCGGCACAGGCTGGCACTGAGCCGCCTCATCCGGCTATCATCCATTCACTGGGTAGGTTGACCTTGTATCGCATCCAGGATAAGGCGCGGGTAGAGTTGAACGCCGGGCAATATGAATTGGCTGCTCAGCACTTGAAGCAACTGGCTACCAATTTGCTCGCACAGGGAGAACGCGGTTTGGCGCGCACTGCGCTCATCGAGGCTGAAAATATCTTGCAAATGGGAGGGCTTTCGGAAGAAGGCTCGAAGGCTATCAAGTATGGGACTCGCTCTCTCCTGATGAAATAAGAATAAGGAGTAGTAAAGATGATTGTTTGTCCGAATTGTAAGCACGAGAATCTCGATGGCAGTGTGTTTTGCCTCAATTGTGGTTCGCAACTTGTCGGAAGCGACTCGTTGGTGACTCAAAATATTGATACCGATCAGGCCAAGCAAACTCAGCCGATTGAAGGCAAATATGCCCCTCCCTCCTATTCATTCGAAACCTGGGCTTCTTTGCACTTGTTGGATAGCGGGCAAATTTTGCCTTTGAGCGATCGGAGCGAATTTACGCTTGGCCGTGTGAGTGAAGCGCAACCGATCATGCCCGATATTGATTTGACCCCTTACCAGGCATATTCCTGCGGCGTATCTCGTCTTCATGCTGCTTTGAAGCGTGAAGGGAAGCGCGTTTTCATCATGGACTTAGGCTCCTCCAATGGTACTTTCTTGAACGGTAAGCGGCTGCAACCCCATGTCGAATATTTGCTCAACCATAGCGACATCTTTTCTCTGGGCAAACTGAAAATCCAAATTCTGATCAAGAAATAGGAGTCCCCAAATCGGAGGGTAACCATGACTCATTCTATTATCTTGCATCTTTCAGGCGAACCAGCCATTATTGGGGAAGTGGATGAATTGCCTAAGCCAACCGATTCGCTCATTATTGTCAGTAATCCGCGCCAGAAGGATGGCAAGGAGTTGCACTACATTGAGCATAATGCTGTCAAAGTGATGTGGCCGATATCCAAAGTCAATTTGATCGAAGTGATTGCCGGCGAGGAAGAAGAGCAAATCATTGGCTTCGTGAGGGAATAAGGCCATGCCAGAGGATTTCGACCGCCGTCGCATTTTGGTTGTGGATGATGAAGAACGCATGGTACGCTTCATCCGCATGAACCTGGAGCATGATGGTTTCCAGGTTAGCGAGGCCTTCAACGGCAAACAAGCCATCCAGAAATTGCGCGATTTGACACCTGATTTGATTCTGTTGGATGTCATGATGCCTGACCTGGACGGTTTCGAGGTGTTGGAGACCATTCGGGAAATTAGCAATGTCCCTGTAATCATGCTGACGGCTAAAGGCGAGGAAGATGACCGCGTGCGTGGTTTGGAACTGGGCGCAGATGATTATGTCACCAAGCCATTCAGCCCCAGGGAACTGGTCAGCCGCGTGAAAGCGGTGTTGAGACGTACCGAGGGCGTGAGCGGCTCGATGCACGGCTTGATCGAGGTGGACGAACGCTTGAAGATTGACTTCGACCGCCGTGAAATTTGGTTGGAAGGCAAATTGGTCAAATTGCGCCCAACAGAATATCGGATGCTCTATCACCTGGTGCAAAATGCCGGCTGGGTGGTCTCACACGAGCAGTTGTTAATCAAGGTGTGGGGCTATGAATATCGAGATGAGCCGCATTATGTTCGCTTGTACATCAACTATCTGCGGCAAAAATTGGAAGTGGACCCAGCCAATCCGAAATACATTCTCACCGAGCGTGGAGTGGGTTACCGCTTCGTAGATTTCAGACGGCAGAAAAATTGAGATAGCGGTAGCCAATTCCAGCGTGGGAAGGCGCGGGAACTTCACGTTCTTGGTCGTGCGAACGACCTTCGCCTTGCCCTTGTCAGACAATTATCTCTCGACTATACTTTCCTCTCGTCTACTTGGAGATCAAAAAGAGGAATGACAAAACAGCGAATTGTTTTAGTGGATGACCATGAAGTTGTGCGGTTAGGCTTGAAAGCCTTGCTAGAACGGCACCCACACTTCGAGGTGGTCGGCGAGGCTGGTTCGGCGCGCGAAGCCCTGGAACAGGTGGAGGTGTTAGAACCGGATGTGGTGGTGATGGATATCCGTTTGCCGGGCGTTTCGGGTATCGAGGCGTGCGAGGAAATTGTCAATCGTCACCCCGACATCAAGGTCATCATGTTGACTTCGTATGCCGAAGATGAGATGCTCTTTTCGGCCATTCGCGCTGGGGCTTCGGGCTATATTTTGAAACAAATTGGCAGCGATGATCTCATCAAGGCGCTGGAAGCAGTGGGTCGCGGCGAGGCCTTGCTCGACCCAGCCGTCACGCAGCGTGTTTTCCAGGAGGTGCGCCGCGCAGTCAAAGAAGAAGAAGCCTCGGCCTTTGCGCACTTGAGCCAGCAAGAAAAGCATGTCTTACTGCTGGTGTCAGAAGGTAAAACCAACCGTGAGATTGCTAAATCGCTCTTTTTGGGGGAAGGGACGGTGCGGAATTACGTCAGTAGCATTCTGTCGAAATTGGGCGTCAACAATCGAGCCGAGGCGGCTGCTTACGCTGTCGAACATAACTTGCGAGAGTATATTTCGCTCTGACCGTTGACGTGCGCTCGATGCAGGTTATCCTGTGGTCGGCGCCATTTCGACGCGCTAGTAGGGGGCTCTTGTTATATAATAGTGGTGATGGACAAAAGGGACATTTCTATCCTTTTCTTGGGCAAAGCAGAGGACGCTTATTGCCTCCGCGCTCTGGATTTTTGCCGCCAGCGATTTACCCATGTTACTGATTGCTTAGGTGCGTGGGGTGACCCGCTCCCTCAAGTTGCCAAAGAGTGGAGCGGCGATTACATCATTTCTTACCTCTCGCGTTGGGTAGTGCCATCTTTCCTTTTGGAACGCGCCCGCAAGGCTGCCTTCAACTTTCATCCGGCTTCGCCAGAATATCCAGGCATTGGCTGTAACAATTTTGCCCTCTATGAAAATGCCCAAGAATATGGTGTAACCTGTCATCATATGGCCTCTAAAGTAGATACCGGACAGATCATTGCCGTGCGGCGCTTCCCGATTTACCCACAGGATGGCGTGGCAGAGTTGCTGGAGCGCACTTACCAGCACCAAATTGCTTTGTTTTTTGAAATCGTCGGCCTGTTGGCTGAAGGGAAAGAACTGCCTGTTTCAGAGGAACGTTGGAAACGTCCGCCTTTTACCCGTGAGCAGTTCAACGAATTATTCATCATTACGCCAGATATGAGCCGCGAGGAAGTGACTCGTCGCATTCGCGCCGTCAGTTATCGTCATTGGCAGCCATACATGGAATTGCATGGCTTTCGGTTCGAATACAAACCCCAATGAAAGAGTGGTTGTATTCCCGCAATGCAGTCTATGAGGCACTGCGCGCCCAGCGCCGCCAGTTTTTTGCGCTTGAAATGGCCGAAGGCGTGAAGGAAAAAGGCCGCCTGGAGGACATCTTGCGGTTAGCCGCTGAGCGCCAGGTACCTGTTCGTTATGTTCCGCGCCACCGGCTCGACCAGATTCATACCCATCACCAGGGAGTGGCTTTACAAGTTTCTGGCTATCCCTATGCAGACCTGGCGGACATCTTTGCTGTGGCCGAAAAACGGCAAGAGCCTCTGTTCGTGCTATTGCTCGATGCGCTCAACGACCCGCAGAACTTTGGTGCCTTGCTGCGCACGGCTGAAGCAGTGGGAGTGCATGGAGTCGTTATTCCGCTGGCGCGCACGGTGGCGGTTACGTCGGCGGTCGTCAATGCCTCGTCGGGGGCATGTGAGCATTTGCTTATTGCGCCGTTCAACCTGTCGCAAGCCATCATGGCATTGAAAGAGGCCGGAGCGTGGATCATTGGCCTCGATAGCGGCAAGCAGGCCCAAGGTCCAGAAACGATGCGGCTGGAGGGCGCCATTGGCCTGGTAGTGGGTTCGGAGGGGGAAGGGATGCGTCGTCTGACAAGCCGTTCCTGCGATGTCTTGCTTGGGCTGCCGATGGTTGGAAAAATCGAATCGCTCAACGCGGCAGTTGCAGGTTCGATTGCTTTGTATCTGGCCTACCTGGCGCGGACGCGAAAATTTTAGGAAGGTTGGGTTTCGGCGTTCTTCTGGTAATAGTGTTACAATCCATCGAAGCCAATTGAGATGAGTAAACAACCTATGGCAGATTCACCTGAACGAATCCTTGTTGTGACCGACGACCCGGATATCAGCGATTTGATTGTCCGGCAGGCTCTACAGCCTTTGGGCTACTCGGTGACGGTGGTCAGCGCGGCGGCCGCTGCCTTACAGAAAGCGATTCAGACTCCCCCCGACCTGATCATCGCAAATTTGCATCTTCCCGGCTTGAGCGCCAAGGACCTGCTGGTAGCGCTGGCTTCTCAGGGCATTCAGGTACCTTTGGTGGTGCTGGCCGAAAAAGGCCAGGAGCAAGACATCATCCAGGCCTTTCGGATGGGCGCCATGGACTATCTGGCGTGGCCGGCGCGGGATGCTGAAGTGGTGGCGGTGGTGGAGCGGGCGCTGCGTCAAACGCGCGAATCGCGCGCTCGCCAGCAATTGGACCGTCAATTGCGCGCTTTGAACGAACAGTTGCAACGCAAAGTGGGGCAATTGACCTCCATTTTGGCCGTTGGGAAGGCCATGGTTTCTATCACCGACCAGCGTCGTTTGTTTACGCGCATTGTCGAAGGGGCCTTGCAAATTGTGGCTGCCGACATTGGATGGTTGATGTTGCTCGACGAAAGCAGTAAGACCTTTTTGTTGACCGCCTATCGCAACCTGCCGGAGGGCTGGGCCAAGAAACTTAACAAACCATTGGATGATGGTATCAGTTCCTTGGTCACGATTTCTGGTGAGACGTTGTTGATTCATGGCGCGGCATTAGAGAAGTTCCGCGTGGCCATGCTGGGTAAATCGGCGGCGGTGGTGCCGATCAAAGTGCAGAATGAGGTCATCGGTCTGCTCATTGTGTTGCGTCGTGAGGAACGCGCCTTCGAGCAAGCCGACCAAACTTTGCTCGAAGCCATGGCCGATTTTGCCTCCATCTCATTGGTCAATGCTCGTCTTTTCCGCGCTTTGGAGCAGTCGGTCGACTCAGCCAAGGCTGGCGAAAAGCAGCAAAACGCGCTGCTCGAGTCGGTGCGTGAGGCCATTCGAGAAGAACTCCAGGTGGCTGCCCAGCCCATCGAACTGCTTTTGGCTGGAAAAGCCGGCCCTTTACAGCCTCCTCAGCAACAAGCGTTGCAGACCGCGCAGGCTGCTCTCCGCCGCCTGGCTCGCGCTGCCGAGAAGACAGTGCCTCCTATGCCGCTCACACTGAAGAAATAATCCTGTCTATATTATGCCCAAACGCGATTTGATTTTGCTGGCTTTGGAAGACTCGACTACCTCGCTGCTGATGCAGCGTGCTCTTCGCGCTGCTTCTTACGAAGTCGCCATTGCTCAGGAGGCTTCTGCCCTGGAGAAGATTATTCAGGAGTCTGTTCCTGCCTTGCTGTTGATTGGCGAAAAATTTAGCGGTCAGAGCGGCCTCCGCTGGGCCGGTGAGATATTGGAACGTTTTCCAACCATGCCGGTTGTTTTATATGCTGCAACCGATTCATTGGAATTGTGCAAACAAGTCTTGCAGGCCGGCTTGAGCGGGTATTTATGTCCGCCTTTGCGAAATGACGATATTGTCCAGACGGTGGAACGCAGCCTGGCCCATGCACGCCGAATGGGAGATTGGCTGCGGCGGGAGGTCAAGAAAACCACCGCCTCTCTGGAAAAGCGCGCCGAACTCAGCGAAGCGGAGCGCAAACGCTTCGAGCATATTTTTTCCAACATCCAAGACGGCGTCATTATCCTGGACGACGAAGGCCGCATTCAATTCGTCAATCGCGTCGTTGCTTCGGTGTTCGAACTCAATGGCAATTGCCGCGGCAAACCGATTATCGAAGTAATCAACCATCCAGACATTTACACATTGGTCAAACGGGCGAAACTTGTGCCGTTGAAATATCATGAAATCAGTTTCGATGATGGACGCATCTTCAACGCGCAGTATACGCCCATCGAGGGTGTAGGGGCGGTCATTACCATGCAGGATATCAGTTATCTGAAACAATTGGATCGAATGAAGAGCGAGGTTGTGCATACGATATCTCACGACTTGCGTTCTCCGCTGACCTCGGTTTTAGGGTATACAGAATTGGTCGAGCGCGTGGGCGCGCTCAATGACCAGCAGGTCGAGTTCATCAACCGCATCCGCTCCAGCGTCGAAAGCATCACTGCGTTGGTCAATGATTTGTTGGATATGAGTCGCTTGGAAGCAGGCTTCGATACGCGTCGAGAAGTTATCCACCCTGAAAATATTCTCAAATTTGCCCTGGATACCGTCGAGGGGCAGTTACAATTGAATGGTTTGTCTTTAGCAGTAGACATCCAGCCAAATTTGCCGAGTCTGCGGGGTAACCCCATTCGCTTGCGTCAACTGTTCGACAATCTCATTGGCAATGCAATCAAATACTCTCCTCCAGGGGGGGTAATTAGCGTTTCTTTGCGGGCCGAGGGGCAGCAAATTATCTTCAAGATTTCCGACCAGGGGCCGGGCATACCGCCAACCGAGCAAGCCCGTATCTTCGAAAAATTCTACCGCGCCAGCAATGCCCCCGATAGCGTCACCGGCTCAGGGCTGGGGCTGGCAATTGTCAAGTCCATTGTGGATGCTTATCAAGGGCGCATTTGGGTGGAATCGGCGGTTGGCAAGGGGTCTACTTTCTTCGTGGTCCTGCCTACCGGCTGAAATGTCGTAACGCGGCAAGCCACAACTAAACTGGCGTTGCGCCGCAGTTGCCTGCTTTGACGTTAAAGTCGAGAAGCGGGGCTTACGAGGCTGCGGCGTTAAATACGCCTCCGCCGGTGGAGAGCCGGCGGAGGCTTTCGCCAAAGGAGGAGACAGTGAGGAGCATCTTGGAGGTGTCTTATTCCGTCTCCGCCCTTATGATAGCCTATCTACTGGTTTATGCCTATCGTCAAATGTCACAGAATATATGTGATGTACTTCACAAAGTAAAGGCGTTTGTCAGGAATTGCCTGATGATTTGGATGCCTTCCTCGATATTCGTGTAATAGCGCACCCATAAAAGCGGATCGGGATTTCCGCTAATCATTTTGGATACCGGCAAGCCTGCTTGAGCCAGACACAGGACAGGCTTTCCTTCCTTCAGTGCAAAACCGATTTCATAGCCTACGCCGTGTGACGGCGCACTGACTTCTGCAATCAGCGCGTCGCAGGCGCGAATCCAGTTCGTATCGCGCTCGTACACCTCCTGTGCCAAAACGACTTTTTCTAAGGCTACGACGTTCGTCTCGGCCAAGTGCGCCGTAGGCACTTCATGGCCGTCGCTCAACAAGGCGCCAACAAAAGCCTGATAGACTGCTTCGAAGCGGCGCCCGCCGGTGATGGAGCAGGCAAAATAGATATTCATTGGTGAGGCAATCGTGAAAGAATGGATTGATCGGCTGGGCGCGCTTTTTTCTCTCCGCCGCCGGCGCGCATACTATCCAATTCGGCGCTGAAGCGCAACCAGTCTTCTACCAGAATGACGAGATGCGGGGTCTTGTCCTTGAAGAAGAACGGCGAAAGAAAAAAACGCAGCATGGCCGGCGGCATAGGATAAGCGTTCAAATGGATAACCAGGGCGGTCATAGATGCCAATGGAGCAATGATTTCACGCCGCCAGCCGGAAATACTCGAAGGAGGAAAGAGCGCCTGCATCGTGGTCGTTGTGGTGCCACGGAAGCGCCGATAGGAAATATGTAAGCGTAGAAAAGGCGTGACCAGCCGCAAATGATCCTTGTAAGGTTTGACGTATGCAGCCTTGCGGATGACGAACAGGAACGCGGTAAATGCCAAAGCAAAAATCCCCAGCCCATACAACGCTCTAACGGAGAGCGGATGAGCCTGGCCCTCTGGCCATCGTGATACTCCCCAGCCGAGCGAGAACAATCCCAACGACAAGAACAAGGTGGCGGGCCACCAGCGGTCCATCATGCGCTGATAAATGACAAGCGGATAACGGCGACCGGTCTTGGGCATACGCCTCCTCCTTTCCTCTTCGCTTCACCCCCGACCCTCAACCTGGTTGCCGTTCAATTGGGCGCTCAGCCGCTGGATGGCTTGTTCGAGATGCTCGCCGCGCAGGCTAAAAGTAATATCTCCGCGCGTCTTCTCGATGATGCTGCGAACCAGGTCGGTTTGCCGGCGCAAGCCGTTGGTGATGGCGTCGGGATAATCCATGGTAACCAGCACAGAATAGATGTCGTCCATGTAGCCAAGCAGGCGTTCCGCTTCCTCTGAATAGCCATGCCGAAGGATATCCAGAATGCGCCGCCGCAATTCTCCTACCGCCTCTGCCAGACCGTTCAAATAGGTGGCTGACGCCACCGCCAGGGTTTCTGGCGGTGGAAGCGGCTGCTCGCAAATCAGGGCGCAAGTAATGTTTGCTTCTACATATTCCTTCAGGGCGTCTTGGGTGTATCCGGCAAAGAACAAGTCGGGGTACTGGCTCAAACCGGTTTTCAGGCTTTCTGCCAGGCGCTGCGCCTCGGCGAGGTGCGCCTCCATGACGGCCTTTTCCCCGCGATGTACGGCGCGGATGGCTAGCGAGCAGGCGCGTGTCAATTGGCGCGCCTGTCCTAAGGCATTGTCACGGGCGGCAGAGCGAGCCTCGAAGTCCTGGCGGATGTCCTCGGCAATGCTTTCCAGTTTTTGCATAAGTCAAGGAGTCTCTCTGGGTGGTTCGGGTGTTTGGCGCGGACGGAAGAGTTGCTCTGCCAGGGCAGAATTACCCGGCACATGGATTTCTCCAAAGGCGGCTTCGTAGCGCGCAATGTTATCTGCCAGTGCCCGCAAGAGCAACTTGGCGCTCAAGGGTGACATGACCAGGCGCGTTCGAACTACAGCGTTTTGTTCGCCTGGCAGAAGATGGGCAAAATCAATCACTATGTCAGCCGGCGAGTGAGCGATGCGTGCCAGGTTGGTGTATGTGGGCTGCAAGTCATCTGGCGATGACAGGGTTGGGCCGGCGGGCGGCGCAGGAGTTTGCATAAAAGACTCCAATTCTTGGGCTTGCCAAAAGCAGGAGGCGTTGGGATCTCGAACCGATAACGAAACGATAGTCCAGGGTCGCTAGAAGGGAATATTGTCCTCCGACGGCATCGTATCGCCAGCATCTATGGGGCCGCCGGCCATGGGTTCTTCGACCTCGCTCCGCGAGGACAAGAAACGCACAGTCGCCGCAGTCACCTCGAACGAAGCGCGAGGCGAGCCGTCTTGCCCCGTCCACACACGCGGGCCGCCTGTGTTGGCATCGGCAGTCAGACGTCCTTCTACCAGCACTTTCATTCCTTTTTTGACGTATTGATTACAGATTTCTGCTGTTTTGCCCCAGGCTGAAACGCGAAACCAAATGGTTTCTTTGACCTGTTCGCCATTGGAGGCGGTGTATTGGCGGTTGGTTGCGACAGAAAAGGAGGTCACCGCCTGACCAGAGGGGGTGTAACGCATTTCTGCATCGCGGCCGACATTTCCGGCAATGATAATGGTGTGGAACATGAGAACAATCTCCTTGTGATATGAGTGAACGCAGCAGACGCGGCGTTTTATGCTAACTATCCCATTTTACCCTACTCAGGCGAGGATTTGTACTTTTGTGCGGTACTTACGGTTCGTTTACTTTGAACCAATCGAAAGACAGGATGACCGGCAAATCGTCGAAAGAAGCAACTGCGATACCTACCTTGCCGCCCGTCAGTCCAAAGCGAGAGACGTCTATTTTACGGATGAGTTTGCCGTTGATATACAATTGAACGTTGTTATTGGCGCAATCCAGTCCCAGTTCGTTGACGGCATTGCCGCGCTGAATGCGCTCGGAGGTTTCGCTTCGTATGAGAGTATAACGGGCAATGCCCTCTGCCAGCCATTGGCCGTAGAGCAGGTTGTAGTCGCCTTCGCTGGAGAGGTTGAATTCGTACCAACCGCTCTGTTCGTTGTAATGACAAATCAATCCCATAGCGTTGACTTGGCCTCGAGAGGCTTCGACTCGTGTTTCGAGATGGACTGTTTCATATAGGTAGGTGTTATAAACTGCGTATAGCCATATATTCGGGCCGTACAGTTCGAAGATCAGTTTACCGTTTTGCTGGAATAAGTTCGTTTGCTCCGTTTCGCCCGAAGCGTAGAGCGTAGTCCATTGGGCGGGTGGATTCTCGAATTCTTCGACGAAAAAACGAGGGGCAGGGGTGGGCGTGGAGGTTGGGGGCGGGGGTAATGTTGGGGTAACGGTAGCAGGCGGAAGGGTAGGAATGAAGCGGGTTGCCGTCGCAGTAGAAGGGGGTGGGCTTACCTGGCAGGCGGTCAGCAACAATAGTCCAATCAGCAGGGTTCTTTGCATGGCGCATCCAAATAGTTTATGTAAGGACTCCGAAGTCTGATGGAGTTTAACAAATTATTGCTGTAAGCAGGCAAGATGCGACTATCAGCCGTCGTACCACCGACCTTACCAGGCAGAGCCTGGTGATACGACTTGCCGGGGCCGCAAGGAAGGTTGCCGACTTTGTTAACGCCAGTTCGGGATAACCGTCCCGAAGGCTTTTTAGAGCAATTGTATGGGCAAAATCGAGCCTTCACCCTGCGGGTACTTCGCGGGACGGTTCGAAGGCTGATCCCGAATTCAGGTTTGTTAAACTTCATGAGCCTTCGGAGGCCAGACTTCTAAACAACATTGACCCTAAAGGTCATCCTTTAGGGTCTGGAAGATGGCGGGAAGCGGATAACATCCCCTTCTGGGGGCCCCGTCCGAAGCAGGCAGGTGGAGATGGCGGGAAGCGGATAACATCCCCTTCTGGGGGCCCCGTCCGAAGCAGGCAGGTGGAAATGGCGGGAAGCGGATAACATCCCCTTCTGGGGGCCCCGTCCGAAGCAGGCAGGTGGAGATGGCGGGAATCGAACCCGCGTCCGAAAGATTCGCCCCTCGAAAATCTACGAGCGTAGCCGGTCGAAAGAGGTGGCTCAGGGCGCCTCGACTGGCGCGGTCATCCCTGAGTTAGCCGCTGGTCTTTCGCGCGTGTAGCGGCGTCGCGCGCGGCACTCCGCGTTTGTCACGCCCAGGCCTGCTCCTGGCGGAGAGCGGGGCAGGTGGACGCGGCCTCATCTAGGGAAGCCGACTGTTATGCGCCTCGCTTATGCAGCGAGAGGCATAGCAGCATAGGAAGTGCGGTTGGCACTTGATGGTTTGCGCTGAGTTTACGAGTTCGGCGCCTCTCGGCTCGCATTCCGGGGACAGCCTCTCCCGTCGAAGCCTGTCATCCCCAAAATGTAGGGACTTCTCCAGTTTTGGAAAATGTCCCATTAATTCTTATTATAACACGGCAAATCAGGATAAAATAGGGAATGTACCGTGTTGGCGGTTCCCTTCAATACGCCGTGCCTCTTTGCCTGTGGCGCTTGCTGGAATGCGCTCTTTGTGCTAGACTTTGATTACGTCCAAGGGATAACTTATGCCTGAAAAGATATTGATCATTGATGACGATCTCGATACTTTGCGATTGGTGGGATTGATGTTGCAGCGACAGGGGTATCAGATCATGGCTGCTACGAATGGTCGGCAGGGGCTGGCAAAGGCATTCGAGGAAAAGCCAGATTTGATATTGTTGGATATTATGATGCCCGAAATGGACGGGTACGAGGTGGCGCGCCGATTACGCGATAATCCGCTCACGCTGCATACTCCGATTTTGATGTTCACGGCCAAAACGCAGTTGGACGACAAGGTGGCCGGCTTCGAAGTGGGCGCAGACGATTATCTCACCAAGCCTACGCATCCCTCTGAACTTCAGGCGCATGTCAAGGCTTTGTTGGCGCGTTCTGCCCGCCCTCCTGAGGAAATCAAGACGGTACAACATGAGCATCATGGACATGTGGTTGGCTTGCTTGCTGCGCGTGGCGGTATGGGGGTCTCGTCCCTGGCGGCTAACCTGGCGGCGGGTTTATTCCAAAAGACTCAGGCCGATGTCGTTCTGGCTGAATTGACGCCCGGTCAAGGCAGCCTGGGGCTGGATTTAGGTTCCGATATGCAGGAGGGTTTGGCTACGCTCTTGATGCTCCCCCCCGCAGAAATTACGCGCGATAAAGTTGCGGAGCAATTGGTTTCTCATACGGCGGGCTTCAAGATGTTATTGGCTTCTCATCATCCGCGCGATTTTTACTTGATTGGTCAGGTGAGTCAATACGAGAATCTCATAGCCCGCCTTTCGACCTTAGGCCGTTTCATTGTTTTGGACTTGGGCATGGGCTTGCCTCCATCTGTGCAACGTATCTTACCTCTTATCAACGAGATTATAGTCGTGGTGGAGGGGGTTCCCAATACCATTGAACACACCCGCGCGCTCATCAATGATTTGATCGAGTTGGGAGCAGACAAGAACAACATTTTGGCCGTACTGAACAACCGTGTCCGTTCCGAGAGTCAGATGCCATGGGGAGAGGTGCAAAAACAATTGGGGCATTCGCTGGCGGCCACGTTGACCCCTGCACCCGAATTGTTCGCTCAGGCAGTGCGCATGAAAACGCCCGCTTTACTCTGCCAGCCAGATAGTTTGACGGCGCAGCAAATTCGAAAATTGACCGATGTGCTGATAGAGCGTGAGGCACGTCAACAATGATTTCGGTTTCCGGTCAAACCTCCGCAAATGTTGATTATGCCGCTGAGTTGCTTCGTAAAGCCAAGCGGGCGGTGGTTCTGACCGGAGCAGGGATTTCTACCCCCTCTGGCATTCCTGACTTTCGTTCTGAAGGGACAGGTCTGTGGTCGAGGGATGAGCCGTTGGAGGTGGCGTCTTTATCCACCTTTCGCACCGCTCCAGAAAAGTTTTTCCAGTGGTTTCGTCCTTTGGCAAGTCAGATTTTTGATGCCCAACCCAACGCAGCCCACATTGCCCTGGCTGAATTGGAAAAGGCAGGCCGCATTCAGGTCTTGATTACTCAAAACATTGATGCCTTGCATCACAAGGCCGGTTCGAGGCAAGTCATTGAGATGCACGGCACGCTGCGCACGCTTTCTTGTACCCAATGCTTTCAGCAAGTCGAATCGCACGGCTATTTGAAGCCTTTCGTCGAACATGGACAACTGCCTCGTTGCCCACGATGTAATGGTCTCTTGAAACCCGATGTAATCCTGTTTGGCGAGCAACTTCCTCAGCAAGCCTGGTATGAGGCGCAGCGCGCTTGTCGTCAGTGCGATCTGATGATAGTTGCAGGCTCCTCGCTGGAAGTCTTGCCGGTGGCCGGATTGCCCATGCAAGCCATAGACCGCGGCGCTCATTTGATCATCGTGAACAATACGCCTACATATCTAAATGTGCGAGCCGATTTTGTGTTTATGGACGATGTGGCTGACATTCTTCCCTTAATTGCAGAGAGAACGCTCCATGGCTGAAATCAAAACCGAACGTCTGGATAGTTATGTGCGTTTGATTGATATTGCGCGCGATCTCGCCTCGACCCTGGACCTGGACGTGCTACTGCACCGAATTGTGCAAGCAGCCGCCGACATCACCGCCGCCGAAGCGGCTTCTATTTTGTTGTACGATAACACCTCGCGGCAACTGTATTTCCAGGTGGCTACCAATATTGATGAGCCGACCATGCGTGGGTTGGTCGTACCTCTGGAAGGAAGCATTGCCGGCTGGATGGTTACCCATCGTAAGCCGGTGCGCATTGACAACGCCCATCAGGACCCGCGTCATTTTGCCAATATCGAGAAAACTACGGGCTTTTTGACACAATCTTTGTTGGGCATCCCTTTGATTACCAAGAACAAAGTTGTAGGGGTGCTGGAGGTGTTGAACAAACGAGAGGGGAAATTTTCGAGCAGCGACGAAAATCTGTTGTCAGTGTTGGGCGCACAGGCGGCTGTTGCTATAGAGAATGCTCGCTTGTTCCAACAATCGGACTTGATTTCTGAGTTTGTCCATGAATTGCGCACTCCGCTGGCTTCTCTAAGCACGGCGACTTATTTACTGCTTCGGCCGGAGATGTCGCGCGAACAACAGGAACAGATCGTCAATAACATTCATAATGAAACTTTGCGCTTGAATGCTCTGGCGTCTTCGTTCCTCGACCTGGCGCGTTTGGAATCGGGGCGGGTGCAGTTTCGCAAATCGGCTTTCGATATCATGGACCTGCTATATGAATGCCGGGATGTCATGGCCTCCAAGGCCGATGAAGAGCATATCCAGATTTTAGTGGAGCAGCCCGAAGGCCCCACGCTGCTAGAAGCGGATCGCGACAAGATCAAGCAGGTTGTGTTGAATTTACTTAGCAATGCCATCAAATATAACCGTCCCAACGGCTCGGTCATCATGAAAACCGAAGCAAGTGAGAATAATTTGCGCCTTTCGGTACAGGATACCGGCGTAGGGATTCCTGAGGATGCATTGGTGCATGTCTTCGAGAAGTTCTACCGCGTGCGTGAACATGAGACCCGCGCCACCGGCACCGGTCTGGGGCTTTCCATTTGCAAACAGATTATCCAGGGACATGGCGGCGTCATTGAGATCAAGAGCAAACTTGGCGTCGGAACGAATATCCTCATTGACTTGCCGCGTACCAGCAAAGCGTTGAGTAAGGAAAGAGCAAAGCCCGAAAAATGAAGTATCTGCTCGAACAACCGTTCCCCTCTTCTTTTTCGAGCAATTGTTCAATGGCTATCCGAACTTGGGGAAAGTAGCATCCTCGCGTTGTTTATTCTTTCTTTGTCTTCGACAATTTAATAGTGACATCTGTTGGCAGGGCGAGTTTGGCCTCAATTTCCACCGCCTTGAGAATGCCGACCGGTACCGGGCAGGCTGCATGGGTGCAATATTTGTGGCCGGCTGCATGGATTTTTGGCATGGCGCGCTTGAAAGACAATTCTTGATACGGATCCACCTCAATCAGTTCTTCAGCCATTTTTCGAATGGCGGCGCATTCACTGGTGATGCTCAATTTGCAAACTTTTCCCTCCATCGTCGCTTCAACCACCGTGTTGAAGCCACAATTGCCAGCAAAAATTTCTGCTTTTGCCATAATAGATACTCCTAATAAAAGAGTCTGGATTTGCGCATATTTAACCTGAATTCGGGGATAAGCCTTCGAACCGTCCCGAAGGCTCGATTTTGCCCATACCATTGCTCTAAAAAGCCTTCGGAACGGTTATCCCGAACTGGCGTTATTTACGTTGATTGCGCCTAATAGGAGCAATTGTATCAGATTTGTGGCTCGAAGTGGCAGAAATTGCTTGCCCCAGATTCCCGCGCTATGAATTGGCAGTCTTTCTTTGTTGTATAATCGCCTAGATTGGAAATACGCTTCACTGATTTTGCTTTCTTGAATAAGACATAATGAAAACCTTTTCCATTGTTGTCCCGGTTTACTTCAATGAATTGAATTTGCCAGATACCATCCCCCAACTCTTGGCGCTGGCCGAACGCTTGCCCAATTATTGGCTCGAACTGGTGTTTGTAGAAGACGGCTCGCTCGACCAATCGTTGAACATTTTGTTGGAGTACCAGCGGCAATTTCCGCAGCACATCAAGGTCGTCAAATTGACCCGTAACTTTGGCACCATGGCTGCCCTGCAGGCCGGCTTGACCGTGGCTACCGGCGACTGTGTAGGTGTCATTGCAGCAGATTTGCAAGACCCGCCGGAACTTTTTTTGGACATGGTGCGCCATTGGGAGGGTGGCACAAAGGCCATTTTTGCTGTCCGTGCCGACCGGGAAGAGTCTTGGCTGCAAAAGTTCTTTTCCAACCTGTATTATGCGCTCATCCATCGCTTAGCCGTGCCGGGTTACCCGCCTGGCGGTTTTGACTTCTTTCTGGCCGACCGCCAGGTGATAGAAGAGGTCAACAAAATCCACGAGAAAAATACCAACATCATGACCTTGATCTTCTGGCTCGGCTATCAAGCCGTTTTCATCCCCTATGTGCGCCGCAAGCGCACCAAAGGCAAATCGCGCTGGACGTTGAGCAAAAAGGTGAAACTCTTCGTGGATACCTTTGTCTCATTTTCCTATTTCCCGATCCGCCTGTTTTCCTTTGTGGGCATTGTCTATGCGCTGCTTTCCTTTGCTTATGGTCTGTTCATTTTCATTTCCTGGTTGACTTTTGGTATCCAGGTGCAGGGTTGGGTGCCGATGATGCTGGTGCTTACCTTTACAGCGGGTTTGCAAATGACGCTGCTGGGCATCCTGGGCGAGTATTTGTGGCGGACGCTCGATGAGGCCCGAGGACGTCCGCTATATGTCATTGATACCATCTATGATTCTTCTACACCCCCAAAAACGTGAGGAGAGGCATGTCTTATCGAAAACACCCGGCTGCCATCGTAGAAACAGAAAATATTGGCGAAGGGACGCGCGTTTGGGCCTTTGTCCACATCTTGCCAGGCGCCCACATTGGCGCTGATTGTAACCTGTGTGACCATGTCTTCATCGAGAACGATGTCATCGTCGGGGACCGGGTGACGATCAAGTCTGGCGTGCAACTCTGGGATGGAGTCCGAATCGAAGACGATGTCTTCATCGGCCCCAACGTCACTTTCACCAATGACCGCTTTCCGCGCAGCAAACAATATCCTGAAAAATTCTCTCGCACGGTCGTTCAAAAAGGCGCCTCCATTGGCGCCAACGCCACCTTGTTGCCGGGCGTGACGATTGGGCAAAAGGCGATGGTAGGAGCGGGCGCTGTGGTCACCAAAGATGTCCCCCCCAATGCAGTGGTGGTCGGCAACCCAGCGCGCATCGTCAACTATGTGACAGGAGATGGGCGACTTCCTCCATCGCAGAACCGGCGAAGCGACCTGCCAGCCCAGCGCCTGTCAGTACCGCAGGTCAAATTGTATGAACTGCCCGATATTTCAGATTTGCGCGGCAGCCTGACCTTTGCCGAATTTCCCGGTGATTTACCCTTCGAACCGCGCCGCTTCTTCCTGATTTCCAACGTGCCGGGCAAGGACGTGCGCGGGGAACATGCTCACAAAGAATTGCATCAATTCCTGATTTGCACGCATGGAAGTTGCGCCATTGTAGTAGATAATGGTCAGGAACGCTGCGAACTCCTCCTGGACAGACCCACCCTGGCGCTCCACATCCCGCCCATGATTTGGGCTACCGAGTACAAATTCACCGATGACGCCGTCTTGCTCGTCCTGGCTTCTGACATTTACAAAGCAGACGATTACATTCGCGATTACGACGAATACTTGCGTTTGGTCACGGAACAAGCCTCGAAGAGGGAACCATGACCCCGCCGCGCATTCCCTTCCTGGACATGAAAGCCCAGTACGTCGAACTCAAGAGCGAGTTCGATCAGGCCTACCAGCGCGTGATGGACTCGGGCTGGTATATCCTGGGCGGTGAAGTGGAAGCCTTCGAGCAGGAATTTGCCGCTTACCTGGGCGCCAAACATTGCATTGGGGTCGGCAACGGGCTGGAAGCGTTGCAACTCATCTTGATGGGCTATGGCATCGGCTCCGGCGATGAAGTCATTGTGCCGGCCAACACCTACATTGCCTCCTGGCTGGCGGTTTCCTACGTTGGCGCAACCCCTGTCCCGGTCGAGCCTCACCCGGCTACCTACAACATTGACCCAGCGCGCATTTCCCAGGCCATTACGCCGCGTACCAAAGCCATTATGCCTGTCCATCTCTACGGCCAGCCGGTCGAAATGCAGGCCATTTGGGAAATTGCAGAACAGCACGGCCTGAAAATCATCGAAGACGCTGCCCAAACGCATGGCGGCTGGTACCGCGACCGCATGGCCGGCAACCTTGGCTCGGCAGCCGGTTTCAGTTTTTATCCTACCAAGAACCTGGGCGCCTTTGGCGATGCGGGCGCGGTCGTCACCAACGATGACCAACTGGCCGACAAAGTGCGCGTGCTGCGCAATTACGGCTCGCGGCGGAAATACGATAACGAAGTGCGCGGACACAACTCCCGCCTCGACCCCTTGCAGGCCGCCTTCCTGCGCGTCAAACTCAAGCATCTGGACGAATGGAACGAGCGCCGCCGACGAATTGCTGCCCGCTATTTGGACTCTCTGCGCCTCCTTCCACGCCTGGGCCTGCCCGCTGTTCCCCCGGGCGTGATCCCGGTCTGGCATCTTTTCGTCGTCGCCCACCCTGAGCGCGACCGTTTGCAGGCGCACCTCAACGCTAACGGCATCGGCACGTTGATTCACTACCCCGTCCCGCCCCACCTCTCTCCGGCCTATGCCGACCTGGGCTACCGGCCCGGCGACTTTCCCATCACAGAAAAAATGGCCGATACCATCCTGAGCATCCCCATCGGTCCGCACCTGAGCCAGGAGCAGGCCGGGTTTGTGATAGAAAAAATTTGTGAATTTGCCGAGTCGTCTTCAGCATGAAAAAGGCGGGCATCATTCTCCTTGCGCTCGGACTGATAGCCGTCAGCGCGACCATTCTAGTTGACTGGCTTTCGTCAGATGGCAAGAAAGGCTTTGGCGCTTTCCAATTCTTTGGGTTAGAGGCAGGAATCGCCCTTCTGCTGGTTGGTTTGGGATGGCTCATCATCAAGCAGGACGAAAAGATTTCCATCAGGAGACAGATAAGCCTTCTATTGGAAAGGCCTTTAACCTGGCCTCCCCTTGTCTGGACTCTTCTGACCTTCCTGGCTTTGTACATTCCTTGGTTCCTTTTCCCGTTGTACTTCAGCAAATCCCAAATTCACTATTTCACGAAATATATTCCTGACGCTTACATCACCCACATTGGTTTTGATATAGAAGCCATTGTCTCGCGGACTCAAACTTGGTTGCTCACCGGTCAATCTCCCTATGCGGATGGTTTCATCGCCTATCCGCCTCTGGCCATTGCGCTTTTTGTCCCATTCATCTTGCTCGGCTATCCGGCTTATTTCGAATTCATGACAGTCTTGACGTTGGCAGCGTATCTTGTAGCCTCTTTGGTCATTCCTTTGCTCATTGTTCCCAAAAGGAGTCAAGCGCTTGTCGTTCTATTATTCGTTACGGGCCTGTTTTCTTATGGCTTGCAATTCGAGCAAGAGCGAGGGCAATTCAACTTGATTGCGTTTACCATCTGCTTGTGGGCTATTTATCTTTTTCATTATCGCCCTCAGTTTCGTTACTTTGCCTATTTGCTCTTTTCTCTTTCCATCCAACTGAAGGTGTATCCGGTCGTATTTGCTGTAATGTTCATCCATGATTGGAGAGATTGGAAAAACAACTTGAGACGCTTATTGGGGTTGGGCGCGTTGAATTTTTCCCTCTTGTTTGTGTTGGGTTCTTCGTTCTATCGAGATTTTATTCGGGCTATCACTGCTTATCAATTTGCTTACCAGAGCTCACGATACGAGAACCTTTCGATCAAAGGATTTACTTATTACCTTTCGACAAACGTGTTTGGTTTCGAGACGACATCGAAAGCATCTGCTTTGCTCGAGATTTTCTTGCTGACCATTGTCGGGCTTTTGCTTTTTGCCCTGCTTTTTCTAGCATGGAGGAGGCAATGGCGCGGCTTGAACCCTTCCTTATTGTTGGGTTGCACCGTAGCAGCATTGGTCCTTCCTTCTGTAAGCAATGATTACAAATTGTCGCTTCTCATTGCTCCAATGATCTTGTTCTTGAGTTGCATGCCTGAGGTAAAGGGAAAAAACAAGCAAATCATGTATATCATGTTGCTCGTGCTTATTTCTTTGGCTTATTGGAGCGTGTTCTACCCGGCTACTGTCAAGCCAGATTTCCTGGATAGGAATTTTCCTGCTTTGTTTTTGATGTTCATATCGGTTACCGCATTGAACTTTCTTGTTCCTTATACCGATGACAATCCCTCTAACAGTATCCTCTAAAAATGCCCCATGAACAGTTTTTTTGCCACCTTTCTCACCTTTGCCATCGCACTGGCCTTCCTGCGCCTGATGGACTACTTCGCCCACCAGGGTTGGATCGAATCCCGTTTGAGCCGCAAATTGATCCACATCGGTACCGGCCCCATCTTCGTGCTGTGCTGGCTGTTCTACCCGGATGCGCCCGAAGCGCGCTGGCTGGCGGCGCTGGTCCCCTTTGCGATTACCGTCCAGTTTGCGCTGGTGGGACTGGGCGTCATGAAAGACGAGGCCTCCGTTCGCGCTATGTCGCGCAGCGGCGACCGCCGCGAAATCCTGCGCGGACCGCTCTATTACGGCCTCATGTTCGTCCTGCTGACGGTCATCTTCTGGAAAGATTCGCCGGTTGGCATGACCGCCCTGATGATCATGTGCGGCGGGGATGGCATCGCAGACCTGGTCGGGCGGCGCTTCAATTCCAGCAAGTTGCCGCATAGCCCCCAAAAGACCATCGCCGGCTCGTTGGGCGTCTTTGTTGGCGGCTGGCTGCTCTCGGCCTTCGTGCTGGCCGTCTACACTGGGGTTGGGATGTTTGGCAAGCCCTTCACTGCCTATGTCCTGCCGCTGACCGTCATCTCGCTGGCCAGCGCATTGGTGGAATCGCTGCCGCAACGGGACGTGGACAATATCACTGTCACCACCGTCGCGGCGCTCCTGGGGTATTTCCTGTTCTAGCAAATCCCAACGGAATCGCCCGCTGATTTGTTGTATAATCGGCCTTCAGAATGACCTGCATAGCCATCAAGAAAAAACCTGTTGACCTGTTCCTCGAAGAGCCTGGCGATTCCCAAGAATCTGCCGGGTTCTGGGATTGGCTTGATACAACTGCAACATTGAACTTCCGAAGTTTTCCAGGCTTCGGAAGTTTTTTCGAGTCCACCTTTCGACCAATGCGCCGGTCACATATTTATGCAGGACGCTCGAAACCAGTGTTTGGCATGGGAGTCCCTCGCGGACGGCGCGCTTTTGCAGCGCCAGCAGGTCTTTTTCGGAGATGCGGATATGGTTGCTGATTCTAGCATTTTGTGTGCCTTTGGGCAACATAATAAAAGAAGGTTTCTTGCATTCTCCGCGTCATGCCTGGACGTCCCTCTTTGAAATGAGATATGCGATTGAGTATGACGAACTACCAAACTACCGAACTAATCAACTATCGAACTAATCAACCACCTAACTAGGAGACTAACTTATGCCCACTGATCCTCAATCCCCCTACCTGCCCTTCGGCGACAACACCCACGCGCCCTGGTACGGCAAGGACATTCTTTCGGTCAAACAATTCACCCGCGCCGACCTGGAATACGTCTTCGGCGTCGCCCATGAGATGCGCGGCATGGTTGAGCGCATCGGCACCTTTGACCTGCTGAAAGGCAAAATCCTTGCCAACCTGTTCTATGAGCCTTCTACCCGCACCTCGTCCAGTTTTACCGCCGCCATGGAACGCCTGGGCGGCAGCGTCATCCCCATCAACGAAGTGCGCTATTCCTCGGTAGCCAAAGGCGAGAGTTTGCCCGATACCGTCCGCACGCTCGAATGCTACGCCGACGTGATCGTGCTGAGGCACCCCGAAACCGGTTCAGCCGCCATTGCCGCCAAGGCGGCGCGCAAACCCGTCATCAACGCCGGCGACGGCGTGGGTGAACATCCTACCCAGGCGCTGCTCGATACCTTCACCATCTTCGAGGAACTGGGCGAAGGCCAGGTAGATGGGATGACCGTCACCATGCTGGGCGATTTGAAGTATGGCCGCACGGTTCACTCGCTGGCGCGCTTGCTTTCGCTGTTCCAGGTCAAGATCAACTATGTCTCGCCCGACATCCTGCGCATGCCCAAAGAAGTGATGGATGAAGTGGCCGCTAAGGGCATCCCGCAGGCCGAATTTACTTCGCTCGAAAAAGTCCTGCCCGAAACCGACGTATTGTACGTCACCCGCGTCCAGAAAGAGCGCTTCGAGGACCCGGCAGAATATGAAAAGGTCAAAGGCGCGTATGTGATTGACCCCGACATCATGAAAGCCGCCAAACGCGACATGATCGTCATGCACCCCCTGCCGCGCGTTGGCGAAATCAGCCCCGACTTCGACGACGACCCGCGCGCCGCTTACTTCCGCCAGATGGAATATGGTCTGTACGTCCGCATGGCGCTGCTGGCGATGGTGTTGGGCAAAGCGTAATTAGTGATGTCATTGCGAACGTAGTGAAGCAATCTCCTTGCCCAATAGGAGACTGCCGCGTCGCTTCGCTCCTCGCAGTGACATATACAAAATATGGAAACCTTCTTCTCCTGCCTCGAAAAACGGGTGGACGACTGCTCCTCCCTCCTCTGCATTGGACTGGACCCGCACCTCTCCGACCTTTCGACATACTCAAGGCAGCGCCTCCCCGAACCCACCGCCGCCTCTGCCCTGGACTTCTGCCTGCGTCTCGTTCAAGCGACCGCTCCCTACGCTGCGGCCTTCAAGCCCAACGCGGCCTTCTTCGAGGTCTTTGGCCCCGATGGCTGGAAGGCGCTCGAAGATGTGATCGGCGCTATCCACGCCGAATCGGCGCGGCTTGGCTCGAAAATCCCCGTCATCCTCGACGCCAAACGCGGCGACATCGCCTCCACCGCTGAAGCCTATGCCCGTTCCGCCTTCGAGTCTCTCGGTGCAGACGCGATTACCCTCAACCCCTATCTCGGACGGGATTCGCTGGCCCCATTCCTCGCTTACGAGGAAAAGGGAGTCTTCCTCCTGTGCAAGACCTCCAACCCCAGCGCGGGAGATTTACAGGATCTGATGATTGATTCCATTCCCTTGTATGAATACGTTGCCCGCCTGGCCCAAACCTGGAACATTGCCGACAACATTGGCCTGGTGGTCGGCGCGACTCACCCCGAGGCCCTCGCCCGTGTCCGCTCTGCTGCGCCCGACCTGTGGTTCCTCGTCCCTGGCGTCGGCGCCCAGGGCGGGGACCTGGCCCGGGCGCTGGGAGCAGGCCTACGTCGAGATGGACGCGGGTTGCTGGTCAACGTCTCGCGGGGCGTTGCGCGGTCGGGCAATCCGGCTCTGGCAGCGGCGGAACTCAGGGATCAAATATTAGAGAGTAGGGAACAGTTCCGCCGTCAAGGAGAATGACATGGACATGCAACCACTACGTTCTACTCCTCTACCCTCTCATCCTCTACTCGCTGCTCTCTCCGACGGTCTTCTATCAGCCGGCTGCATCAAATTCGGCGAATTCACCCTCAAATCAGGGCTGAAATCACCCATCTACATTGACCTGCGTCGCATCATCTCCTACCCGCCCCTGCTTCGACAGGTGGCGGAGGCCTATTTACCTATGCTACGCTTGCTGTCTTTCGACCGCCTGGCTGCCCTGCCTTACGCCGCCATCCCAATTGCTACGGCCATCTCGCTGCAGGGCAACTACCCGATGATTTACCCGCGCAAAGAAGCCAAAGACTACGGCACCAAAGCCGAAATCGAGGGCGAGTACCGCGCCAGCGAGACCGCTGTCGTCATTGACGACCTGGCCACCACCGGCGGGAGCAAATTCGAGGCTATCCAAAAACTGACCGGTGCGGGCCTGAGGGTGAAGGATGTGGTTGTGTTGATTGACCGTCAATCGGGTGCAAAGGCGGCGTTGGCGCGGGCGGGTTTCAATCTCCATGCGGTGTTGACCATTTCTGACATGTTGAATTATTGGGAAGAGAGCG
>DAOUCM010000005.1:0-11981 GCA_034431895.1 Anaerolineales bacterium
GAAAGGCACACACCCTTTCGTTTGGCGAGTTTTTCAGGTTCTTCGGTGCCGGGGCCAATCTGGCAGACTGCTTGCCAGGGTTCGTAATGGGTCTTGAACTGGTCGGTGAAGTAGACCGCGCCGTTCTTGAAAACTGTGCGGGTGACGACTACATCGGCGCCGCTGGCGGCCCAGTCCACTTGCTTGATTTGCCCCTTTTCCAATTCGTCATTGACCTCGAACAGCGGCTTGGGCGGTGGGACAACGTTTTGTGGGCCGGTTGTCTCCCAGGTGACGCTGCGCCCGTCGCGCGTGGAATACAGTTTCCAGGTGAGGGTGCGCGCTTCAGCGCTGACGTAGGTTTCCATCAGAATCCAGTAAGGGGTATCGTTGGTAAATTTGAAGTCCACCAGCGGGAAGTACACGGTCGCGTCCAGCCCGGCCAGGTTGGGGTCCACTGCGCCGCTGGCGGTCTGCTCATAATAGGAAACGCGGTAAGCGTGCGGGATGCGCTCCACTACCGGGAAGCCATAGCGGAAGACCGTGCGGAACAGGGTGGTGCTGACCTGGCACACGCCACCGCCCACGCCCTTGATGGTGCGTCCGCCGTAGATAATGAGCGCCTCGGCAAAGCCGTTGTCCAGGCTGACGTCGCCCATGGCGGCCCCCATCGAAAAGGTCTCGCCGGGGGCTACCAGCAGGCCGTTGAAGCGGGCCGCTGCTGCCTGAATGTTCTGAATGCGCTCAGCGCTGGAACCGTAGAAGTACGAAGTCTCGGCAAGCAGCAATTCGGTAATCCCCAATTGCTGGCCGGTAGCCGTATCTGGCACGGCTGGCTGGGTCTCGACGATTTGCAAGGGGATGTTATGCTCGCCCCGCAGCAAGGCTTCGTTGATGGCAACGATGCTGGCGCTTACGTCTACGGCGCGCCCAACTTTGGCATACTGAATCAATTCCAGTTGGCGGGTAGCGTCATTGAAGCGGAAGCGCGCATTTTCTGGCTTGCGGTCCACATAGGCGGCAATGTTGACCAACACTTCACGCAATTGATTTGGATCTAACCCCACTTGCACTTCGGCCGTCCCGCCATTTTCGACGCGGCGCACGGTGAGCATCTTGGCCAGCACCTGCACGTCATACGTCCACGGGCCCGGGTCGTCTGCGCCGGCATGGGGGACATAGAGCGTCATCGGTTGGCTCAACACACGGCGCGCCATTTCCGCCTGCCCCGATACGTCTACGATTTGCGGCTGTTGCTCGCGCACCACCAGGGGGACTTCGCCGTCTCGGAAGGTCTGTAACTGGGCGCTCAGGAAGAGCAAAGTGCTGTCAACATCCAGGGTTCGCCCTGCTTGGCCGGGCTGGGCGACCACTTCGGTTCCGACTACGCTCAGGCTTGCTTCCGTTATCGGTTGGTTGATCTCTGCCGAGAGCGCCTGCAGGTATTGGTAGGCTACACGCTGGTCGAACAGGATGACGGGCGGCGCTTCTGCTCCCTGGCTGCGGGCGCGTATCTGAGCGTCCAAACTGGCAAACAGGCCACCGCTGCGACCGAGGCGGTAGGCTGCCTGGGCGCTGGCCGAAGCGTCGAAGGCCATCCCCATCTGCGCCGGTGAGACCAGCCACACCCTGGCGCCATCGCGCAACAAAATCTTGCCGGTATACGGGTAAGAGAGAGTCTGGCTGAGTTTGAGCGAGGCTTCGGCAGGCGCCAGGCCAGAGAGATCCACGCCTGCAACCGAGACGCCAGGGAAGATGCGCCCGGCGTACCACAATTGATAGCCAAGCGTCCACGTCAGCGTAATGGCCAGAAAGAGCGCCAGTCCGCCCAACAGGGACGCCAGGACTTGCTGCCAGAGCAACTCCTGGCGTGGCGCAGGATAGGGATAAGATGTCATGCCCCCGATTATACCCAATAGTCTTGGTTGGAGGCGTTTACTTCTTCCCGGCCAGCACCCTCTGGCGGGTGTATGGGATCAGCCCGCCGGCGTCAATGATGGCCTGACGTGCCTTGGGCAAAGGCACGATGTCGAAAGACTTGCCGCTGGTCTTGTTGATGACCTTGTCGGCGGTGATCTCCAATTCGTCGCCTTCTTCAGCCTCCAGGTCCGGGCAGATGACCGTGCGCAGGCCCAGGTTGATGGAATTTTGCAGGAAGATGCGGGCGAAGTGTTTCGCCACCACCACCAGGTCTGGCCCCTTCAAGCATGAGGCGGCCTGCTCGCGCGACGAGCCGCAGCCGAAGTTCTTGCCCGCCACGATGACGCTGCCCGGCGGAATCTCGCCCTTCTTCAGCCGGGCGTTGAATTCGGCGTGGTCGGCAAAGGCATATTGCGGCGTCTCCGTCGGCAGGACGGTGGCCATGAAGCGGCCGGGGTAGATGATGTCGGTCGAAATGTCATCGCCGAGTTTCAGAACCACTTTTGCCATATCAACCTCCTTTGCGCGGGTCAGTGATGACGCCGGTTAGCGCGCTGGCGGCAGCCACCGCCGGGGAACATAGATAAACTTCTGCATTGGGGTTGCCCATGCGGCCCTTGAAATTGCGGTTGGTGGTCGAGAGCGCCACCTCGCCGTCGCCCAGCGCGCCCTGATGCACGCCCAGGCACGGCCCGCAGCCAGAGTTAGCGACCAGCGCGCCGGCCTCCATCAGCGTCGAAATGTAGCCCTTAGCCATCGCCTCGCGGAAGATGCGCCCCGAAGCCGGGAAGACCAACATGCGTACATTGCGCGCCACCTTCTTGCCCTTCAAAATCTTCGCCGCCACCTCGATGTCGTCCAGGCGGCCGTTGGTGCAGGAACCGATGACGATTTGCTGGATAGGTTTGCCGGCTACCTCGCCAATCGGCTTGACGTTGTCCACTGTGTGCGGACAGGCAATCTGCGGCTCCAGTTTCGACACGTCAATCTCGATGACCTGGTCATAAACCGCGTCCGGGTCCGGACCGAAGACGGCTACCGTTTCCCGGACTCCCGCCACCTCCTTGAGATAGCGCAGCGTCTCTGCGTCCGGCGGGACGATGCCCGAAGTGGCCCCGGCCTCGACCGACATATTGCAAACGGTCAGACGGCCCGAAGTGGGCATCTTCTCGAAAGCCTCCCCATGGTACTCGATGACCTTGAAATTGGCGCCCTCGGCAGAAATCTTGCCAATCAGGTGCAGGATGAAATCCTTGGGTAGCACGTGCTTGGGGAACTTGCCCCGCGCCACCACTTTGATCGTGCCGGGGACTTCCACGTTCAGCACGCTGCCCAGCGCCCAGACGGAGGCCATTTCGGTCGCGCCGATACCAAAGGCAAACGCCCCCAGCGCGCCGTGACTGGTGGTGTGGCTGTCGGTGCCGACCACCACGTAGCCGGGGCGCACGTAGCCGTTTTCCGGCAAAATCTGGTGGCAGATGCCGCCCTCGTCGCCGCGAATGTCATGGAATTTGGCGATGCCCTGGGCGGCGACGAATTCGCGCACCTTCTTCTGATTGGTGGCCGTCTTCGAACTCTCAGCCGGGACGCGGTGATCGAAGATGATGGCAATCTTCGACGGGTCCCAGACTTTGGCTTCCAGGCCGGTATCTTTGTAGATTTCGAGGAACTGGTTCAGCACCAGCGCCGCGTTTTCGTGTGACATGGCCAGGTCCACTTTCGGCTCGACCACGTCTCCCGCCTTGACGGCGGCCTGGCCGGTAGCGCGCGCCAGGATTTTTTCGACCATTGTCATGCCCATAAAATTCACTCCTTGTGTGTAACGCAAGCCTTAAGACTTGCGCTACTGTGACATTAAATGACCTGTTTCTCTTTCAACGCCTTGATCTCATCTGCCGAATAACCCAGGCTGTCGAGAATCTGCTCGGTATGCTCGGAGAGGCGCGGCGGCGGGGTCTCGATTTGCGCCGGGGTCTTGGAGAATTTGGCCGTCAGATTGAACAGTTTGATTTTGCCGATGCCGGGCGTCTCGACCTCTTCGAGGACGCGGCGGTGTTGCGCTTGCGGCGAGGTGAGCGCCTCTTCCAGGCTGAGCACATCGCCGGAGGGAATCCCTTTGGCGTTCAAGACCTCCACCCAATGGGCGGTGGTCTCCTGCGTCAGTTTGGCTTCCAGCAACGGGGTGAGGAGGAAGCGGTTTGCCTTGCGGGTGTCGCGCTCCTGGAAACGGGGATCCGTCTTCAGTTCAGAGAGGCCCAGCGCGTCGGCCAGGTTCTCCCACTGCTCCTGCTGATTGGCGGCGATGTTGATGTAACCGTCCTTGGTCTTGAACATGCCGGAGGGCGCGGCGGTGAAATTGTCGTTGCCCAACAGGACGGGCTGCTGCCCGCCAATGAGCAAGTTGGCGGCCACCCAGCCCATGAGCGGCATGATCGAGTCAAGCAGGGCGATGTCAATGAACTGGCCTTCGCCGGTGCGTTCGCGGTAATACAGGGCGGCCATGATAGCAAAGGCCGCGTTCAGCCCGCCAACCGTATCACAGACCGGGAAGCCGCAGCGCAGGGGATTCAGGCGTTCGTCGCCGTTGATGGACATCACGCCCGACAAGCCCTGGATGATCTGGTCGTAGGCCGGTTTGAAAGCATCTGGCCCGGTCTGGCCGAAGCCAGAGATGGCGCAGTAGATGATGCGCGGATTGACCTTGCACATCGCTTCGTAGGAGAAGCCCAGCCGATCCATCACGCCGGGGCGGAAGTTTTCGACGACCACATCGGCGGTGGCGAGCAGTTTTCGGAAGACTTCTTTGCCCTCCTCGGCTTTCAAATTGAGGGTCATGGATTTCTTGTTGGCATTTTGGGCCAGGAAACTGGTGCCCATCAAGGCTTTGTTGTATTGCGTCACATTGCCCAGTTTGCGGGCCAGATCGCCGGCCTCGGGATTCTCGATTTTGATGACCTCGGCGCCCAGCAGCGCCAGGTGCAGGGTGGCGAATGGCCCGGAGAGGACATTGGTCAAGTCCAGGACGCGGATTCCTTCGAGCAATTTCATAGACTCACTCCTTTCCCTCACCCTAGCCCTCTCCCAGCGGGAGAGAGGACTCCCTTCCCCTTTCGGGGGAAGGGCAGGGGATGAGGGCGTTTTTCACACTGTTGCCCTTTAGCCTTCTCCCAGCGGGAGAGGGGACTCCCTTCCCCTTTTGGGGGAAGGGCAGGGGATGAGGGTATTTTTCGCTGCCCTTTAGCCTTTTCCCAGCGGGAGAGGGGACTCCCTTCCCCTTTCGGGGGAAGGGCAGGGGATGAGGGCATGTTTCACACTGTTTTCCCCTGAAAATCTACAATCGAACCGGATTTCAGGATGAAGCCGGGCAATTCCCGGTCGAAGAAGGCGCTTACCTGGCGGGCGACATCGAGCAGGGCATCCAGCCGGATGTCCTTACGCAGGCCCATGCGCTGGAAGGTATGCACCAAATCCTCGGTGCTGACGTTGCCCGCCGGCAGTTTGGTAAACGGGCAGCCGCCCAGGCCGCCGAAGGCCGACTCGAAATAGGTCACGCCGCTCTTCAGCGCCGCGTAGCAGTTCGCCAGCCCCAGCCCATAGGTGTTGTGGAAATGGCAGGCCAGTTCCACATGCGGGTCGAGGCGGCGGATCTCGCCGAACAGGTCTTCCACCTGCGCCGGTTGGGCGTGTCCGGCGGTATCGGCCAGGCTGATGTTGCGGATGCCAGCCTCCAGGTACGCCTTGACCAGGTTCAGCACCTTCTCTTGGGGAATCGGCCCCTCGAAGCCGCAGCCAAACGCCGATTGCACTGAGGCCTGCACCTTCTTGCCGGCAGCCAGAGCCTGCTTGGCCATGGGAAGGATGCGCGCCTGCGCTTCGGCGGGCGTCATGCCGGTGTTCTTCTGACTGTGGGTCTCGCTGGCCGAGACGCCCATGCAGAACATCTCCACGCCGCAGGCCAGACCGCGCTCCAGGCCCTTCTCGTTCAGGACCAGCCCGGAGAGGATCACGTTTTCGGGCTTGTTCCCAGCCTCGACAAAATGCCGGAACAGCGCGTCGGTATCGGCCATCTGCGGGACCTTTTCGGGGTTGACGAATGAGCCGAGTTGGATGATGTCAACGCCCGAAGCAAACAGCCCCTCGATCCAGCGGATTTTCTCCTCCAGCGGCACGGTGACTTTCTCTGCCTGCAGGCCGTCGCGTGGACCGACTTCGTGAATGTAGATTTTGTCCATAGGATTTTCTCAGGTGTCATTGCAAGCCCCGACCGAAGGGAGGGACACAGCAATCTCCTCATCGGTAAGAGGAGATTGCTTCGGGCTTCGCCCTCGCAATGACATTCACAATTCTTACAACTTCGCCGCGATGGCTTCGCCCATCTCCAACGTGGAGTTGGAGCCGCCCATGTCGTAGGTGCGGACTTTGCCCTCGCGGATGACTTCAGCGACAGCCTTCTCGACCGCAGCCGCCTTTTCGGTCTCACCCAGCCAGTCGAGCATCATCTTGGCCGAGAGAATGGTGGCAATGGGGTTGACCTTGTACTGCCCGGCATACTTGGGCGCCGAGCCGTGACTGGGTTCGAAGACGCCCAGTTTGTCGCCGATGTTGCCCGAACAGCCGAATCCCAGCCCGCCCACCATCTGCGCCGCCAGGTCAGAGATGATGTCGCCGAACATGTTGGTGGCCACCATCACATCGTAATTCTTCGGGTTCTTCAGCAGCCACATGCAGATGGCATCCACATTGGCGTCATCCATTTCGATTTCGGGGTAATCCTTGTGGACCTCTTTGGCAATATCGAGGAACAGACCCTCAGCAGCGCGCACCACATTGGCTTTGTGAATGACGGTCACTTTCTTGCGGCCATACTTGCGGGCAAATTCGAACGCGGCGCGGATGATGCGCTCCGAGCCTTTGCGGGTGACCACTTTGCAGGAGACGGCCACGTCATTCAGCGGCACATCTTTGAAAGCCCCAAACGGCTTGGAGAGTTTCCCCAGCGTATCGGCCAGTTCCTGCGGCAGCGGGCTGAATTCGACGCCGGAGTACAGGTCTTCGGTATTCTCGCGGAAAATGACCAGGTCAATATCTTCCTTGTAGTTGAGGGGGTTGCCGGCGTAAGCCTTGCAAGGCCGCAGGCAGATGTACAGGTCGAACATCTGGCGCATGCGCACGATGGGCGAGCGGTAAACCAGCCCCTTGCCTTTCAATTCAGGCACGAGTTCTTCTTCCGCCGCCTTGACCGGCTTGGAGGTGATAGCGCCGAACATGGCCGCGTCCACACTCTTTAGCAGGTCAATGGTACGCTGGGGCAGAGCATCTCCCTCCGTGCGCCAGAACTCCCAACCGATGTCGCCATGGATGTATTCGGCATTCAAGTCCAATTTGTCTAGCACAATTTTGGCGGCATCCAGAACGTCCACCCCGATGCCGTCGCCAGGCAGCCAGGCGATTTTGTATTTTTTGTCGGTCATATTTTTCCTCGCTTGTGGGTTGCAAGATTTGACTCCATTGCAAAAAACATGGACGCAATGTTTCATTTGATGGCAAAGTTGATTGTAATGAAGACTCAAGCGCTCGGCAATGACTGGAAGCCATCAATTTGGCAGGATGATTATCACTTGGGCGGTAGGAGAGGCTGAAGAGCCTGTCCTACATTTTTTCGGATTGCACAGGCAAGTTTACAAAGATTTTACAATCTCGCCATACTCCGGCAATCGCTTGCTTATACAATGACAGCATAGAAAAGAAAGGAGACTGATATGTTCAATATAACTTCCTTGTTCAAGAAGACCGTTTTGTTGGCTCTTGTGGCCGCTTTGGCGCTGAGCGCTTTGCCTGTCATGGGCGTTTCCGCCGCGGGGCTGGGGCAAACTCCTCAACCGCCGGTGGATCAGACGCAAGTCTCGAATGAACGCCTCGAGAGAGGTTGGGCGCGCATCCAGCGGGCTTACGAGCGCCAGGGAAAAATCCTCGAGCGCGCCGGCGAAATGACAGACCGTATCCAATCTTTGATCGAGAAGATGAACGCCAATGGGAAGGATACCGCCGCCCTGCAATCTGCTCTGAAGGCTTTCGAACAGGCAATCGAAGAAGCCAAGCCACTCTACACCGAGATTAGCAGCCTCGTCAGTGCTCATGCTGGCTTCGACGCCAACGGCAAAGTGACCGACCGTGAGCAGGCCATTGCTACCCTCAAGGATGTGGGTGGAAAGATGAAAGAATTACACCAAAAAGTGGCCGAACCCGCCAAGGCCTTGCGTGAAGCCATCAAAGCCTTCCGTCAGGCAAATCAATCGTCGGGGGATCCGAGCGCTCCCTTGCACTGACGACAGGCATAACAAATAGGCTGTTGCCGAAATCGAAAAAGCAGAGCAAGCGCTCTGCTTTTTCGATGGAAGTGAATAGCGCCGGTTACAGCGCCTCGTAGACCAATTCCGCATAGCAGAAACGGATATGGGTCGTTATTGTCGGCTGATTCTGGAGAAGAACCTGGCAGATTTCCGGTTGAGTGTGTGGTAAGATTCTTGCAATGAAAATGAATCTTGCCCTTGCTCAGATTGCCACACGCCTGGGAGATGTGGAGGCCAATCTCGAGAAGCACCTCGACTTCATTCGGCAGGCAAAAGCCCAACAAGCCGATTTGCTTGTCTTCCCTGAACTCTCGTTGACCGGCTATGTCTTGCAAGACCTTGTGCCGACCGTATCGCACAGGCCAACGGTTGAGGATGCCGTTTTCAAGCCGCTGCTCGAAGCAAGTCATGACCTGGACCTGGTGGTGGGCTTTGTGGACGAGGATGCTCGTCATCGTTTCTACATTGCCGCTGCCTACCTTTCGGCCGGGCAGGTGTTACATGTTCACCACAAGGTTTATCTGCCCACTTATGGCTTATTCGATGAGGGGCGCTTCTTTGCCTGGGGCGATTCTGTCCGCGCTTTCGATACGCGCTTTGGGCGTATGGGCATTTTGATTTGCGAGGATTTTTGGCACGCTTCGCCGCCCTATCTACTGTGGCTGGATGGCGCCGATGTGCTTCTGTTCACTTCTGCATCTCCAGGCCGCGGATTGAACGAGAGCGAAAAACTGGACTCGGCGCGCTGGGTGGAAAACGTCAATCGCTCGTATGCCAACCTGTTTACTTCTTTTGTGGCGCACAGCAATCGGGTGGGGTATGAAGATGGGTTGAATTTTTGGGGCGGGGCTACCGTCTTCGATCCCAACGGCGAGCGTATTGCCCAGGGGCCGTATTTCGAGGAGGCCTTGACGGTTGCGGCGCTGGATTTGAATCAATTACATCGTACCCGTGCGCGCTTGCCGCTTTTGAGAGATGAGCGGACAAGTCTGGTGCAGAAAGAATTGTCGAGAATCTTGCAAGGGTGAAATAGACAGCAAGAAGCCTTACAGCGCCTTTTGGAATGCTCTCAATAGATTGCCGCGCTGCTCGAAGCCGCTTTCGCCCAATTCGCTCAAGCACACGTATATCCGGCCGCGGCAGCGCCGAAGAAGGCCGGATACCAGGCGCGCTAGCGTTTCCTGTCCCTGTTGGACCTCGTCTGCATCTGTCCACGTTCGACCGGCTTCCCATTCCCGATTCAAAACGTAGGGATGGGTGAGCGGTTGCGACAGGCGCTCGTGCCAGCCGCTGGAGCCGACATCCAGCCAGAACTGCACCGTGACCGGGCGGTTCATCATCAAGAAAGTGTATGCTGGGGCCACCAGCACGGCCTCGCTGGCCTCCGCCTGCCAGCCTGCGAGATATTGCGCTGCAATGACGCCGTCTTGCAGCATGGCAAGGTATTCTCTGCCGAGGTCTTGGAATTGGCCTTGGCCGGTTTGCATGGATGGTTCGAGCGCCTGGCGGAATTTCATGACCGATTCGACCAGGCTGGCTGCCACACGGACAGAGTCGAAGTTGCTGTGAAAGCCAAAACCTGGTTGAGAAAGTACCTCGCCGAACAGTTTTCGCAAGAAGTGATCGAGCGGCAGCGGTTCGCTTTCCCGATAGGCCAGCACCCAGTGGCGCAGTGCCGTGTAGCGGCTGCCGAACAGGTAGGTAATGCGTTCCTGGACTTCGGGTTTGATGCCCTCGAAGGGGGCCAGCCAGAAATCGCGCTGGCGGTAGACGATGTCGGTCAGCAGTTGGGCGCGGACGAGGTCCATCCCTTCGATAGATTGCATCAGGGCGTAGGCCACATCAAAGCGCGGCGGATGAATGCCCCAAGCCGGGTGCGCCAGCGCAGCCAGCGTCAGCAGCGCCTGGCTGGCGGGTTCATCGCGCAGGGAGCGGGAGGGACGATGCGAACGCCAAGGCACGCCGCGCGTTTCCAGGCGCTGAGTCAGCGAGAAGCGCAAGGCGTCAGACAGGTAAGGCGCAATGACCACGATTTCACCAGGCGGAATTTGCCCTTCTGTAAGAAGGGATTGCGCTTCATTTGCCACTGCATCCAGGAGTTCTGGGTAGTAACGTGATTGCAAGAAGGTCAATGCGCTGGCCTCGACCGGCAAGGGGGGGCTTGCGTAGCGGCTGGGTGCAATGGCATGGCAAAGGGAGGTTTCGAGGGCGGCCACTTGCTCCGAAATGACGAAACTGCCGTCCAGCGTCACCTGCTCATCACACAAATCGCGCAGGGCCCAGCCGGTCTCCACGTCTGCGCCCAAGAAGCGGCGGTAGCCCCCGCCTTCGTCGTAGATCAGCAACGCCGAGTCGAATTCTGCCAACCAGTCGCGCATCAAGTCATGAGCGCGCGGCACGTCTTCTTCTACATTGTCGTAAATGAGATGGCGGTAAGTAGCGGTGAGATACTCGCGCACGAAAACTTCAGGCCAAAGATATTGCCAGAATGTTTCCAGTTGCAGGGAAAAATCGAGCAAATTATTCTGGAGGCAGTAGGCGCGGAAACGATTGGCGCACTCTTGCGCATCGGCGTAGATGCGCCGCTGAGCCGGGTCGCCTTCCCAGGCAGAGTCGAGGCGCGCGCCAATCTCGGTATGGGGGAAGCCGATGACAGCGGCTTTGTTCAAATTATCAATGATTTGGCTGTACAGTCGGTTACGGTCAATGGTGACCGCTTCGAAGTAGCCCTCGTCTAGCAGCGGGCGGACAAGATGCGCCATGTAGTATTGCGCCGTTTCGAGGGTGAGAAAGGTGGGCGGCAGATCAGGGTGGGCAAAGCCAGCCGCTTCGGCTGCCAACGGCCAGAATAGGTCTACCATGCGGCGCGCCAGGCCGCCCAGGGTGGCAAAAGCGACCTCGCTGCCGGGGGCCGTTTGGGGCGCATGGAAAGCGGCAAGATAGGGTTCTTGCAAGGTGCGCTGAGGGGTGAAGACGAGGATGGAATCGGCGCGTATCCCTTGTTCGAGCAGGAAGCGCATCCGTTCCACGCCGACCGTGGTCTTGCCAGACCCGGCCGGGCCGCACAGAAAGCGTTTGGCGTTCAACCCAAAATGAGCCGCCTGACGCTGGAAAGCGGTAAGCGTTGGCACGCCTGAAGGGTAGCGGAGGCGGGCTTGTTTGTCAATGGGGAAAAGAGCGGTTAATTCTGCAAGCCCATCAACTCTTTAGCCACATTGACGGCGCCAATGGCGTCTTCCGAGTAGCCGTCGGCTTCGATTTTCTGCACCCACTCGCGCGTTACCGGCGCGCCGCCCACCATCACCTTGACCTTCATGCCGCGCCTGGCCACCTCGTCTATCACTTCTTTTTGTTTGACCATGGTGGTGGTCAGCAGCGCGCTCAGCCCGATGATGTCGGCGCCCACTTCCTGCGCTTTGGCTAAGATTTCAGCCGCCGGCACGTCCACGCCCAGGTCGTAGACCTCGAAGCCGGAGGAGGTCAGCATCGTGCCTACCAGCGACTTACCGATTTCGTGGATGTCGCCTTCTACCGTTGCCAGCACCACCTTGCCCAGAATCTGACGCGAGGCGCCAGAAGCCTTCATGGCAGGTTCCAGCACGGCGATGGCGGCTTTCATGGCTTCGCCGGCCATGACCAATTCGGGCAAGAAGGCTACGCCGCAGGCGAAATCATCGCCTACCTTGTTGACGCCGGGCATGTAGCCTTTGGTGATGGCTTCGAGCGGGTCGA
>DAOUCM010000006.1:0-2004 GCA_034431895.1 Anaerolineales bacterium
CTAGCCCAACTTCGCCAACAGATTGAGGAAATGCGGATGCTGAGGCCCTACAGGCCATAATCTCCCTGCGGTTGGCACTACATTTTAGGTATCCCTGCCGGGAGGCGAAGCCGACTCGGCAGGGATAGCCCCAGGCGATCCAGGAGCGCCGCTTGAGCGCGGTCGGGTCGGACGACGCAGCGAAGGCGGATCTCCCTTCCGTTCAGCGTGGGCAGGACAACATCGGTGCTCTGGATCCGGGCCAGTTCTTCCAGGATGGTCCGAGGGCTATTGCCCAACCCCGCCTTGGCCTGCCAGTGCTCCAACATCTTCCAGAGGACATAGCTCAGAAAACAGACCAGGATATGCGCGCGCACCCGGTCCTCCTTCTGATGCCAGATGGGTCGGATCGACAAATCGCTCTTTTGAATGCGGAACGCCGCTTCCGCTTGGGTCAGCTGGATGTAGGTCCTCCATAGGTCCTCGGCACTCCAGTCCCGGATGTTGGATCGCAACAGATAGCATCCCTCGCTGTGAGCCGCCCAGTCCGACCAGGCCGGATCCTTCTCCCACCTCAAACGAAGACCACTTCTGCTCTCCGGGGCATCCTCGAAGGCGACCTTGAAGGCTCCCGCCCCGCGGGAGTTCCGCCCCAACAGACGTCCGACTTGGCGTTCCACCTTTCCTCGGTTCTCCGGCTTCTTCGCCCGCTCCAGACGGCGTCCCAGACTCTGGAGGCCTTCCTCAATCCGCCGGATAAAGCGATCGTGCATGGCCTTCTCCTTGCCCCGACGATCTTCGGAGCGGCACAGGATGAAGGTCTCTTCGCCATCGGGGCTCGGGCACCGCTTCACTTCGAGTCCCTCCCGGATCTTTTCCCAGTCGTCCGTCAAAATCGCCCGCTCGAATTTCTTCAGGTCCGACTTGGGCGTTCCCACCAAGTACTTCGCCTGCCGCTCGCGGAGGAATTCCAGGTTTTCCTGGCTGATCATGCCGCGATCCATGACCCACACACGATCGGCCTGACCGTATTTCCCCTCCATGGCCTCCACGATCTCCTCGACCGTGGTGACATCCACCCGGTTGCCAGCGAAGAGCTCGTACCCCAGCGGCATTCCATCGCGCGTCACGACCAGGGCGATGCACACCTGCTTGCAATCCGGCCTCTGATCGCGGCTGTGGCCGCGCTGAGCCAGCGGGTTGATCTTCGCCTCCCCCGCAAAGTAGGTCGACGTCACGTCGTAGAGCATGAGGTCGTACTTGAGGTCAAAGAGCGTTCCCAACTTCTCCTTGAGGTGCCTTTCCAGCGCCTCCTTGTGATCCAGGATGCGGTCAAGCGCCCGGTAGAGCCGCTGCTCGTTCACCTTCTCCGGCGAGATCTCCAGCAGGTCTTGTAGGGCGGTCCTGCGATACCAGTCTTCGGCAACGTGCAGTTCGCTCGAAGGTTCGCAGAGGCGTGCGAGCGTGAGGATGGCGCTCATCCGGGCCCAAGAGACTTCTTCCCGCCCCTCCACGATCAGCCCGTCCAGGACCTCTTCCAGACCCAGAGCCTGCCAGAGAGTCCATCCCAGCCAAACCGCCCCAAACTGAAGGCTTCGCTCCAGGCGGATCCCACGGAGGTTGACAACGACCGATGACGCGGGCAGCTCAGGCTCGAACAGGTCGGGGTGGGGAACTTGTCCGACGATCCCTTGGGCCAAGGCCTTGGCTTTCAGCCGCCCCTCAGCGTCCAGCTCGCCCAGAAACGCAACGGTTTCTTGACGTACTTTGGAGCCGTGACGGACGGAACGCACCAGGCGCCAGTAGGTGTGCGCCTTGCCATTCTTCCGAATCGTTGTGTGTCTGAGGTACACCGATCTCTCCGGTAAAAGTATGACCGCGCGGAACGGCCGAAACAAGGGGGTAGGTTGGCACTACATCGCGTTTTGACCCGATGGGCGGGCTGAACCTGCGATTCCGCGCGGATTATCGAGCCTGACGCTCCGAATTATTTTTTCAGACTACCCAACTGGCGAAGTTGGGCTA
>DAOUCM010000007.1:0-2403 GCA_034431895.1 Anaerolineales bacterium
CCTTCATGCGGCGCATGCTGCGGGAAATCCTGACCCGGGAAGGGTACGAGATCGCGGCCGAGGCGAAGAACGGCCGCGAGGCCGTCGAGCAATATCGCGCGGTTCGCCCCGACCTGGTCGTCATGGACATTACCATGCCGGAGATGGACGGCATCGCCGCGGTGCGGGAAATCGTGGGGCACGACCCGGCCGCGCGGATCGTCATGTGCAGCGCCCTCGGCCAGGACGAGCCGATCATCGAGGCCCTGGACGCGGGGGCACAGGATTTCGTCCTCAAGCCCTTTTTGCCGGACAAGGTGCTGGAGGCGGTGAGGAAGATTTCAGATTTTGGATTTTAGATTTTGGATTTTGGATTTTAGATTTTGGATTTGGGATTGACAATCGCAAATCTGAAATCGCCAATCGCCAATCGCAAATCTAAAATCGCCAATCGCAAATCAAAAGGAGTATTTCCCATGAACGAAACCGACCTGAAGAACCGCACGAAGGCTTTTGCGCTGGCAGTCATTGAGTTGTGCGAAGACCTGCCCCCCAAATATGCCGCCGAGGTGATTGCAAAACAGTTGATTCGTTCTTCCACTTCGGTAGCGGCCAATTACCGCGCTGTCTGCCGCGGGCGCACGGAGGCGGACTTTGCCAACAAACTGGGCGTGGTGGAAGAGGAAGCGGACGAGAGCCTCTTTTGGCTGGAAATGCTGCGCGATGGGAAATTGATGAGCGCCGAAAAACTCCAACCGCTGCTCACAGAGGCCGACGAACTGACCGCCATCTTCACTGCCTCGCACAAGACCGCCAAACGCAACCTCTCCAACCGCAAATCTAAAATCGCAAATCGCAAATCGCAAATCTAAAATCGCCAATCGCCAATCTAAAATCGCAAATCGCAAATCAAAATGCACCTTAACAACGCTGAAGGAGGGTTTCATGCCAGCCTTATATCTTGTGGAACAACAGACCAAAATCCGCATTCGCAACCGCCGCGTGCAGGTGGAGCGCGACCTTTCGCCCGACGCCCAGCCTCGAATCGAAAATTGCCAACCGCCAATCGAAAATCGCCAATCGGAAATCCTGCTCAGTGCGCCTCTTGCCCAGGTGGAGCAGGTGGTGATTTTCGGCAACGTGGGGCTAACCACACCCGCTATAGACGCCTTTCTGGGGCAGAATACCGAGGTGGTGTTCCTCAGTCAGCGCGGCGAGTATCGCGGGCGGCTGGTGGGACAGGTGACCCCGCACGTCCCGCTGCGCCGGGCGCAATATGCCCGCAGCGGCGACCCGGCTTTTGGGTTGGAGATGGCCAAATGCTTCGTGCGCGCCAAACTCCAGCATCAGCGCGCCTTGCTCCAGCGTCACAACCGCGAGCGCGGCGATGCTGAAATCGAGGCCAGCATTGCCAGCCTGGCACAGGCCTTGGACGAGGTGGAGCGCAAAACAGCGGTTTCTTCGCTCTTGGGCGTGGAAGGGGCGGCTACGGCGGCCTATTTCAAGGGCTTGCGGCGTCTCTTCGACCCGAAGTGGAAGTTCGACGACCGCAACCGCCGCCCGCCCCGTGACCCCGTCAACGTGCTGCTTTCGTTCGGATACACCCTGCTGGCCGAGGCCTGTTCCAGCGCCGCCCAAACGGTCGGGCTGGACCCGTATGCCGGCTTCCTGCACGAGGTGGCTTACAACCGCCCGGCGCTGGGCCTGGACCTGATGGAGGAGTTCCGTCCGGTGGTGGACGGAATCGTCCTGTGGTGTCTGAATGGCGGTCAATTGACGACAGACGATTTCACCCCCGGCCCGCCGGAGCGTCCGATTTTGCTGGGGGCGCAGGGTCAGCGCCGCTTTTTGCAGGCATACGAAAACCGCATGGAGATGAAGTTTACCCATCCGCTGCGCGGGATGCAGTTCCCGCTGCGGCAATGTCTCATCGAGCAGGCGCGGCAGGTGGCAACGTGCATTCAGAGCGGAGAGCCGGCTTTCAGAGGAATGGGGTTCAGGTGATTGTAGATTATAGATTGTAGATTGTAGATTGTAGATTGTAGATTAGAGATTGGAGATGGATGGCGGAACGTAGTTTTTTCTTGTTGACGTATGACATTGCCGACCCCAAGCGCCTGGCGAAGGTGGCGAAGGCGATGGAGGCGGTGGGCGAGCGTGTGCAGGATGCGGTCTTCGAGGCGTACCTGAACGATGTCGAACTGGACAAATTGCTCAAGAAGGTGCAGAAGGTGATGAAAGCGGAGGAAGATAGTTTGCGCGTTTATGTTCTTTGTGAGGCCTGCCGCGGCAAGATTCGCTGTGTGGGGCAGGGCAAGGTGACGCCCCCGCCGGCAGCGATGATTGTTTGACCGTTTTGCGTACCCCCCTGCCGGTTTTGGCCCAAAAAGGCCGGTTTGGGTGGGGGGGTACGCAGATGGCGCT
>DAOUCM010000008.1:0-1627 GCA_034431895.1 Anaerolineales bacterium
TATAGTTGTCATTGCGAGGAGCGTTTTTTGCGACGAAGCAATCTCCTTGCAAGCCAGGAGACTGCTTCGCTTTGCTCGCAGTGACAAAATGCGTAGAGTTTATAGAACAAGAGTTTAACTTGACATTGTCAAAGTAGAAATGGTGCAATCACCTTAGCATAGGCACCTTTAAAATTTCTGGCGATTGCCCACATATTCGTATCAGCAGGCTGGAATCTTACTCCAGACGCCAGCGGGCAGGTGCAAACAGCGTATCACCAGGCTCTGCCTGGTCTGGCAAAGCCGACCACAGGTCAGCGGTACGTTAGCACAGCAAGAGAATAGAGATGTGGGCAATCACCAGTTAAAATTCAGCCTTTGAATTTTGACTTGGATAGGATATAATCCCCGCCATTGCAAAGGAGAAGTCATGAAAATCAACTACCAGGAAACCAGCCAAGACCTCTTGAAACGCATAGACATCCATGAAAAATATGGAGCCAGAAACATTGATGCCTGGACAACGGAGGTGCTAAAACCCCAACCTGACCATAAAATCCTCGATGTAGGCTGTGGGGCCGGCAAGCAATGTTTCCTATATAGTGACTATACGAATGGCAAGGCCAGCATCATCGGGGGTGACTTCTCAGAGGAACTGCTCGACAAGGCGCGCGCCAAACTAGCCGAGCGTGGCGACCAAAACATCACCTTCCAATTTCTCGACTTCAACCGTCCTTTCGACTTCGAGAACGATACCTTCGACCTGCTTACATCGGCCTTTGCCATTTACTACGCCTCCGACCTCGACTTTACCTTCCGCGAGGCGCACCGCGTCCTTAAGCCGGGCGGACGGTTGTTCGTCACCGGCCCGCTGCCCGAAAACAAGCAAATGTTCTATGACATCATCAAGGAAGCCTCCCACAAGCCCATCCCCCCAATGCCAGGTTCCAGCCGCTTCAAGGGCGAAATCTACCAAACGATTGCCAGCATTTTTGCCAAAACCGAATTGCTGACCTTCGAAAACCCGCTCACCTTCCCTGAAGTGCAACCTTTCATAGAGTACGTGCGCGCCTCGCTCTCCGAGGATCGCAAATTGTGGACTTCCATGTTCAACGGCAAGGAGGAGTACGAAGCCCTCATTGGTAAGATCGAAGCCGTCGCTTCGCGTTGGTTTGCCCGCGACGGTAAACTCGTCATGACCAAAGTCGTCGGCGGCATCCTAGCCACCAAATAATCCATTACACTTCACGTTTTACGTTTCACACTTTACACCTCCTCCCCACCTTCTACTCTTAATCCTTCCACCTCCCATGATATTCTACGGAAAACGGGTCCTCTTCCTCGGCGCGCACCCTGACGACATCGAACTGGGCGCCGGCGCATTGATTCACCACATACACGGCAAGTGCGAAATCCTGTGCGCTACACTCTCTGACAATCAAAAAAACCCCGATTTGAGCCACCTGGTCGAAGAACATCGCGCCAGCATGTCCATCCTGGGCGTGCCGCCAGAGTGTGACCTGCTCGAAACCTTCGAAACACGAAAATTCCCCGACGCCCGCCAGGAAGTGCTGGAATACCTGCTTCACCTGCGACGCTCTTTCCAGCCACAAATCGTCTTCTGTCACAGCCTGAACGATATCCACCA
>DAOUCM010000009.1:0-5822 GCA_034431895.1 Anaerolineales bacterium
TATGGGATGCCCTTCGCAGGACAAGCCCGAGGTTTTATTTGGCTGCCCGGCGGATACTTTAATCTGGGACGGCGCATCGAAGCGCCAGAACCCGCATCGGTAGTTGCAAAGTCTCAGCCCGAAATCCGCGCCCCGGGCTTCCAGTAGGAGTATAGCATGAAAGCAAAACCAGAATCAAGAGCCATTCGACGTTCTGGCCGGCGGTGCGCAGTTCGGAGTTCTGGAAGAAACGCTTTGAGCAACTCGCCAAACGCCGCGGCGAACACAAAGCGATTACCGCCATCGCCCGCAAACTGCTGGTGACCATCTGGTACGTCTTGACCCGCGAAGAGACCGACCGCCACGCCAGCGAAGAAGACCTGGCGTATAAAATGCTGAGCCCACTGCAAAAACCTTGAAGTTTCACCACGAAGACACAGAGTCACGGAGATTTCTTTCATTACCGCACTCGGCGTCTACGTGTCTCAGCAGTTCGATTTTTACCTTTTTGCAGGGACTCATTGTATACTATATTCTAAGTGGACACATTCACTCTCATTCCAGGGGCCTTGCCCGCCAGCTCAGGCCCGCTGGCGCGTTTCCTGCCGCCGCTCGAAGAGGGGGTGGTTTCCGCCTGGTTAGGCGCCCATCTGAAGCCTGGCGCATGGCTGCTCGATCCTTTTGGCGCGGCCCCGCGTTTGTCGCTCGAAGCCGCGCGCAGCGGTTACCGGGTATTGACTACCGCCAACAATCCGATCACGCGCTTCTTGCTGGAAATGGGCGCCGCCTCTCTGCCGGCGGGAGAATTCAAAGCCGCATTAGCCAGCCTGGCCGCCTCGCGTAAGGGGGAGGAAAGACTGGAGAATCACCTGCAAGACCTGTATCTTACGCCTTGTGCAGCCTGTCAGCGCGAAACGCCGGCGCAGGCCTTCTTGTGGCGCAAAGGGGAAGACGCGCCCTATGCCCGCATCTATCAGTGCGTCCGCTGCGGCGATAGCGGCGAGCGGCCGGCTACAGATGACGACCGGCAGCGCGCTGCTGAGATGGTTCGTTCGGCTGGGCTGGCGCGCGCCCGCGTGTTGGAACGGGTGGCGCCCTTGGGCGACCCCGACCGCGAGTATGCCGAAGAAGCCATCCGGCATTATCCACCGCGCGCGCTCTACGCCCTGGCTACGCTCATCAACCGTCTGGATAGTTTGCAACTTACGCCGCAGCGCCGCCGGGCTTTGACGGCGCTTGTACTCTCGGCCTGCGATGCCGGCAATGTTTTATGGCCGTATCCTGCTGAACGCCCGCGCCCGAAGCAACTTTCCACCCCGCCGCAATACCTGGAAAACAACCTATGGCTGGCGTTGGAAGAAGCCATCGGGCTGTGGGCAAACGAGGCGCATCAACCGCTGCCTTGCGTACACTGGCCAAAGGCACAGGAAATCCCCGAAAGCGGCGGCTTGCTGCTTTACGAAGGCCGCATCCGTCACCTGGCCGAGGCGGGGGGCAAGGTTCCGCTCCAGGCGGTCGTTGGCGCCATTCCGCGCCCCAACCAGGCTTTTTGGACGCTTTCGGCGCTGTGGGCCGGTTGGCTGTGGGGACGCGAAGCGGCAGAACCGTTCAAAGTGGTGCTGCGCCGCCGCCGCTACGACTGGGGCTGGCAGGCTGCGGCGTTGCACGCCGCCTTACAGCATGTCTTCGACCTGCTGCCGTTGGGCGCACCCTTTTTTGGCCTATTGGCCGAAGCCGAGGCAGGTTTTTTGACCGCCACGCTCATGGCCGCCAGCACGGCCGGCTTCGACTTGCGCGGCATGGCCTTGCGCACGGTCCACGACCCGCTGCAACTGCTCTGGGCGCGCGGCGAGCGCTTGCAGGTTGAAAGGGAAGCCGTCCCATTGGAAGACATCCGCGCCGCCTTGCACGAACACTTGCGCGAGCGCGGTGAACCGGCCTCCTATTTTGCGCTGTACGCTGCGGGTCTCGGCAAGCAGGCCCAGGGTCGGGGCTGGAGACGGTTGGCAGAGGATTTCGATCAAGGCATACGCGAGACGCAGTCCCTGATCCAGCAAGCCATCCAAGAGGATGAGCAATTGCACAGGCTAGACGCCAGCGAACGCAGCCTGGAAATCGGCCTGTGGGATTTGCAACCCGGCCAGGTGCGTGCCGAACCGCTGGCCGACCGCGTGGAGCGGGCAGTTGTCACTTTCCTGCAAAGGAATCCCGGCTGCTCGCTGCTGGAGGTGGAGCGCCATCTATACCCACAATTTGCTCCCTTGATGGCGCCGCCGCGCTCGTTGGTGCAGGCGGTGTTGGACTCGTATGCCTTACAGCAAGCCGGTCGCTGGCAATTGCGGCCTGAAGACCGCGCCGCAGCCCGCCGCGTCGAATTGAGACACATGGCTGCTCTGGTGCGGCGGATCGGCGAGCGGCTGGATTACGCTGTGGAACAGCCCAATGAAACCACCTGCTTGTGGTTGGAGGCCGGCCAAACGGCGCGCGTTTTCTACGTGCTGGCCTCGGCGTTGGTCGGCCCGCTGTTGGCCCAAAACCGTTACCCGCCAGAAATTTGCCTCTTGGCGCTGCCAGGCGGACGAGCCGGTCTGCTGGCCTACAAACAGAGCCGCGATCCAAACTTACGCCATCGTCTGCTCCACTGGCGCATCCTCAAGTTCCGTCTGCTGCGCGCTCTGGCAGAAATCCCGGTCCTGAACCGCCAGACCTTCGAGGAGCAAATCGCCGGCGACCCCGTGCAGCAATCGCCCGGACAGATGATGATGTTCTAGAAAGAATGGCGTGCTTGCCGGCGGTCGCGCCTCTTTGGGGGTCATTTCTCTGGTGATTGCCCACATATTCGTATCAGCAGGCTGGAATCTCACTCCAGTCGCCAGCAGGCAGGTGCAAACAATGTATCACCAGGTTCTGCCTGGTCTGGCAAAGCCGACCACAGGTCGGCGGTACGTTAGCACAGCAATAGAATAGAGATGTGGGCAATCATCAGTCATTTCTCGCTGGCTTCCGAATGGGGTAAAATGCTATCGAAACGAAATCCATTCAGACCAAGAAGAGGCAGCCTCTATCCGTGTCCAAGCGTATTTTCATCTCTGCCGATCATGGCATGGCCATCATCTATTTCTTGCAAAGCGACGTCGTGCCGACCTTGCTGGCCGCCGGCCTCGAAGTCGTCCTCTTGACCGATGACGAAATCGTCCCACAACTTCGCTCGCGTTTTGCCCACGAGGGGTTGACCATCGAGGGCTTACGGCTGCGGCAGGCCAACGACTACGCCCGCAGAGTTCAACCGCGCCTGCAATGGCTACTGGCTTACTTGCGCCGCGTGGGCGGTTCGCGCCGCATCAACACCGCCGCCATGGACAGCCACATCTGGGAAGTGTGGGCCGAGAACTCGTGGAAGTTTCGTTTGGGGATTTGGCTTCCCTCTGCCCTGGCGATTCTTTTACTGCGGAACGCTTCTTGGGCGCGCCGGCTCTTGGTGCGGATGCAGAACCGCTTCACGCCGCACCCGGGCCTGTATGCCGACCTCTTCGAGCGTTACTCGCCCGAAATGGTGGTCGCTTCGACGCCCGGCTGGAGGCTGGACCGTTATCTTTTGAGGGAAGCAAATCGAAGGGGAATCCGAACCGCAACCGTCATCGTCGGCTGGGACAATTCGTCTTCGTACAACATCCCCGGCGCAAACGTCCAATGGGCGACGTGCTGGTCTCGATTGCAAAAGGATGAGTTGGTCTACGGCTCCGATTGGGACCCGGCGCATGTCCACATTGGCGGCATTCCCTCGTATGACGGCTATTTCCGCAAGCAATGGCTCATGCCGCGCGAGGAGTATTTCGCGTTGCACGGGCTGGATCCCAAGCGCAAATTGATTTCATACGCCAGCAGTTTCGTGCATTTTGCGCCCAATTATCCCAACATCGAAGCCCTGGCAAGACTGGTTTCGTCCGATTCGCTGGCGCAGCCCTCGCAATTGTTGATTCGCCTGCATCCCAGCCATTTTCAAGACAAGCCGAAGATTTTTGCCGAAGAACGCCAGCGCGTGTTCGCGCTGGAGAAACAATACCCGCACGTCCACGTGGTGCAGCCCAAACCCTTGGGCGGCTCGCTTGGCTATTACGGCGGCGAGGATATGGACGAGAAGTCGTCCATGCTGGCCTATTCAGATGTGTTCGTCACCGTCTATTCCACGATGGTGGTCGAAGCCGCCGTGCATGATACGCCTATCGTGGCTGCTGTAATAGACTCGCCCAATGGCTGGAATCATCCCAAGAAGTTTTCCCTCTCGCTCAAGGAAATTGGCGATTGGCCCACCCACAAACGTTTTCGCGACGCCAGGGCTGGGCGGGTGGCAAAGGATGAGGCCGAATTGCGCCAGGCCATTGACCTCTACCTCGAGAACCCTCGCCTCGATTCTGCCGAACGCCGCAAGTTCATCGAAGACGAGATTACGTTTACGGATGCAAGTTCTGGCAAACGCACGGCTGATTTTATTCTGAAGATAGTAGAGCGATAAGTTGCCTGCCTTTGCGCCATGCGCAGATTTGGTAGAGTACGCCGGTTGGAGAAAAAATCGGCCTCTCTGGGAAGCATGGATGCAGATTCACCTGCCATTTTTGCAGCGTGGTCATAATTTATTCTTCCAACACAGTTTTGTTGATAAATCCCCCTGCGTTGAAACAATTTTCAAAACTCAACTTTGTAAATTGTATGCCATATGGGGAACAGCCCGTCCCCATTCCGATATGGTTTCTCCTACAACTTGACAGCCCATTCTCGTATAAAAAGGCTCTGCGTTAGGGTCTGCGTCCAACTCAAGACGTTCAGCGCCTGACAGATTAGCCTGTCGTATTGCATGTTTGAATAGAGTTTTCCCAACACCCTTGCCAATGTAGTCTGGTAATACCCATAAATCTTCCAAAATTACAACGGGCAATTGAATGAACAACCGATACCATCCAATAATACACGAGTTGACGTAAGCCGCATAGACGATGTCCTTCTCGATCGACTCTGATGTGATAATTGGTGTTTGAGCCCATTGCAATATGAGATTCTCGGAATAGCCCCAATAACTTTTAGATTCTATCGCAACTTGCTTGAGTCTTTCTGAATCTTTAGATTTTGCCCTATGTATCTCAATATCTAACACAAGCAACTCCTATTTTAGTGCTGATAAACACCCAACGGCTTACGCTTCACCTGCGCCGCACAGCGCAGCGGAGTGGTAGCATGAAATTCCCAAAAGATACAAGAGGTGTCCAGCGCTACAGTATGGCTTTCTCAAGAAAATGTATATATCACAAATGTTTTCAAAATGTCGCTGCGAGCCGCTCTCTGGCGAAGCAGTCTCCCGTTTGACGGACAAAATTGACCTTGAGGAGATTGCTTCAGCGGCACAAACCGCCGCTTCGCAACGACATGGCTATTTTGTCAAGCATTCTTGAGAAAACCATGGCCAGTTCGGCACAACCGTCCCGAAGGCTTTTCAGAGCAATGGTATGGGCAAAATCGAGCCTTCACCCTGCGGGTACTTCGCGGGACGGTTCAGAATTCAGGTTGACTTAACAGGGTTTTCAGGGCTTTTGCTGTGATCTCTGGCGCTTCGAGCATGGGCATGTGACCCGCGCCGGTCACTTCCACAAAAGAAGCCTGGGGCAGCGCCGCCTTGACCTCGCGCGCGCGTTCTACCGGCACCAGCACGTCTGCCTCTCCATGAACGATGACGACCGGGAAATGGAAAGAGGGAAGGAAAGGCGTCGCATCCTGGCGCTCGGCCATGGCCCTGAGCGCTCCCGCCAGCCCAGCGGGAGATTGCGCTTCGATCAACTTGCGGACCAGCGCCT
>DAOUCM010000010.1:0-4624 GCA_034431895.1 Anaerolineales bacterium
AGTGTGCCCCCAAGCGGACTCGAACCGCTGTTTGGGCCTTGAGAGGGCCCCGTCCTGGGCCGCTAGACGATGGGGGCGTTCACGCGGCAGAATTGTATCACAGCGTTTCGGTCGCGTCAATTTTTGCGCGGCAGCCTTATTTCAACCACTCAGCCGCTTGCAGGGCGTGGTAGGTGATGATGAAATCGGCGCCGGCGCGTTTGATGGAGGTCAAGATTTCCAGCGTCACTTTGGCCTCGTTGATCCAGCCGTTTTGGGCGGCCGCCTTGACCATGGCATACTCGCCGCTCACGTTATAGGCAGCCATCGGCAATTCTGGAAAAGCATTCTTGACCGTGCATAATACATCCAAATAGGGCAAGGCCGGCTTGACCATCAACATATCGGCGCCTTCTTCCACGTCCAGGGCCGCCTCGCGCAGCGCCTCGCGCCCATTGGCTGGGTCCATTTGATGCGATTTGCGGTCGCCAAACTTGGGCGCTCCCTCGGCTGCCTCACGGAAGGGGCCGTAGAACGAGGACGCATATTTGACGGCGTAAGACAGGATCGGCAAGTTCTCGAAACCGTTCTCGTCCAGCGCCGAGCGGATAGCCGCAACCATACCGTCAATCATGCCCGAGGGAGCCACAATGTCCGCGCCGCATTCGGCGTGCGAAACGGCTACCTTGCCCAGTACCTCCAGGGTAGGGTCGTTGAGGACATAACCTTCGGGCAAGTGCGGGTAGGGGAGCTCGTCCTCTCCAGGCTTGGACGCGCCGCGAGTTCCACCGTTGAGAGACATCGAAGGCCGGCTATTCAAAATTCCGCAATGTCCATGGTCGGTGTATTCGCACAGACAAATATCGGTGATAACCAGCAATTCGGGGATTTCCTTCTTGATGGCGCGAATGGCTTTTTGGATGATGCCATTCGGGTCGAAATTTTCCAGCCCGATGGGGTCTTTCTCTGCAGGAATGCCAAACAGCACCACGCCCGGCACGTTCAATTTGGCAGCCGTTTCGGCCTCCTTCACGGCCTCCTCAACCGATAATTGCGCAATACCCGGCATAGATTGGATGGGCGTGCGTCCTTTCCCGTGACGGATGAACAACGGGTAAATGAAATCATGGGCGTTCAGTTCGGTTTCCCGCACCAACGAGCGTAAGGCTTCGTTCTGGCGCAGGCGGCGAGGTCGCACCGTGCGGGTTGTTCGAGTTTCGCGGCCGAACGAGAGAGAGGGGCGCGTATCGAATGCAAGAGTAGTCATCATGCCTCCAAAGTTACTTCAAATGGGATAGTAATTCAACCAAACCTTCGATCGTATATTCTTTTGCTGCCAGCGGATGGGGAAAGCCAGCCTGCCGCGCCGCTTGTTGTGTAATCGGACCAATGCAGGCAATTTTAGGTTCACCTGGAAGATGGAACGGATCCAGCCCCGCCTGACGGACGAGCGCGACGAAATTTTCCACGCCCGAGGGGCTGGTGAACGTCACCGCTTCGACTCCGGACCTCAAGGCTGCCAGCCCTTCTTCGGCCGGTTGCGCCGCGACAGTGCGGTACACGGCAATCTCGTGGGCAATGCCGCCTGCCTGGGCAATGGCTTCGGGTAATGCCTTGCGGGCGATTTCGGCGCGCGGGAGCAGCACCCAGCGTCCGCGCAAATCGCCCAAGCCCGGCAGGATCGCCTCTGCCACATACTCCTGCGGCACGAAATCTGCGGGCACCCCGCGCGCTTCGAGGGCGGCGGCAGTCTTGGGGCCAATGGCGGCGATTTGGACATGGATGTCGTTCCTCCACTCAGGCATTTTGTCAGCCGCATTGAAAAACGCCTCCACCCCATTGACAGAAGTAAAGACGATCCAGTCGTAGCAGCCCAGTTTTGCAATTGCCCGCTCGAGGGCCACATTCGATTCCAAAGGGCGGATTTCGATGACCGGGAAGAAGACCGGTTCGAAACCGGCCTGAAGGAGACGCTCGGCGAAGGGGTCGGCCTGAGAACGGGGGCGGGTAATGAGGATTTTCATAAGGGGTTGCAATCTGCAATCATAGGTAGCAGGGCGTCTGCGCCTTGCGCCAGCGCGTCACAAGCCAGTTCGCTGCCCAGCGTCAGGGCATCGGGGCCTTCTCCCGTGACCCTGACGACCAATTTACCGTCGGGGGAGGCCACCAGCCCTGTCAAACGGATGTTGGCGGGTGGCTCCGCGCTGAGCGAAGCAAACGCCGCAACCGGCACAGCGCATCCGCCGCCCAATTTGAACAGGAACTGGCGTTCGGCGGTGACCGCTGCGCGCGTGGGCGCATGTTCGAGGGCCGCCAGCAGGGCCAGCGTGTCCTTGTCATCGGCGCGGCATTGCACCGCTAGCGCCCCCTGGGCAGGCGCCGGCAGCATGGTCTCCAACGGCAGCCATTGGGTAACGTGCGCTTCCAGGCCCAGGCGCAGCAGACCGGCGCCGGCCAGGATGACGGCGTCGTAGGGGCCTTCGAGCGCCTTGCGCAGGCGGGTATCCACGTTGCCGCGCAGAGACAGCGTGGTCAGGTCGGGGCGGGCTGCCAAGACCTGGGCAGCGCGACGCAGGCTAGAGGTTCCGACCACCGAAGCGGGGGGCAGAGTCTCCAACGTGTATCCCCTTTTGGAAATCAAGGCATCCCTCGCTTCTGCGCGCGGGGGGATACATCCAATGACCAGGCCGGGGGCGCTTTCGACTGGTAAATCTTTCAGGGAATGCACCGCGCAATCGGCCACTTGCGAGAGAAGTTCACATTCGAGTTCCTGGGTGAACAACCCTTTTCCGCCGATTTTGGGCAGCGGCTTATCGAGAATTCTATCGCCCAGCGTAGAGACAACTTTTTCTTGACAGACCAGGCCGGGATGCGCTTGTTGTAGGGCTTGCATGACCCAGCGGGTTTGCCAAAGGGCCAGGGGCGAAGGACGGGTAACAAAAGTGAGTTTCATCTCTTTTCTTCGATGTTCCTTGTGTGCGTTGGGGCGCTGCGCGCTGGAGCGCACAGGCGGCAATTCCCGTATTTTACCCTACCAGCGCGGTGTCAGGCCTTACAAGTTTGTAGACCTCGCTCTGCCGGCGGTGGATTGTCCTGGCGGTCTCCCAGCATGGATGCCCATTCCATTCGCACGAGCAAGTCTTTTTTGAATATTGCTCTGTTGCGAGGATGTCATTGCGAATACTATGAGCCGCTGCAAGCGGCGACCGCGAAGCGTACCCGAAGGGTAAGCAATCCCCTTGCCGGCTGGGAGACTGCTTTCCCCACGCTACGCTCGGGACATGCGCTTCGCTCGCAGTGACATACTTTGAGAGTGTTTGCAACAGAGGCCGGTTTTTTCCTGCGTGGGGAGTGACCAACGGAGGTCGAAGCGGATGAACGGCTGGTAGCGCCTCATCCGCTTATCTGCTTCCTATCCACTGGTCGCTTTGGCTGCGGCTCTACCTGGCGGTCCCTTTATCTCTTGGGTCGTCTGGCGAGGAAAACCAGCAGAAAAATCACGGTAGCCGTCAGCACGATGGCCGCGCCCGAAGCAATGCTCAGATAGTACGACAGATACAACCCGATGATCCCCGAAAGCGAGGCGATCAGGGCCGCCAGCGCCATCATGACCGGCAGACGATGGGTGAGCAGGAAGGCCGTAGCCGCCGGCGTGACCAGCATGGCGACCATCAACGCCACGCCGACGGTTTGGAGCGAGACGGCAATCGTCATGGCGATGAGCGTCAGCAGGATGTTTTCGAGCAATCCCACCGGCAAGCGCAGGGTTGCCGCCAGGATGGGGTCGAAGGACAGCGTCAGGAATTCTTTGTAGAACGCGGCAATGACCAGGAGGACGATGCCGCCGAAGATCAGAATCAACCACAGGCCCCGATCCGAGACGCCGAGAACGTCCCCAAACAAGAAGTGGCTCAAGTCCACGGCGTAACTGCGGACGGTGGAGATGAGCGCGATCCCCAGGGCGAACATGCCCGCAAAGATGACGCCGATGGCCGTATCTTCCTTGACCTGGGCCTGCTTGCTGACCGCCCCGATGCCCAGTGCGGCGAGGACGGCCGTGCCGAGCGCCCACCAGAAGAGCGAATCGCGCGCCCCGCCGCTGACCAGGTAGCCGAGCGCCACGCCCGGCAGGATGGTGTGCGCCAGCGCGTCGCCGAAGAAGGCCATGCCGCGTAAGACGACGTAGGCGCCCACCACCGCGCAGACGATACCGACCAGCACGGCCGCGGCCAGTCCGCGCAGCATGAAGGCGTAGGAGAGGGGTTCAAGCAACCAATCAATGAGTATGGACATGTTCTTCCCCTTCGTCACAGCAAGAGTCAGCCAGGGCTAATGGTTCACCGGTCGCCGTCTTGTGCAACCGCCCGCCGTAAGCGCGGAGCAGTTTCTCAGGCTGTAACACTTCCTTGGGGCTGCCCAAGCCAATCAACTGGTGGTTGAGCAGCATGATGCGGTCGAAGTATTGCGCGGCCTGCTCCAGGTCGTGCGTGGCGACCATGACCGTGACCTTTTGGCGCTGCAATTCATCCAGCAAGGACAGGATGTCTGCCTGCGAGGGCGCATCCAGGCCGGTGAGCGGCTCGTCCATCAGCATCAGTTCGGCTTCCTGCGCCAGGGCGCGGGCGATGAACATGCGCTGTTGCTG
>DAOUCM010000011.1:0-17994 GCA_034431895.1 Anaerolineales bacterium
TAAAAACGCTATGTTTTTTGTCACTGCGAGCGATAGCGAAGCAGTCTCCCGGTCTGCCAGGAGATTGCTTCGTCGCAAAGAACGCTCCTCGCAATGACAACTATGCGAAAATGTGACATTGTCAAACTACTCACTACTCACTACTCTCTACTCTCTACTCTCTACTCTCTTCCCCATGCCCCAATTCCGTTCCATTCGCTCCGAGGCTATTGTCCTGCGTCATGCCGATTGGGGGGAGGCTGACCGCCTGGTGACGCTGTACACGCGCGAGCAGGGCAAGGTGCGCGCCATTGCCAAGGGAGCGCGCAAGATTACCTCGCGCAAGGCCGGGCATCTGGAGCCGTTTACGCATGTCCAATTGCAACTGGCCAAGGGGCGCGACCTGTGGGTGGTGACACAGGCGGATACTCTGGAGGCCTACCTGCCCCTGCGCGAAGACCTGATGCTGACCGGTAACGCCTCGTATGTGGTCGAGTTGCTCGATCGGTCGGTTTATGAAGAAGAGGGGGCCAATCCCAGTCTGTTTCGGTTGCTGGCAGATACGCTCGAACGTCTGTCCAATGGCAGCGACCCCTGGCTGTGTGTGCGCTACTACGAGATGCGCCTGCTAGACTTCTTGGGATTTCGTCCGCAACTGTTTACATGCGCCAATTGCGAGCGCGAGATTCAGCCAGAAGCGCAATACTTTTCCTTCACGGCGGGCGGGGTCATCTGTCCGCGCTGTGGGCAGGGATTACCCCATCTGCCGTCCATTTCGATGGAAGCGCTGAAATACCTGCGGCACTTTCAGCGTTCGACGTTTGGCGAAGCGGCTCGCGCACGGCCCACTGCCGAGACGCGGGCCGAAGTGGAAAGTCTTATGCAAGGATACTTTTCGTTCCTGCTCGAACGGGAATTGCATTCGCCCGGCTTTTTGCGGCACATCAAAAAGGTTTCATCTTGAACAACTGTACTTGTTTACCATTTCTCCCAATGCACCACTTCCTCGAATGGTCGGCGGCCTCCCTTTTGCGGCGGAGCGGAGAGCAGGTCGGTTCCTGCCGGGTAGCCAAACGACAGGGCAATCCGTAAATGCCACTCGGACGGAAAGCCCAGAATCTGGCGCGCTTTTTCGGGCTCGTAGATGGAAGCCAGGCAAGAGCCAACGCCCAGTTCCCAGGCGGCCAATTGCATATAGGCCGCAGCCTGCCCGGCATCGAACATGGTTTGGAATTTCTCGGCCGGGTCGGGCGTCAGAATGGCAACACCCAAAGCCGCCGCGGCGAGATGCCCGGCCCATGTGCCGCACTGAGATAACGCTTTCAGGATGGCTTTATCCTGGATGGCAATGAAATGCCATGGCTGGATATTTTTCGACGATTGGGAGCGCCGTCCAGCATTCAAAATGGCGTGGACGACCTCCAAGGGCAAGGGACGTTCCTGAAACTGGCGCACGGCGCGCTTCATGCGAATGGCTTCTGAGACGTTCATCGTTTTCCTCCAAATGTTGCTTTGCTGGCAAAGTCCATTTTTGCTCTCTATCCCTCGCCTACGCCGACCACAGCCGCTAAAAATTCTGCCGCCGGATAGGATTGCAAGATGCCCAGGTTGGCGCGCAGGAAAAGATGAGGCTTGTTTTCTCTCAAGGAGAGCCGTCGGATGGCCGGGTGATACGTATGCAGAAGGGCCTGTATCTTTTTGCCCCCCTCTTCATGGTTGGCGCTGATTGCCATGACCAGGCCACGCGGAGCATCGGTAACGGTCAGCGCCCGCTTGCCCGCCTCTTTCAGACGTTTTTCGAACTGACGGTCGCCGTGCAAGGCCACTTCCACTTCACACGCCGGTTTGGACTGAAAAGTAAGCCATAAAATGAGTTCATCGTCTTTACCTTGCAAGCGATGGAAGAACCAAAAGAAGAGGTTTTCGCGCGGCGCCAGCAGGTAGATGGCCTCTGCGCGTTTTAGTGGGGCGGCAGCGCGTTTGACTTCCAGCCGCCCGCCGGTAGCCATAGCGGGCAATTTTTCCCCTGCCGAGACGATGCCTAGCGATTCGAGCCCAGGCCGCAGCCACCTCAGCACCTTCTCGGCGCGTTGACGGTTATAATAATAGCCGCGAATATATCCCAAAATCAAGAGCGCAGACAAGCCAATGACCACCCATTGACCCAGGTTCAATTCCATGTGTTCCTCCAAAGTTGGTTCGGTATCTCTCTCCGTGTCCGATCGTCCCCGCGCAGTAGCCGCAGGGTGAAGGAGGCAGCGGTTCGATTTTTCCCTTTTTGAGGTGGACTCATTTCACTTATTTTACAGCAAAAGGAGTATCTTATGGACTTGAAACTCAACGGGAAAGTTGCCCTGGTAACGGGCGCCTCACGCGGGCTGGGATTTGCCGCCGCTGCAACGCTGGCGGGCGAGGGCTGCCGGGTGGCCCTCAATAGCCGCAGCCAGGCCAGCGCCCAGGCAGCAGCGGAGAAGATCAGCCACGAAACGGGAGCCGAGGTAATCGGCCTGCCCGGCGATGTCAGCCTGCCCGAGGTGCCGCAACAGTTGGTCGAGCAAACGGTAGCAGCCTTTGGCGCGCTGGACTTGCTGATGACCAACGCTGGCGGGCCGCCGGCCGGTTCTTTCGAATCCTTCGACGAGGCCACATGGCAGAAAGCGGTAGAATTGTCCTTCTTGAGCCACGTGCGCTTGATTCGCGCGGCGCTGCCTTACTTGAGGAAATCGCCCACGCCCAGTGTGTTGACCGTTACCTCGATGTCGGTCAAACAGCCCATTGTCAATTTGGTGTTGTCGAACAGTGTACGAGCCGCCACTGTGGGCCTGACCAAGTCGCTGGCTATCGAATTGGGCCGTGACGGTATCCGCTTCAACTCGATCTTGCCCGGTTGGACGGAGACAGAGCGTGTCGCCGAGTTGATGGCTGCCCGTGCAAAAGCCAACGGTTCCACGCTCGACGAAGAGATGCGCAAACAATCGGCAGAGAGTCCCCTGGGAAGGATGGGGCAGCCGCAGGAATTTGGCAATGCGGCTGCTTTCCTGCTCTCGCCAGCCGCATCGTATATTACCGGCGTCATGTTGAATGTGGATGGGGGGATGTACAAGGGAACGCTGTGACAAGACCATCCCGAAGGTCGTTGTGCCTTCGGGATGGCTTCGATGGGGATGAAACACACATCTTCGAATTGGGGGTATAATTTTCTTAGAAGCAGAAGGAGTATAGTCATGAGCAAAGTCAAATTCTTTGCCCTCTCGCAATATCTGGATGCGGCGATGAAAATGGCCGAATACAACCGTGATGAAGGTGGCACGGTGGTGGCGCAAGTACCAGGCCTGGATGGATTTTATGCCCAAGGGGAAACATTCGAGGAAGCGCGCCAAAACCTGCGCGAGGTCATCGAGGGTAACATCCTTCTGGCGCTCCAACTAGGATGGGAGATACCGCCCATCGAAGGTATCGTATTCGAGGAGCGTGATGTCCAGACTGTCGCCGCATAAGCCAGAAGAGGTGATTCGCAAATTGAGAAAATTGGGCTTCGAAGGCCCGATTCCTGGCGGGCGACATGTTCGAATGATTCATCCGTCGAAACGACAGATTGTCCCTATCCCAGTGCATAAAGGAAAAGATATTGGCATTGGTTTGTTGCGCGCCATTCTGCGCCAGGTGGGAATCACACCCGAGGAGTGGAACAAATTATAGCGCCCGCGCCCGGCTTCACCGGCGTCATGGGGTAAAGGGGGGATGTACAAGGGAACGCTGTAACAAGACCATCCCGAAGGTCGTTGTGCCTTCGGGATGTTTTTTTTAGGGGGTAGCGGTGGGGACGAATTGGAGTTGCCCCATTTCCACCGTCTCGCCGGGAATCACCTCGACCGGAAATTCGCGGCCGAGAGCATCGTCGGCCACGATGAGGATTTGAGCGCCAGCAGGCACACGGTCGAGGAGGAAGCGACCGTTCGAGTCGGTAGCGGCGGACAATTCCGTCCCCAAGATGAAAACCTGGCATGGAAAGGGCCGCCCATCCTGGTCAACGACCACGCCGGTCACGGCGCCGCTGCCGGTGAGGATGGACATGCTCTTAGAGCCCAGGAAGTTGAGCGCGCTCAAGATCAGGACCACCAATAAGAGCGCCAGCAAGAGCAGCCGAAATCGCTTGCGCTGCGCCGCTGGATCGGGGGGCGGTTCGGGCAAGCCGTCTTTGTATTGGTCGAAACCGGGCGATTGTTCGAGTTGCATAGGACCTCCATGTTCAAGGAGCAGGCAGGAGGGAGTACTCTGCCGAGCAAACCTGTGTGTTGTCCCAGGTGCGCAAGCCGACGCCGCCGCTGTCGTAGGTATGGTCAGTGGCTTGCAACACTTGTTGTCCATCTACCTTGACGGTAAAAGTATCGTCTTGGACAAGGATTTCGATGTCATGAGGGGTGCCGTACACATCTCCAGAGAGAGGGGCAATGTCCAACGGTGTCCAGATTTCACGGCCATTGACCCAGCGCCGGATGAGGAAGGCGCCGTTGGGCGGATAACCATGATATTTCATGCCTGGGTCGTATTGGAAGATGTAGCCAGAAGGACCTTTTCCGTTGTCTGTGGTGCGGAAGAAAACGCCATAGCCGTTGCCTTTCTCCAGGATCACATCCTCCATGCGAATGACGTAATTGCTTTGCTTTTGTTCCATAGAGCAGGTATTGAAAACCTGGCTGTCCTTTTGCAGGCACAACTTACCTTCTTGATGGGTAGGCTGACCGCGGGCGGTGCGCCAGGCATCCAGGCCGCCGGCGAAGTCATCGCCGCAATATTCCTGGGGCGTACAGACCGGGCTGCCGCTGATGGCTGCTACGGTTTCACAGTATACCTCTTGCACTGAAATACCCATCAATTGCAGAAGCAGGAATACGCCGAGGGCTACCAGCACCAGCAAAAGGGCATATTCCGCTACGCCCTGACCGCGTTGACTGTGCATCTGACTGTCTTTTTTCATAGGTTTGCCTCCTCATTGTTGCTTGGCCTTGGCGCGTTCACGCACCCGCATATATCCCTCTGGCAAAGGATGGGGCGGATTCTTCTTGTGTTCTTCTTTGCTCCAATAGTATGCCAGGTCCTCGAACAGTGCCCCTACTGGGCTGGTAGGTTCGGTAAAAGTAGGCGGTTTGCCCAACGTCAGCGCAGCCACCAGGGTATCTTCGGCGTAAGGGAAAACCACCTCGATCTTTTGTCCCAATGTTTTCTCGATTTCGGCGCGCGGCAGGCCCTTGCCTTTGAAAGTCCAGTTCAAAACCAGGTGGATTTTTTGAGCCTCGTAGCCAATCTTCCGAAAAGCATCCAGGGCAATGCTGGCGCAGCGCACGGCTGCCAACTCTGGCGACAGGAGTAACAAGATGCGGTCAGCCTGGTCCAGGGCAGCCAGGGTCACCTCGCTGAAATCATGCGCCAAGTCGAGGACAAGATAATGCGCCTGACGGCTCAGCGCTTCCAGTGTCCGTGTGACCTGTTCACCGCTGAGCAATTCCGCTTCTTCGGGACGCCGAGGGGCCGCCAGCACGTGAACGCCTGAGGCATGCTTCAGCAATACTCGGTTGACCACCTCCTGGTCAATTTCTTCGACCTTGATGTTCGCCAAATCGGCCCAACTGTTACGCAAGGGCAGGTCGAGCATCAATGCACTCACGCCGTTGACCAGCGAAAGATCTACTAGAGCCACTGGCTGGGCCCAGATTTGCGCCAAGCCAATAGACAGGTTGGTGGCTAGCGTAGAAACGCCCACGCCGCCGCGCAAAGAGAACAAGGCGATTACTTCTGCCTGTGTTTCGGGCTGAGCGACAACCGATGGCGCGGCGCGGCGTAACAACACCTTGACACGCGCTACCAGTTCCTGCGGCTGGAACGGCTTGGCCATGAAATCGTCGGCCCCGGCTTCGAAGGCCTTCAGGCGTTCGTCCAATTCGCTCAGAGCGGTCAGGATGATAATGGGAATGGCAGCGGTATCTGGCCTGTGGCGCAGGCGGCGGCACAGTTCGAAGCCGTCCATGTCGGGCATCATGACATCCAAGATGGCAAGGTCAGGCGGCCCAGAGTCGAGTGTCTTTAAGGCTCTTGTCGCGTCGAGCGCCGTGATGGTCTCATAGCCTTCTTTGGCCAAGATAGCCGAGACCATTTTGAGGTTCATTTCATTGTCGTCTACAATCAGGATTCTGACAGGCATTCGTTACCTTTCTCTACAAGACCATCCCCTAAAGGTCAAAGACCCTCAGGGTTTCTGCTCCAAGAGGATGAGACGTGGAAAGCGGCGCTTGAGATGCGTCGTACATTTTGCAATCAAAACATTATCCCAACGAGAGTAAATAACTGTATAATCATTTTATACCAAAAATGTGAAACATACACCTATCCAAAGGATGGAAATGTTGGAGAATACCCAGAGAAAATACGCTCTTCTCTATACGATTTTAGGAGCCTGCTTTGGGCTGTGTTTTCCCATTGTTGCCACCTTTGTAGGGCTATGGCAGGAGGGCATGGCGCTGACATTTTCCAACGCCCTTTTGTTATACCGTAACGATGCCCTGCTTCGTATCATCGCTACGGCCCCCCTTTTTTTGGGTTTGTTTGCTTATCTGTCCGGTGCTCGCGAAGACCGCTTGCGGGAAATGCACGCCAACGTAGAAAACCTGACCGCCCAGCGCATTGGAGAAACCAAACAAGCCTTGCTGCGCGAACTCAAAGAAGCGAATCTGTTACGCTATGTCATTGCTCTCACCGCCCATGCCGAAGAGCCGCTGGATACACTGGATGAGATTTGCGCGCAATTGGCGGGCTTCTTCGAGATTCCCCAGGCGGCCTTTGCTCTGCTGGACGAAGAACGGAAACGGTCATTGGTGGTGGCGGAATACTGCGCCCCCGGCCGCCCTTCGGCCAAAGGGATTGTGCTGCCGGTGGAAGGCAACCCTTCGATGGCATGGATCCTGGAACACAAGAAACCGCTGGCCATTCTTGATGTCCAGCAGGATAGGCTCATGGTCCCCTTGCGCGACATCATGCAGCAGCGCGGTGTAGCCTCTATGCTGATTGCGCCTATTTTGGTCAACAACCAGGTATTAGGGACGATTGGGCTGGATTCGATCGTCAAGAGGGCCTTTACGGATAAGGAAATTTCCCTCGTGGAGCATATAGCCAATCAGGTCGGTCATGTCATCCAGCGTCGTCGGGCAGAGGTCGAAACGGCACACCAGAAAACCTACTTCGAAACGCTGGTGCAAAACAGCCCGGTGGCAATCGTCACGCTGGATCGGAAACATTGCATTACGGCTTGTAATCCGGCCTTCGAGAAATTGTTTGGCTATCGCCAAGAGGAAATTCGAGGACAAGACCTGGACGCGCTGATTGCCCCGCCCGACGAGCAAACACAGGCTGCGCAATACACGAAAGAAGCCATGTTCGGCCGGCGGGTGCATGGAATCGGGCTACGCAAGCGCAAGGACGGCTCGCTGGTGGAAGTCGAATTGTTTGGCGTACCTGTGGAGGTGGCGGGTGAGCATATCGGCATCCTGGCTTTGTATCACGATATCACCGAACTGATGGAGGCGCGCCGCCAGGCAGAAGCGGCTGCACAAGCCAAGGCAGAATTCCTGGCAAATATGAGCCACGAGATTCGCACGCCGCTCAACGCCGTAATCGGTATGACCGGTCTGCTGCTCGATACCCCGCTCGATCGGGAGCAGCGTGATTTTGTCGAGACCATCCGCACCAGCGGCGATACGCTCTTGGCGGTCATCAACGATATCCTGGATTTCTCCAAGATCGAGGCTGGCAAGATGTCTATGGAGCAGCAGCCATTCTACCTGACCTCCTGCGTCGAATCGGCTTTAGACCTGCTGACTCCCAAGGCGGCGGAAAAAGGTCTCGAACTGGCCTATACCTTCCAGGAAAACATGCCCAACAAATGGATCGGCGACGTGACCCGCCTGCGACAGGTGCTGGTGAATTTGATTGGGAATGCGGTGAAATTTACAGAAAAGGGCGAGGTAGTAGTCTCGGTTTCGTGCAAGAGTCTGGGTGAGAACGAGTACGAACTGCATTTTTCGGTGCGCGATACGGGCATTGGCATCCCGGCGGAGCGAATGGACCGCCTGTTTCAGGCTTTTTCGCAAGTGGACTCATCTACCACCCGCCGCTTTGGAGGCACCGGGCTGGGCCTGTCTATCAGCCGCAGCCTGGTGGAGATGATGGGAGGCAAGATTTGGGTGGAAAGCGAGGTGGGGAAAGGCTCGAACTTCCACTTTACGATTCGAGCCAAGATGGCGTCGGCCACCGCTCACTTGCATCCGCGCGGCTCGCAGCCCGACCTGGAAGGCCGCCCGATTCTCATCGTGGACGACAACGCCACCAACCGTCTCATCGTTTCCCGCCAGGTAAAGTCGTGGGGAATGGAAGCGCAGGCTGTGGCCTCGGCAAGAGAGGCGCTGGAAGCCTTGCAGGGAGAAAAACGCTTCGAGGCCGTTATCCTGGATATGCAAATGCCGGAGATGGATGGGCTTGCGTTGGCCCGAGAAATCCGTAAATTACCCTTTGGCAAGAATCTCTCTTTGATTATGCTTACGTCATTGGGCGGCCGGCCAACCGATGAGGAAGGGTTGGATTTTGCCGCCTTCTTGACCAAGCCAATCAAGCCCTCTTATCTTTTCGAGACGCTGGTTTCGGTTTTCACGAACCGTCCTCGCACCGTGACGGCGAAACCGGCTGCCTCCAGCCTGGATCACACGGTGGGTGAACGCCACCCCCTGCGGATCTTGTTGGCCGAAGACAACGTTGTCAATCAGAAGGTAGCGGTCAGCCTTTTGCAGCGTATGGGGTATCGCCCCGACGTGGTATCCAACGGCCTGGAGGTGTTGGAGGCGCTGCGCCGTCAACAATACGATGTGGTGCTGCTGGATATGCAAATGCCCGAGATGGACGGCGAGGAAGCCGCCCGCCAAATCGTGAAACGCTGGCCGGCCTCGCAACGTCCGCGACTGGTGGCTATGACTGCCAATGCGTTGGAGGGCGACCGCGAACGCTATCTGTCTTTGGGGCTAGACGATTATGTGAGCAAACCGATTTGCATCGAAGAACTGAAACGCGCGTTGGAAGAAACCCCCTCGCTTGTCTCTGTGAGCAGCCAAACGAATTCCAAAGAGGAGTGAACATGACCCTTGACCCATCTGCACTGGATTCTTATCGTGAGTTCATGGGGGAGGATGCGCAGGCTTTCATCGCTGAGATCATCCAATCCTTTCTGGAAGCCGGGCCGCAACTGATCCAGACGGCCGAACAGGCGCTGCAAGCCGGCCAGCAAGAGACCTTTGTCCGCGCTGTGCATACGCTGAAATCGAACAGCGCCACCCTTGGCGCTACCCAACTAGCGGCCCTGGCGGCGGAGATGGAACGCAAGGGGAAAAACGAGGGATTGGCAGGGCTGGAAACCAGCCTGGCAGAAGCAAAAGCAGAACTGGTGCGTGTACTCGAAGCATTGAAGAGCAAGGGGGGATAGCGCGCTCTTTGATCTTGGAGTGGCTGACGCCACGATCTATACTTTACAAAATTGTAAGGTCGCAAAGCAATTTACCTGCAACGCCGCTTGTTCATGTAAAATTGGTCTCATCTCAACAGACGGGGGAGGGGCGTTTTGGGCGTGTGTAGCGCGCCTATCCTCCTGCCACCCTTCTAAATTGTCTACGCTACCCAGAAAATGGGATGTAGGGCAGGTTTACGGCAATGGCGCACATTCACATCTCCACTGTTGCCAGCATTCAAGCAATCGAAGCGCAGGCGTGGAACCGGCTCAGCGATGCGCGCCCGTTCCAAAGTCATCGCTGGTATGCATTTGGCGAGCGCGTTATGGCAAACTGCCGGCCTACTTATTTCCTGGCCTATGACGGGGAGGAACTGATTGCACGCGCCGCTTTCTGGCGCGTTCCCAACGAACCTTTGCCTAACCTGCCGCCTGCGCTGCATACCCTGGCTGCTTCCCTGCTTCGGCGCTGGCCGCTGTTCATTTGCCGCTCGCCGCTGGCCAACGCCACCGGCTTGATTCTGCAAGACGACGCCCAGCGCGCACAGGTGCTATCGGCGTTGGGAGAAGCCGCCATAGCGGAAGCAGGCCGTCAGGGGGCGTCGGTTGCGGTCTTCGACTATCTCGAAGAGCATGAACTTCACGGCTGGCCATCCGCTTTTCAGACCGTGACCGTTTCCGATGCCGGCACGATCCTGGAAAATCGCTGGCAGAGTCTGGATGATTTTCTGGCCTCGGGTAACAAAAAGGATCGCCAGCATTACAAGCGAACGCTGCGCGAAGCCAGACGGCTGGGCATTTGTGTGACGAAACATACTGAGGTGCCGGAGGTTGAGGCGGCGCTGACGCTCATCCGAGCCGTGGATGCGCGGCACAACAATATGCCCAATCCATGGGCGCGCGCTTTGCTGCAAAATCTCTCGCTGGCGGGTGGAACCTGGCTCGAAGCGCGCATGGGAGGCCGCTTGGTAGGTGGCGGTCTGCTCTTCGAGGATAACGGCGCACAGCTGACGACGGCGCTTGGTCTGGCGGCAAATGTCCCTTACGCCTATTTCCTGCTCGTCTATGCCAGTTTGGAAGTGGCCTTCGAGAAAAAAGTGCGCTGGTTGCGTTGGGGCAGTGGAGCGTATGCGTTCAAACGACGCCTGGGGTTTGTCCTGGAGAGAAACAATCATGCTATGGTGGCAGGTATTGGCACTTTGACACACCTGGCGTGCAAAATATTTCTAGGGTGAAGAGATGTTGACCGGCCAGTATCAATCTATTGCTTTTGTGACAGCGGCCCTTTTGTATTACGGGCTGGACTTTTTTCTGATGAAACGCTATGACCGCCAACGGCAAGACCGGCGCAGCGGGCGAGCATGGGATTTTACCTTGCTCATGCTGACGGCTGGCATCTTGCTGGCGGCGCAGCCAGTGTATCTGCCTTTCTTGGGTTGGTACATTGCTGGCGGCTGGGGACTGGCGCTCCAGGCTTTGGGAGCGGTTGCTTTCCTGACGGGGCTTGCTTTGCACGCCTGGGCGCGCCTGCACTTGGGTCGTTTCTATGCTGAGCGGGTGGAGGTACAACCCGGCCATCAGGTCATTGATACAGGACCGTATGCCCTGATGCGCCATCCAATCATCACCTCTTTCTTTGGGATGGCGATTGGCTTGTTGTTGCTCAATCCCTCGGTTCTGACAGTTCTTTTGCTCATATATACTCTCTGGGATTTCTTACGGGCCGCCCGTCAAGAAGAAGACCTGTTGACAAGTTGCCTGCCAGAATATGCTGCCTACGCTGCCCGTACACCTCGTTTTTGGCCTCGCCTTTGGAGACGACCATGATGACCTTCGAGGCTTTCCTGCAATTGTCATCCCAAGAGGTGGCCGCTTTGGTGCGAGAATCTGGCCCCCATGTTGTGGTCTTTCCGATCAATGGCACACGACGTTGGTTCATACTGGAGCATGGAGGGCAGCCATGCGATGACCCGCTCGAAGCCTACATAGACAAGGTGGGGCGGCAAACGATCGAGTTGAACCGGCTGATTTTCGATCACGGTATCCATACCCTGTTAATCCCGGTGTTGGGCCATGAGATGCTGGAGACGCGCGAACATTACATGGAGCAAGTAGGCGCCAGAGGGCTGGCCCAGATAGCCACTCATCCCGATTTTTTGTCCTTTTATCAGGAATATGGGGTGCGGGTGCGGTTCTACGGCGATTACCGCCCCAAGATTTTGTCCACCCCCTACGCAGATCTGCTTGGCATGTTCGAGGAAACGATGGCAAAAACCGGCCAAAACGACCGTCATCGTTTGTTCTATGGCGTCTTTGCAGACGATGCCACGTCCACGCTGGCGCGCTTGTCCATCCAGTATTATCACGAACATGGCGCTATTCCCGACAAACAGACGCTGATACAACTATACTATGGCGAAGTCCTGCCGCCGGCCGACATCTTCATTGGCTTCGACAAATTTGCCGTGTACGATTACCCGCTCTTGTCGAGTGGCCAGGAAGACCTCTATTTCACGGCGGCGCCTTCCCTGTACATGACAGAAAGGCAACTTCGCGCTATACTCTACGATCATCTTTATCTGCGCAAGGTGTCAGAATTGCAATATGAAACCCTCTCGGCGCAGGAATGGAAGCGTTTGCGCCAGTTTTATTGCGATTACCGGCATGTCACGCTTGGCATTGGCCGATTAGAAAATGGCGTTTGGCTGCCTCGATTGGGAAGGGATTGATGTTCAAGCGCGCCCTGCAAGCCATCCTCGAACCGCCTCGGACTCCCCCCTCGGTGAGTCCCGATGAAATGCGCCGTCGTCGCCTCCTCAACATTTTGCTGTTAGGCCTTTTCCTGGCGGCTGTTGGGGGGGTGGTTGTGCTGACGGCCGACGCGCTGATCATGAGAAGAATTGCACCCGACGAAAGCCAATGGCTATGGGGAATTGTGCTTGCTTTCCTCGTGGGGCCTGTTGTCCTGTACTTCATCAACCGCGTCTCAGGCCGGCTTGCTGCTTTTGCGCTTTTGTTGTTTTTGACGGTTGCTTTCCTGTTTAGTGATACTCCCGAGCAACTGTCCAATGGCCGCTCGCTTTTCCTGTTCACCATCCCCATTGCCACCGCCAGCCTGATTCTGTTCCCGTCTGCCAGTTTCATCTTTGCGGCCCTTGGAAGCGCCGTCATCACCTTGCTGTCCATATCCATTGGGATCGTGCCAAATGCGCCGGCCATGGCGGCCTTCTTTATCTTTGCTGTTATTTCCTGGCTCTCTGCCAACAGTTTGGAACAAGCCTTGCATGAACTTCGCCTCATCAATCTGGACCTGGACAAAGTGGTGGCAGAACGCACACAAGAACTGGCCGAGTCTCTCACTCGTGAACGCATCAAGGAAGGACAAAGCCAGGCTATCTTGGGCAGCATTGCCGACGGCGTGATTGTGTTCGACCCGCAGGGGAAGGTCATCCAGGCCAACTCTGCGATTGCAAACCTGCTGGGGATTCCACTCGGTCAGATTGCCAACGCTACCAGGGAGGAACTGCTTGCCAGCGGTCAGATGCAGGCCCACGAGCGCGCAAAACTGGCGCAAATCTTGAACAAACCGACCAGCCTGGCCAGTCACCGCATCGAATGGGGGCAGAAGACCCTCTCCGTCACCTCGTCTCAGGTGCTGGACGCTGAAGGCGGATTGCTTGGGACGGTGGCAGTCTTCCGTGATTTCACCCGCGAAGCGGAAGTGGAACGGCTCAAAAGCACTTTCATTGGCATGATTTCTCACGAATTGCGCACGCCGGTCAATGCCATTCTGGGCTATGCCGAGATGTTCAAAGAACAAGTCTACGGGCCGGTGAACGAGAGACAGGCGGTTATGACCGAGCGCATCATGGCCAATGCCCGCCGCTTGCTAGGCTTGGTCAACGACTTGCTCGACCAGGCGCAAATAGAGGCCGGCAAACTGTCCATCCAGCGCAAGGAAGTCCAGGTATCCGCTTTGCTTCAGAACATGCACGAAGCCATGGATCATCTGAGCGCAGAAAAAGGTCTCTTGCTCACCAGCACTCTCGACCCGGCTTTGCCCGAAACCATCATGGGCGATCCGCTGCGCTTACAACAAATCCTGCTTAACCTGGTCAGTAACGCCGTGAAATTTACCGACCAGGGTTCGGTGCATGTGCGTTTATCGAAGCACAAAGCCGACCGCTGGCAGATGCAGGTCAGTGATACGGGGCGGGGTATCTCGCGCGAGCAAATTTCGATCATCTTCGACCCCTTCCGGCAGGCAGACAGCGGCGTGATGCGGGAACATGGCGGCGTGGGGCTAGGGCTTTCGATTGTCAAACAGTTGGTCACTCAGATGAACGGCGAAATCACCGTAGAAAGCCAGCCGGGCGTGGGCAGTACATTTTCGGTTATACTTCCTCTCGAGGTTGCTTAATCGCCTGTTTGGCTTTCCAGCCGTCGAAGCGGCGAAGATAAACCCAAGATAGCCCCTATGCCAGTGATAGCAAGGCAAGGCTGGCCTACAACGGTCACGTAGATCGTTACCATTCATTATGAGGAATGACAATGAACGAATTGGCATTGATTATCGAGGACGATGAAGACCTGGCGCTCATCTTTGCAGAGGCGCTGCGGGCAGTCGAATACGAAGTGGAAACGATTACAGACGGCCTGAAAGCGCGGCAAAGGCTGGATGAAGTGACGCCCTACCTGGTGGTGCTGGACATGCACTTACCGCATCTTTCCGGCGCCGAATTGTTGAACAAGATACGCACCGACGAACGCCTGCGTGCTACGCTGGTGCTTATCGCCACTGCCGATGCGCGCATGGCAGAGACCTATGGCGATCGCGCCGATTTTGTCATGATCAAGCCCATTTCCTTCGTCCAGTTGAGGGACCTTACCGCTCGCTTGAAGCAAAAGAAAAACAAGGACATCTCCTTTTAATCAACCCTCCCTCCTCAATCCCAAAAACGGTAACAAAAATACTCTTGGCCAGAAGGCGCGATGACTTGTTGCAACCAGTCTTCGTCCTTGAACTTATATGCCTCTAACTCGGTGCGCAAATTTCCCAGGATGCGGTCGGCGTTCCAGCGCGCTACATGGAAAGAACGCCAAGAAGCGGGCGCTTCCTCGGCGCGGCGGTTGGCGGCGTAGCAGGCCAGGGCCGCGCCTACACCCTCTTTGACGGAAGCAGGCAAAGGCTGAGTCCGATACGCGGCGGCCAGCGCTGGTATGGCGTCGTCCGAAAGTTCCATCAAGTATTGGATATCCAGGGTTTCTCCCGCCAGAGCGCGGTTCACATTTTGCCGCACGATGAAGCCATCTACGTTGATGAGGCTCAAACTGGCGGCAAATCCCAGCGACGCCAGCATGGCCGCCAGGGTAAAGGCGCGCTCGCGGTGCGCCATCTCCAGTACCACCGTTACCGCCAAGAGCAGCCCCAGCCAGACCATGAAGACGTGCGTATAGGTGCGCAGGCGCGAGAAGCCATAGGCGGTTTCGTATAGGGTCAACCGCTGGAACGCCGAAACCAGGATGACCAGCGTCAGCGCCACGATGCCTGCTCCCAGGCCCGAAAAAAGGCGGCGCTGTGTTTTCGTCTCGCGACGTGTCACGCTGCCTGCGCCCAGGATGAGCAGCAGGCTGAAGAATGCCACGCTCACCAGTTCGCCAAAACCGCGCCGGGCGTATTCTGAGTAGGTGTAGCCTTCGAGATGGATGTTGGCCTGCCCGCCGAAGAAATATTGGAATTGCACCGCTACAAAAGCCGCAAACAGCACCGCCACGCTGCCCAGCACAATGACTGCTTCGGTGAAGCCCAGCAAGGGCGGCAGCGCCGCTTTGTCTTGGCCGGACAGTTTTTCGTCCTGACTGTGCGCGGCGGCGTGCAGGAACACGCCCGCCAGCAGGTAGGCGCCAACGAGGATATACCCCAGGCGGAAGATATATTCCGGCAGTTTCTCGATGTCGAATAGTTGGAGGAAATCCTTCAGCCTTTGGCCGAAGACCAGGTCGGCAGAGGCCAGCAAACTGGCAAACAAGGCAAGGATAGGAAGCGCAATGACGACTCCGCGCACGACTGCCCAGGCTTGTGAAACGCCGCGACGCGCCCCGCTTCGGGACTCAGCCTGTGCTTGCTCCACTTGCCTGAGCCTTTCCTTTACCTCGGCGTTGAACGTCAATGGGCGAGCGACCATGCTCCCCCCCAGTTGCAGAAACTTGCCCAGGTAATCGAGCAGGCTGTAAGCCGGCCAGCGCCCGCCCATGAACGAGACTGCCATCACCCCCATCAGAAACAAGGTCAGGACGACCGCCAGGAGAACCGTCATTGGCTCCTCACGCAGGCACACCAGGCAGGCGAAGAACGCCGCCAAGACCGCCAGCAGCCAAATGCTGCGCGCCGGACGGTGACCGTCGCTGCGCAGCAACCAGAAGCCTGCGACCAGGCACAGCAATACATATAGGCCGAAGTTGAGGCCAGGCCGTTGCCGCCAGAACAGGAAGTCAAAGGCCCAGCCGAGCGTAACAACCGTCCACCAAAAGCGGGTAGGATGAGATTTCATGTCTGCCTCCTCGTAGCGGGATTCATTACATTATGAAAGGATACTTTTTCACGATGATAGTCACGAACCCTTGCGAAGGCTGTCAAAAGGTATCCAATTCACAAAAATTACAATTTCCTTAGAAGGTATTTTTTACTATTGACATCCGAATTGAAGTGTGCCATACTGTCATCATCGGTGGGGGCGCCATGTAAGTTGCCATCCTTAAGAAAGGAGGAGGTGATGTCTAACATGGATAGTAGTAACAAACCCAGCGCTGTGGCATCCCTCCTCAAGTAAGTCAGGAAGCCACAGCGCGCCAAAACGAGACAGTCACTTTTCGTGACTGTCTCGTTTTTAAGGTAACGCCAGTTCGGGATCACCATCCCAAAGGCTTTTTAGAGCAATTGTATGAGCAAAATCGAGCCTTCAGGACGGTTCAAAGGCTTTTCCCGAATTCAGGTGAAGTATTATCGCTCGCGCAAATTTGGGTCGCATCGAATTACACGAATCACTCGAAGGTTTTACTTTTGGTTCGCGCTGCAAGTTCCCTGGGCAAACCGTCAACGAATTTTTGAACGAATAAAGTATTGCTCTTGAGAATCTATCCCAATCGTAAGGATTTTGTAGCATGGTATTCATGCCGCATTGGGTTGCGGGATAAATCCCGCGCTACGATGTACGATAGCAAAATGGACAGCGCCTCATCCGCTTCCTGTCCGCTGGTCACTTCAATTCCACGTTACGGAAAGCGCATTTCGAAGCGCCAGGCCTGCTCGTCTTGCGCAATGCGGGTGTTGAGCCCCATCACCTCGAACCAGGTCGTGCCGGGCTTGAGGGGGAAGGGGCTGCCGTCTGCGCTGACCAGGGAGACGATGGCGTCGTCGGCCGGGCGCTGCCATTTCAGTTCGTAGACCTGACCGTCGCGGAAAGCATAAGCCGGGCCAGAAGCAGAGAAGTCCATTTCTACGATTTCGGGCGAGGTGGAAAAGAAGGTATGTTCCATCAGCAAGATGACCACGTTCTCGGCAGCGATGGGCGCGCCGGTCAGCGCATCGCTCAAGGGGGCATAGACTTCTGGCTGGCCCTGAAGAGCGTTTTCGGCGTCCGAGAAGCGGAAGGCGCGTCCGCTGGGGGGGTCGTAGTCCCAGCGGTTGTAGATGGCCGCCGAATACCAGACGTAGACCTGGCTGGCGGGTTGGCCGCCCGCTGGCGCCTGCCATTGGAAGCGCATCCCTTCCAGGTTTTGCCGCTCGTCGGGCAAACCGCGCTGACGATTGTATGCGCGGATGGCGGCTGTGTTGCCCATCAGGAAGTTGGTCAGCGGGTCGGGACGGCACAGGGCCGGGCATTCGGCCTGCCATTCGAGGACGAAGCGGTTGGCGAAGCCTGAGTCCCACAAACGCTGCCTCACGCGCTCGTCGCCGCTGCCAAAGACGAACCAGGCCGCGTACATGCGCACCAGATGTTCGTCGAAGAAGCGTGCCGAGCGGATGGGGCCGACTTGTTCGGCTTCCTGACTGTAAAAGAGGGCGGCGAAACGTGTCGTGCCTTCTTCCGTATAATATTCGTAGACGATGTCTGCCCGCGACAGGCCATATTGCGGGCGGGCTTCGCGCGGCAGGTTCGTTACTTTGACCAGGATGGGACGACGCGTCAACAGGAGGGGGTCGGCGCTCAGGCCGGTCAGCGGGTTGATGTCTATGGGGAAGCCGCGCGGGCCGAAGCCGGCTTCGGGGTAGCCGGGCGTGGGCGTGAGATACCCGGAAGGCGCCACGGGGCTTGGGCTTACCTCGACCATAGGCGGCAGCGGAGAGGCCGGGGGCGGTGTTGCCGGTCCCTGGCGCGGCTGGCAGGCTATTGTCAGGGTGAGAAGCGCGGCAAGAGCCGCCGGGAGGCTGAAGCGCATGTCCACATCATACCGTATTTTGGGCTTTCCTGGCT
>DAOUCM010000012.1:0-3849 GCA_034431895.1 Anaerolineales bacterium
TTCTCGAATCCCTGGCTTCTATAACCTGACCCTCGAAGAGCGCCTCGCCGCCCTGGCCGACAACGCGCATCGGACTCCCGAAGATTTGCTCCCGTTTCGCGACGGCGGCCTCAACCTCGAGGCTGCCAGCCACATGATCGAAAATGTCGTTGGGTTGTACAATCTGCCAATTGGCATTGGCTTGAATTTTCGAGTCAATGGCCGTGATGTGCTGGTTCCCTTTGTCATCGAGGAACCTTCTGTAGTAGCAGGCGCTTCCTTCATGGCAAAACTGGCTCGAGCCGGAGGTGGATTCCAGGCTACCGCCTCTGCGCCCGAAATGATTGGGCAAATGCAAATCGTTGGCCTGGATGACGCAGCCTCGGCGCGTTTGAAAATCTATGAGCATAAAGCGGAATTGCTGACCGAAGCCGATACCATTGACCCCATCCTGAAAAAAGTGGGTGGCGGCGCGCGCGATTTGGAAGTGCGCCTCATTGCCGATTCCCCCGTTGGCGAATTTCTTGTTGTGCATCTCATCTATGACGTGCGCGACGCCATGGGCGCCAATGCAGTCAACACTGCTTGCGAGCGTTTGGCGCCTCGCCTCGAAGCCATCACCGGCGGGCGTGTTCACCTGCGCATCCTCTCCAACCTGGCGGATAGACGGCTGGCGCGCGCCCGTTGCACCATTCCTGTCAACCAACTGGCCTTCGATAACTATAGTGGCGAGCAAGTGCGGGACGGTATTATTGCGGCTTATGCTTTCGCTGCTTCCGACCCTTATCGCGCTGCTACGCATAACAAAGGCATTATGAACGGCGTGGACGCGGTCGTGATTGCTACCGGCAACGATTGGCGCGCTATCGAAGCCGGCGCACATGCTTATGCGGCGCGCTCAGGCAAGTACACCTCGCTTTCTACCTGGGGCAAAGACGCGCGCGGCGACCTGGTTGGCACATTGGAAATGCCCATGGCTGTTGGCATCGTCGGCGGCGCAACCAAAGTCCATCCTGCCGCGCGGGCCGCCATCGAGTTGATGGGCGTCCAGACCGCCGCCCAACTGGCCGAAATCATCGTCTCGGTCGGCTTGGCTCAGAACCTGGCTGCTCTGCGCGCTTTGGCTACCGAAGGCATTCAGCGTGGACACATGTCGCTGCATGCCCGGCAAGTTGCTATTGCCGCCGGCGCAAGCGGCGACCTCATCGAAAAAGTCGCCTCCCAAATGGTCAAAGAAAAATGCGTGCGCAGCGATCGCGCTGAAGCATTGGTGAGAGAGTATACAAAGCAATAGGCCTTAGGCCACGCCCTCCACAATTTCTCGTTGATACTTTCGCGCTTTTCGCCTTTTTCGCGTAATTCACGTTGAGTCAACACCCGTTGATTCTGCCCAGAAGTTCCAGGCTTCAGGAGACGTATGTCCGCGCACTTCGCCAACCAACTCAAAAGTTGTCGAACCCTTCGCAAATCCTCAAGGAGGATGCTGTGACGCAGATTCTGGCAGATTTTTCTGCGTAATCTGTGAAATCTGCGGACTTTCCTCGTCATTGCTGACATCTTTTGCGTAGGCACCCTTCAATGGCTACTGGTGGTTGCCCACATATTCGTATCAGCAGGCTGGAATCTCACTCCAGACGCCAGCGGGCAGGTGCAAACAGCGTATCACCAGGCTCTGCCTGGTCTGGCAAAGCCGACCACAGGTCGGTACGTTAGCACAGCAAGAGAATAGAGTTGAAGCCATTGAATGCCATTTGGAAGGTTTATTTGGTAAATGGCGAGCCTATTCCCTCGCCTAAAACTAGTGTACAGGCTGCTGAACTGTCCGCCTTCATCATACCCAGGGCTACGCCGCAAGAGGTAGTCGCGAGGCGGGCAGGCAGCAGGGTGACCGGGGAGGCGCGTTTCGGCGGGTTCAGGTGTGTCAGGCTGCGCCTAAGGCTGAAATACCGACGCCTGACAAGTGTCAAGACTGTCCATACTCGGTTAGGGCGGTCTTACCTGGAGCGTGCTTGGCGTCTTCACGGTCATAAATGGATGGTGTACCAACCAACAAGGGCATCTCGTGCGGGTATAATCGCCGTTGGAGCAACAAACTCATTGCTCGTCTGGGTTTGGTTTCTCTTTACGGACTTCTGACGTAGCGTTCCGGGATGCGCCGCATCGAACCTGTCGAGATGTTCCCTCATTCCGGGCAAGGCAGCGGCGGGCGCCCGGTGCGGGCGATGCCCTGAGCCTGCCGAAGGGAAAGCCGCATGCCGGTAAATATAGGGAATTGACCCTGTTGCGACAACGGTGAGGGAGAGGCAGCCCCTCTCCCTTACCCTCTCGTCCCTTGCGAAATTAGCCCTTGAAAAATCGAGCAAAAAGGTGTATCTTTGTTGTAGAAACAAACAGGAGATATCCCTATGCTCACAAAAGTTCAGAAATGGGGCAACAGCCTTGCCCTGCGAATTCCCAAAGCCTTTGCGGTTGACGCTCAATTGGGAAACGATTCCTTAGTCGAAATCAGCCTTGTCGAAGGCAAAATTATCGTCACGCCCGTTTCTGCTCCAAGTTGGACGCTTGACGAATTGCTTGCAGGCATTACAAAAGATAATCTTCATACCGAAGTTGATACGGGTTTTGCCGTAGGCAACGAAGTTTGGTGAACCTATGGCATACGTTCCCGATAGCGGCGACATCGTTTGGATTATGTTCAATCCGCAAGCAGGACATGAGCAGGCAGGTCATAGACCAGCGCTGGTTTTGTCTCCAAAGGCATATAACGGGAAAGTTGGTTTAGCCTTGCTCTGTCCAATTACGAGCCAGATCAAAGGGTATCCATTTGAAGTTTTGATACCTGAAGGTTTGGAAGTCAAGGGCGCAATTTTATCTGACCAAGTAAAAAGTCTTGATTGGAAGGCAAGAAAAGCAGAATTTAGTTGTAAATTGCCGCCAGAAAAGTTCAATGAAGTTATCAAGAAGTTAAGCACCTTAATTCGCGAGCAACTTCAAAACATGTAGAGTCTGCCAAGTCAAAAGCGTGCCAATTATGGTCGGCGGGGCGGTTGCCCACCCCGCCGCCACTACCGAACCGGACGTGAAAGTTTCCCTTCATCCGGCTCTTCAAATGACAGGCTCTTGTCATGAGTACTTCGTCCGATGGGCTTCATCATGGCAGTGGCCGTGCAGCAAAACCAGATTGGCGAGGGTGTTGTCGTTGTGATTGCCGTTCCGGTGGTGTGTTTCGAGGCGGTCGTCTGCCATGAAGCTCTTCGACTACGCTCAGGGTAAACTCCGTCCGCAGTGCAAGCAACTGGATACGCGCCAGAATTCGCTCTATGAGATTTAAGGGCATCTCGCGCGGGTATAATCGGCGTTGGAAGAACAAGCCCATTGCTCGTTTGGGTCTGGTCTCGCTTTACGGACTGTTGACGTAGCGTTCTACGATGTTCCCTCATTCAGGGCAAGGCGGCGGGGGTCGCCCGGTGCGGGCGATGCCCTGAGCCTGCCGAAGGGAAAGCCGCACGCCGGTAAATATAGGGAAGTGACCCTATTGCGACTACGGGGAGGGAGAGGTAGCCCCTCTCCCTTACCCACTAGCCACGCCCAAATTGTGAAACGACCAGGAGACTAATATTATGCTTGACATAATAAAAACAGTAGTCGATTTGCTAAAAGCAATTTGGACTTTTTTTGCGGGTGACAAAAATTTTCGCGATGTAGCAAAAGAATATCATCGAGTTGGTCTACGAAGTAATTTACCTTCGCCACCCTTTATTGGGAAATTCTATGATAGAGAACAGGAAACAAAAGAGATACTAGACCTGTTACTAGGAAAAAACCCTGATAAAAACACCTTTCCTGTTATTGGCATTCAAGGGATTGGGG
>DAOUCM010000013.1:0-1927 GCA_034431895.1 Anaerolineales bacterium
AGCGCGTACTCGTACACCCCGGCCTGATTCGTGGTCTCTACCGCCAGCGGGAAAAACGGCGCGCCGTAGCCCTTAACCCAGCCGGCCCGCCGCGCCAGCGCCGCGGCTTGCCGCCGCAGGGAAATCACCGCTCGAAAGTTCGCCAGATAAGGCGCCGCCAAAGCCAGATACAACCCCAGCCCAGTCAGCGCCAACAACCCTATGCTTGCTCCGATAAGCCGCCTGTCCAGCCGCATACGCTTTCAGTATCCCACACCCGCTAGACGCCAGTCAAGCCTTGTTTAATAGCTGCCTTCGATGTATTTGATGAACTGATTTTTTTCCGCCTCGGTAAACAAGGGGCTCCAGGCTTCCACATCCGTGCAACTGCCTTGCAGGAACAAGTGAACGGTTTGGCCCTCGCGGTTGCGAAAGTGCAGGAACGACACCTCAATCGGCCCCACTTCGTAATCGAACGCCCACGGATCCTCTATCACGAAGCCGGTCGTCTCCTGCCAAACCAGCGTGCCATCCGACCCTGCTACCGGCACCCGCGCGTCTATCCAGATAAAATCAAGGTTTACATCCTCGCCGCCAACGGGAAAAGGAAATGTCGCCTCGAAGCGGTTCCAGTGATAATGTAACTCCCGTTTCTTCTTGTCGGAAACAGTAAAACCATCTTCTCCCCGCAAGGCGTTTATTTTGACCGCTTTGTAAATTTCAAGCGGGCGGTGGGCCGGGTCAGTACTGCCCTGCTCCAGCAGAATGGTCTGCGCCTGCTTAAAAGTGAACAGCGGCTCACCCCAGAAGTATTCGACCGGGTGGTAGGTAAAAATCAGTTCTTTGTAAAAATCCACCGGCCGCCACTCGTTCGTCTCGGGGTCGCGGCGCGCCATTTCAATCATCTGACCGTCGCCGTAAGTATCGGCCCACAGGCTGGTGTCGGCGTCGCGCAACTCCCAGTCAATTCCCATTTCTTCCCAGCGGCCAATCTCCACCATGAAGTTTTCCGGCAACTCCCTCACCCACCCCTTCTCTCCAAACACATAGCGCAATCCCTCTCCCAGCACGGCCACATCATGGCCGTTTTCGTCCAAAATCTCGTTCACGCCGGCGGCTTTGTTGCCCAAAAAGATGAACATCCGCTCGGTTTCCTGGCCGTTATAAAAAATCTTGGCGGCGTAGACCGGGCTGTGGTGGGGCGTTTCCTGCTCCAGCGCTTCCACCGCCTGCCAGTCGGTCTGGCCCTTGGCGCGGACAAACTCGGGCTGGCCGTCAGCGCCCAACAGCATCGCCAGGCCAAAAACCTCCTCGCCGTCCGCGCCCGGCTGGTACTGGCCTTCGGCTAACAGCGGCAGCCAGGCAATCTGCTCGGCCGGGTAGGCGTGGACCACGCCCTCGGCATCGGTAAAGGCGTACTGCTCCAGCCGCGGCGCGTTCAATTTGGGGTCGTTGGACTGGCTCCAGACAGTTTGGTCTTGGTTGGCTTTCAAATCAGAGACGTGGTCGGCAGTCAGGGCTTCGTGGCCGCGCTTCTGCCACTTACTCCCGTCGGTTTGCCAGGCCAAAGCCGGCACCTGTCCGTCCTCGCCTTTTTCCAACACCGCCGGGGCATAGCGGGTGATATTGCCCTGCTTATCCACGGCAACGAAATAGGCAACGCCCAAATCATCCAGATTGCGGCTGACGGCCAGATAGACGGGGTTGGCGTGCGGCCGCTTGACCGTTTTGGGGATGAACTGCTCGGCGCCGCTGTCGGCGTTGGCGTAGCGCCAATAGTCGCCTTCGGACTCTTTGTCCAGCGCCAGCGTCTCGATCTCTTCCTTTTGGTTGCGCCAAGCAATCTGCTCTGGCACGGCGGTGGCAGTAAAGCCGTTGGACTCGAAGCCCAACGCCCCGTCTGCCGCGGCGACCGGGATCAGGTCATACATGCCGCGCACGATGGCGG
>DAOUCM010000014.1:0-10548 GCA_034431895.1 Anaerolineales bacterium
CCCTCGGCGCAGCGCGCGCCGAAAGGCCGGCGCCGCTCAAGGCGCCCAGGATGAGCGCGGGGAGCAAGAGCAGGCCCAAAGTCCAGCGAAAGAAGCGCGAGGGGTGTCGCATTGCGGTCACAGCAAACAGAAAAGCCGTCCAGGCGGTTTTCTACGCCTCGACGGAGGGAGTTCTACGCCCAAAGAGGCTCCGTTATTCAGCCGGGATGGCCTGGCGCGGCGTCACAACCAACTTGATGGCAGTGCGCACCTTGTCGTCTATTTCCACGTCCACGAACTCAGGCACGCAGACGACTTCGATGCCGTCGTTGCGCAGGTAACCGGTGGCCAACACCAGGGCTTTGACGGCCTGGTTGACTGCCCCGGCGCCAATTGCTTGCACTTCTGCCCGTTTATGCTCGCGGATGACGCCCGCGATTGCCCCGGCGACAGCCGATGTACGGGAGTTGGCAGAGACTTTGATCATATCCATCGTGAGCCTCCCATCAAGGTTCAAAGAAGGGGCGAACTCTATCTGAACAAATTGTACAAGATTATGCGCGAAGATTCAAGCGGCAATGACTGGTAAATTGGTCATCATAAGAAAAACGTCCCGAAGGGTAGGCCTTCGGGACGTTACAAGGGACTGCTTTCAGGGCGTATCAGTCGGCGGCGCTTTCGGCAATCTCGGTCCAAGGCGAGGAACCCGTTTCGGTGACCGGACCGCTGCTCTTGAAGCGGTCTACCGTGAAACCGGTGCCGGCCGGAATGAGTTTGCCAATGATGACGTTTTCCTTCAACCCAAACAGCGGGTCGGTGCTGGAAGCAATGGCGGCTTGTGCCAGGACTTTGATGGTGTGCTGGAACGAGGAGGCCGAGAGGAACGAATCGGTGGACAGGGAGGCTTTGGTCACGCCTAGCAGAATTTCCACAAAGCGGGCCGGCTGCTTGCCCTCGGCCAACATTTGCTCGTTCACCCGGCGGATCTCGAGGCGGTCTACCGCATCACCAGGCAGGTACTTGGTATCGCCGGGGCGCGTTACCTGTACTTTGCTCAACATCTTGCGCGTGATGACTTCAAAGTGTTTGTCATGAATGTTCTGACCTTGTGAACGGTAGACTTTTTGCACTTCGCGCAGCAGGTACATTTGACAAGCCTCGCGTCCTTGAATGCGCAAGATGCGGTGCGGGTTGAGCGAGCCTTCTGTCAATGGCTGGCCGGCTTCTACATGGTCGCCATCTTTGACTAGCAAGCGCGAGGTGGTGGGGATGTCGTAGGTTTTTTCTTCCTTTTGGTCATACGAAACGATGATCTGGCGTTCTTTCTTTTCGAGGCGCACCCGGCCGCCATGCTGAGCAACGATGGTGGCATCGCCAAGCGTGGCCAGCACATCGCCGATCTTGACTTCGTCTTCGTCTCGCACGGCAAACTTCCAATCTTCAGGGATGCTATAGGCATCGCTGACCAGTTCACTGTGTTCGATGGTTACTTCGCGCAAGTCGGCATAACGCTCAGATTGCATGATGCGCACCGTGCCGGTGATTTCGGCTACTACGGCCTCGCCTTTTGGTTGTTTGCGGGCTTCGAAGAGTTCCTCTACGCGGGGCAGGCCGGTGGTGATGTCTGCGCCGCCGGCCGCTACACCGCCGGTATGGAAAGTGCGCAACGTCAATTGCGTGCCTGGTTCGCCAATGGATTGAGCCGCCACGATGCCTACGGCAGCGCCCAAGGTCACCATGTCGCCGCGTCCCAAATCAATACCATAACACTTGGCGCATACGCCGTGCGACAATTCACAGGTCAGAGGCGAGCGCACTTTGACTTCGGTCACGCCGGCCGAGACGATTTTGCGCGCCAGTTCATGGTCTATGATGTCGTCGGCTTCGCCAATGACTTCGCCGGTCTTGGGGTCAATGACGCGCTCGGCCAGCAAGCGGCTGTACATGCGCACACTCAATGATTGGCCGGCAATGTCGTCCGATTTTCGCAGCCAGATGCCCTCCTTAGTGCCGCAATCATACTCGTTGATGATGATGTCTTGCGCAATGTCAACCAGGCGGCGGGTCAAGTAACCGGCGTCAGCGGTGCGCAGGGCGGTATCGGCCAGTCCTTTGCGCGCTCCATGGGTCGAGATGAAGTATTCCAGCGCGGTCAACCCTTCGCGGAAGTTGGAGCGAATCGGCAGCGGGATGATACGGCCGGAGGGGTCTGCCATCAAGCCGCGCATACCGGCCAATTGGGAAATGGTGGAAAAACCGCCTTTGGTGGCGCCAGAGTTGGCCATGGTGGCCAGGTTGCCATCCGGGTCCATGTGACGCTTGACCGCTTCGGCTACCTGGTCGGTGGTGGACTGCCAGATGTTGATTTCGCGCTCGTTCTTTTCCTGCTCGGTCAACAAGCCGCGCCGGAAATCGCGCTGGACAACCTCGACTTGTTTCAACGCATCGGCAATGATGTCTTTTCGCTCCGGCGGGATGGTAATGTCGGCTACTGCCAGCGTGGTGCCAGAACGCATAGCAAACTCGAATCCCATGCTTTTGATGCGGTCTGCCACAATGGTGGTGGTTTCGGCGCCACACAGTTCATACACCTCGGCGATGAGGTCTTTCACGCCGCCTTTGTCCAGTTTTTCGTTAGTAAATTGCACCTCGGGCGGCAGGATGCGGTTGAAAAGCACCCGCCCGACGGTCGTTTCGATGAGGCGTGTCTCCGGTTGGGGGAGCCGGCTGCCATCTTCTGCATACCAGGTGGTAGCGCGCACTTTGATTTCAGTGTGGACATCTACCTGGCCAAGTTGATAAGCCATCTCGACTTCATCCAGGTCGGCAAAGGCGCGTCCGTCGCCGCGATGGGCGGCTTTGTGTTTCATCGTCAAGTAGTAGACGCCCAACACCATATCCTTGGAGGGCGAAATAATCGGCTCGCCATCGGCAGGCTTGAGCAGATTGCGGGAGGCCAGCATCAACTCACGGGCTTCTTGCACAGCCTTTTGCGAGAGGGGAACATGCACGGCCATCTGGTCGCCGTCGAAGTCGGCGTTGAAGGCCGTCGTGACGAGCGGATGTAATTGGATAGCACTGCCCTCGATCAAAATCGGCTCGAAGGCCTGAATGCCCAGGCGGTGCAAGGTGGGCGCGCGGTTGAGCAGCACGGGACGTTCTTTGATGACTTCCTCGAGCGCCTCCCACACTTCGGGACGATTGCGCTCGATCAAGCGGCGTGCACCCTTGACGTTTGCCGCGTAGTTGTGCGAAACCAACCGCGCAATCACAAACGGGCGGAAGAGTTCCAGCGCCATGCTCTTGGGCAAGCCACACTGATAGAGTTTCAACTGTGGCCCCACCACGATCACCGAGCGTCCGCTGTAGTCCACGCGCTTACCCAGCAGGTTGCGACGGAAGCGGCCCTTCTTTCCTTTGAGCATGTCGCTCAGCGACTTGAGTTCGCGGCGGCCACGCCGGCTGAGGGCCTTGCCGCGCTGAGAATTGTCAATCAGGCTGTCTACCGCTTCTTGCAGCATACGCTTTTCATTGCGGATGATGACATCGGGCGCCCCCAGTTCGAGCAACCTCTTCAGACGATTGTTGCGGTTGATGACGCGGCGGTACAGGTCGTTCAGGTCCGAAGTGGCAAAGCGTCCGCCGTCCAACTGCACCATAGGGCGCAAGTCGGGGGGAATGACAGGTAAGACAGTGAGAATCATCCACTCCGGGCGATTGCCAGAACGGCGGAAGGCTTCCACGACTTTCAAGCGGGTGGTGGCTTTCTTACGCTTTTGCTTCGATTTAGTTGTGCGTACCTCGTGCCACAATTCCTCAGACAGTTTGTCCAAGTCGAGGCGGCGCAAGATATCGAAAAAGGCTTCGGCGCCCATGTCAGCGCGAAAGACCTGCCCCCAGCGCTGTTTCAGTTCTCGGTAGCGAGCCTCGCTGATGAAGGTAAAGGGGCGCAGTTCAAGCAATTCGTCCCGCAGACGTGAATTCTGTCCTTGCGAGGCCGAAGACTGATCCTCAAGTTGTCCGCGCAAAGATTCCATCTCCAGGTCGGCTTCGGCTTTGATGCGGGCCGCCTCGGTCTTCAATTCTTCCATCTCGCGCGCTTTTTGATCTTTGAGATCGTTTTCGATGGCCTCGAGTTTTTTCTGGACGATTTTTTGTACCTGACTGATATGTTTGGCGGCAATGGCCGTTCCGGCTTCTACGACAACATCGCCGGTCACCTCGAAGACGATGGAGGCCTTGGCCGGCTGTCCCATCTGTTCTTGCATGAGTTTTTCTAGCCGTTGACCTTCCTTGATGACCGGTTCGAGTTGCGTGGCGATCTGCTCATCGTAGGAGCGTTCGATAGCGGTCTGTTTTTGCTTGATTTCAGCCAAGACCTGATCGCGGTGGGTCTTGACCTCTGCAATCTTGGCGTTGATCTCTGCGGCTTGTTCGCGCTCGGAGACCGAGATTTCATCCTCCAGACGTTTGAGAGCCTTCTGACGGGCTTCTTCATCTACGTAGGTGATGATATATTGAGCAAAATACAACACCCGGTCGAGATTGCGACGTGAAATGTCGAGCAGTAAGCCCAGGTAAGAAGGAATGCGGCGCGTATACCAGATGTGGGCAATGGGCGTCGCCAGGCTGATATGCCCCATGCGCTCGCGGCGTACGGCGGCGCGGGTCACTTCTACGCCGCATTTGTCGCAGGTGATACCCTTGAAGCGTGGATTTTTGTATTTTCCACAATAACATTGCCAGTCGCGGGTCGGTCCAAAGATGGCCTCACAGAACAGGCCGTCCTTTTCTGGACGCAATCGGCGGTAGTTGATGGTTTCAGGTTTGAGCACTTCGCCATACGACCAGGACAAAATCGTTTCCGGCGAGGCCAGGCTGATGCGTAATGCGGTCAGTCCTTTGGTTTCCACAGATGCACTCCTCATCCAACATCAGGATCATTGCAGGCATACTTTGTCTCTACGTGAATTGCGTCATTCGGAAGCGACCAGACAGGCGGAATGAGCTCCGCGTTACGCATACAATAGAGACAAACAAAGGCAAGCGCCTTGAGACTTTTTGTCCCAAGCGCTCGCGCTGATTGACAGGGTTTTACTTTCGTGATGCGATGATTATAAGCCGAAACGGACGGGTGTCAAGGGCTTGCCAGCGCGCATCCATCGCGCACGAGGGCTGCAACGATGGTTTCAGTGTTGAATGACGCCCGTCCCGGCGCGCTACGTTCTTGACTTCCAAAATTCATCATCGCTGTTTTGGATTTCGGCCATCTCACCGGTTGCAATGAACAAAGTGCGTTCGCAGATGTTGGTGACACGGTCGGCCACACGCTCCAGGTTATGAGCGACCCATAAGAGCCAGTTGGCGCGCTCGATTGCCTTTGGGTCCTGGATGATCAACGTCATCAATTCGCGGTACACCTGATTGTAAAGGGCATCCACTTCATCATCCTCGATAGGGATGGAACGCGCCAACTCAGTATCCTCGTTGATGAAAGCCGTCAAGGCACGATGGAGCATGTCGGCTCCCTTTTGAGCCATGCGTGGGATGTCAATCAAGGGCTTGAGCAAAGGCTGATCGCCCATACGGAGATTGATATTGGCTATCCCTTTGGCATAATCTCCCATCCGCTCCAACTCGGAAATAATTTCCATAGAGGAAGCCAATAGACGTAAATCATGCGCCATTGGTTGCTGTGTAGCGATCAGGATCATCAACTTACTTTCGATGTCGAAGCGCTTCTTGTTGATTTCCTTATCGGCCGCCAAGATTTCTTGGGCCGCTTCAAGGTCTCTTTTCTTGAGCGCCTCGACCGAAGCCGAGATAGCCTGCTCGACCATACTTCCTAGCACGAGGATTTCATCTTTCATTTCTTGAAGTTCATGGTCGAAAGTTTTTCGAATCATAATGACCTCTGTATCTAACGTGAGTATGAATCTGGCAAACAAATTCCGCAATTTTGCTTAGTATTGCAGCGCAAAGTCGGGAGAAGCATCCGCGAATTTGCGCTATTCGCGTAGATTAGTGAAGATTCGCGGACTCAAGACCGTTTGCGCTAACCTTGCGCTGTGATATTAGAGGCATTGCGGCAAAAGACTCACAATGCGTGGAGACAATTTTACACCCGAAACTCGCGCGGCGTCAGGCCTTGCGCAGAAAGCCAAGAGCGCAGACGTGCCTCAATTTGGTTGCGCACGTCGCGGGTGCGCGCGAGGCGCGTTCGAGGGTCGAATTGAGCGGGGTCGTCGAACGGCCAGTGTTCGTGTTTGCCCATATTCAAAAATACAACAGGGCAATTCTTCTCTGCGTCTGCGCAGACGGTGATGACGTAAGCGAAATGGGCTTTGCCGAGATACTCCTTGACGGATTTGGAATATTGCGACGAGATATCCACGCCGATCTCACGCATCACTTCTTGGACCTCGGGGAGGATGCTGCCCGTCGGCTCGGTGCCTGCGCTGAAGATGTCGAACTGCTCCCCTGCCATGGCGCGCAGGAGTCCTTCGGCCATCTGGCTACGCGCCGAATTGCCCGTGCATAGGAAAAGGATTTTCGGTTTATTCATGGCGCTCCTTGTGTTATCTACAAGTACACACGTAAACAAGGAAACACGTGTGTTTCTAGGTTGTTCACCTTACCCGAATCTCCCTGTCACGTAGTCTTCTGTGCGTTTGTCGGCGGGACGGGTGAAGATTTTCTTGGTCTCATCGTATTCGATGACTGTGCCAGAGCGGGTATCTTCGTGGAGCATCATCATGGCAGTGTAGTCTGAGACGCGCGCGGCCTGCTGCATGTTATGGGTGACGATGATGATGGTGTAGTCCTTCTTCAGTTCTTGCATCAACTCTTCGATGCGCAGGGTGGAGATGGGGTCGAGGGCCGAGGCGGGTTCGTCCATGAGGATGATTTCGGGCTGGATGGCGATGGTGCGGGCGATGCACAAGCGCTGCTGCTGACCGCCGGAGAGGGCGTAGGCGCTTTGTTTCAGTTTGTCTTTCACTTCGTCCCACAGCGCCGCGCCGCGCAGCGATTGTTCGACCAGTTCGTCCATGTTGCCCTTGTAGCCGTTGATGCGCGCGCCCCAGGCAATGTTTTCGTAAATGGATTTGGGGAAGGGGTTTGGCTTTTGGAAGACCATGCCAATGCGGCGGCGGACTTCCACCGGGTCAACGTCTTTGCTGTAGAGATTCACGCCGTGCATCAAGATTTCGCCCTTCACATAGCTGGTCGGCACGAAGTCGTTCATGCGGTTGAAGGCGCGCAACAGCGTGGATTTGCCGCATCCAGAAGGGCCGATGATGGCGGTGATTTTCTGTTTTTCGATTTGCAAGTTTACGCCTTTGACGGCTTCGAAAGAACCATAGAAAATGCTCAAATTTTTGGTTTCAATTGCAAATGGATTGGAGGTTGTCTCGTTCATAGTTTTCTCTTTTGAGCGGCGGGATTACCAGCGCCGTTGATAGCGATTGCGTAAGAGAATGGCGGCTGCGTTCAGCAGGAGCAGCAACCCGGCCAGAACCAGAATGCCCGCGGCGGCAATGGCATGAAATTCGCCTTGCGCGCGCGAGGTCCACTGGTAAATTTGAATGGGCAAGGCGGTAAATTTGGTGAATGGCGTCGAGGGGTCTATAGTGATGAAGGTGGACGCGCCTACGATGATGAGCGGCGCGGTTTCGCCGATGGCGCGCGACATTGCCAGAATGCTGCCGGTCAGGATGCCCGGCAGGGCGCTCGGCAGGACGTGATGCCAGACCATCTGCCAGCGGGTGGCGCCCACGCCGAAGGCGGCTTGCCGAATGGAATCGGGCACGGCTTTGATGGCTTCCTGCGCGTTGATGATGACCAGCGGCAGGACGAGAATGCCCATCGTCAGCCCGGCAGAAAGCACGGTGCGCCCGTTGGTATCTAAAACGCCGAACATCGCCCCGCTGGTGAACGGCTCCCAGGCGCGGACGAAAATTGCCAGGCCGAGCATCCCATAGACGATGGAGGGAACGCCCGCCAGGTTGTTGATGTTTGTCTGAATGACTTGGGCAATGAAGTTTTTCTTGTTGGCGTATTCTTGCAAATAGACTGCTGCGCCCACGCCGGTTGGCAAAGCCAGCAGAATGGCGATGCCCACAATCCACAGCGAACCCAAAATGGCGGTGCGCACGCCCGCAAATTCGGCTTTGCTCGATTGCGGGGTGGTTAAGAAAACAGGATTCAGCCAGGAACGAAATTCCAATTTTGCGTTTGGAAATTTTTCTTTGACTTCGGCTTCGATGGCTTCGCGCTCGAACAGCGAACGGTAGAGGGTGTAGGTTTCTTTGGTCTTTATTTGGATGATACGTTCGATAATCAGGTTGTACAACTCGCCTTCGCTGCGAGTTTCCATTTTCTTTTCATTGTCCAACTTTCCGTACGCGCCTTTGGAAAGATGGGTTTGCAGCACGGCAATCAGTTCTTCTTTGTTCAACTCTTCTAAGGGTTTCTCGCTGATGGTGGCAGGGTCTTTTTTGTATTCGTATGCCACATAGCCAAAAGCGTCGTCAACAACGCTCAGAAAGAGGGCGGAAAGGGCGACAATCGCTATCAGCAGGGAGGAGAAAAACAGCATTTCCCACACCCAGGCTGTGCGATAGCGCGCCGCGATGAAGCGTTCCAGTTCATTTTTTTCGGGATATGTGTAGCGGCTCATAGAGCATTTCTCCAAAACCGGGCAGGTCTGCGCGCCGGTGAATTATTCGTACTGCTCGCGGAAGCGGGCGATAATCCACTGGCTGATGAGATTCAGGACGAGGGTGAGCAGGAAGAGCATCAGCGCAATGGCGAACAGGCTGGTGTAGTCAATCGTCCCGTAGGGCAGGTCGCCGCCGCTGATGCGGGCAATGTGACCGGTCATGGTTTCGGCGGCATCCAGCGGGTTGAACGAAAATTTGGGGCCTGCGCCCGAGGCAATCGCCACAATCATGGTCTCGCCAACCGCGCGGGAAATGCCCACAATCACCGCAGCGCCAATCCCCGAAAAAGCCGCCGGGACGAGCACCTGCGTGCTGACTTCCAGTTTGGTGGCGCCCATGGCATAAGCGCCTTCGCGCAAGGCGTATGGCACGGCGCTCAGGGCGTCTTCGCTCATCGAGGCAATCAACGGCAAAATCATGATGCCCATTACCAGCCCGGCGGAGAGCATGTTATACACGCCCACTTTTTCCACCCCAAACAAATTGCGGATGATGGGGGAGATAAAGAGCAGGGCAAAATAGCCATACACCACGGTAGGAATGCCTGCCAGGGTTTCGAGAACGGGTTTGAGGACAGCCCGCGCGCGTGGTTTGGCATATTCGCTCAGGTAAATGGCGGCGCTCAATCCCAGCGGCAGCGCCACGGCAATGGCAATCGCGCTGGTGGTGAGCGTGGCGCTGACCAGCGCCCAAATGCCAAAGTCTCCAATTTGCGGCTGCCAGGAGTTGGTCAGGAAGAATTCCTTCAGCGTCACTTCCGGCTCGGCAAAAAACAAAAGCGCCTGGTCCCCCAGAACAATCGTGATGGCGAGGGTGATGAAAATAGTGAGAAACCCGACGCCAAAAAGCGAGGCTTCCACCATTCCTTCGCCAATTCGCAATTTTCTTCGCAGGGTTCGCACCCAGTCGGCGGAAGATTTGGATAGATAGGTTTGGTTCATGAGTTTTCTCAACCCAAATTCAAAATCAGCGTTTCACAATTTGCTCTTCGGACAGTCAAATTCGAAGAAGTTACGCTAGATTTTACTCTATCGGGCGTTTTGTAATGGATTGAATATCGGCATGTGGGTGATGAAAGCAAAATTCTCAAGGTTTCCCGTTTCAAAAAACGCCGGAGAATTTTGCCTTCATAACTCACCTTGCACAGAACGTCCCGAAGGCTCCCTGGAAAACCTTGTAAGCCAGTTAAACCTTCGGAGCGGTGCGCAGAGAGTTTTGCCTTCATAAAAAGTCGAGGGGGCTGGCCCCCCCTGCAGAGAGGAGCCAGCCCGGTGAAATGGGGGGAATATTATTGACGACCGAGTTCAGCAACGTACCAGGCGCCCCAGGCGGAGTAGTAAGCGTTGCGGGGAGCGGGGAAGTAGCCGACATCGAGGATGTTGTCGTCCAACTGGCTGAGGTAGAAACCAATGAAGGCAGCCACCTGCGGTTTTTCCTGCATAATCTTGGCGGTGGAGTAGATGAACAGCGGGCGGGCGAGCGGGTAGGTGCCGTTGTCCACATTCGCCTGGTTGGGTTCCACGCCTTCAATCGCCAGGGCTTTCAGTTTGTCGGTGTTTTCGACATAGTAAGCGTAGCCGAAGTAGCCGATGGCGTACTTGTCGCCAGCCACGCCCTGAACGAGGACGTTGTCGTCTTCGGAAAGTTGGACGCCTTCGAGACCGAGCAGGGCAGCCTTACCGGCTTCCATATCAGCCTTGCCTTCGGCGTTCTTGAAGGCGGGCGCCATCACTTCTTCGACGAAGTAGTCGAAGGTGCCGCTATCGGCGCCGGGGGAGTAGACCTTGATGGCTTCGGCGGGGTAAGCCGGGTTGAGTTCGTTCCAGGTCTTGACCTGACCGGAGAA
>DAOUCM010000015.1:0-2069 GCA_034431895.1 Anaerolineales bacterium
CGCATCGGCAGATTGCGGAGGCGCTGGCCGAATCGATTCCGCCGCCCGAGCCGGCTGTGCTGGCATATCACTATGCCCGTTCCGACCACCCGCTCAAGGCGCTGCCCCATCTAACGCAGGCCGGTGAACAAGCCCTGCGCTTCCGTTCCTACCGCGAGGCGCGTCAGTTTGGACAGCAAGCGGTCAGCCTGTTGGGACAGTTGCCCGGTCCCGCCCAGCGCGCCGAGCGGGTGGATGTCAACCTGCAACTGGCGCAGGCTTACGCTTTTACCGGTGATTTGCAGCGCGCCCTCGAAATCCTGAATCAGACCGAAAATCTGGCTTCTTCGCTAGGAGACGAAGCCCGCCTGGGACAGGTCTTTCGTCGCGCGGCGCAATTCTTCTGGCTGCGCGGTCAGCCTCAGCCAGCCAACGATTATGCCCATCGCGCCCTGCGGGTGGCCGAAGAACGCGAAGACCCCGACCTGCTGGCGGCCTCGCTGCGTATGCTGGGACGGGTGAGCATTGCGCTGGGCGCGTTCGATGACGCCATCGCTCATCTGGTGCGCTATGTAAATCAAGCAGACGATGAGACCCGGCTGAAGCCGCCTCCCGCCGATTTACCGATTGTGCTAGGGTACCTGGGCATCGCTTATGCGCGCGTGGGCGCCTGGGAACGCGCCCGGCAAGCAGGACAGCGCGGGCTGGAACTGGCCGAAACGCACTCAGAGGCTGTGTCTGGCTCGCCGCTCGTCTTCGCGCGGATGCAGTTGGCGATGATTCAAGCGGCTCATCAATCCTGGCGGGCTTGCCTGGAAACGCTCGAACCGCTGCTGCCCTCGATGGAAGCCGAAACGCTCACCCCGCCCTTGTATATGGCGCTGGCGCTCTACGGCCTGGCGCAGGCGCATTCAGGGAAAACCGCCGATGGAGTCTCCCGCCTGCATACAGCCATTGCCTGGGCAGAACAAAATCGCTACCGCGTCTTCGATTATCTGCCGCACCTGTTCCTATCCAAAAGTCTGCTGCTGGCAGGAAAAATCGGCGAGGCCGAGAAGGAAGCCTTGCAAGGGCTGGCAGAAGCAAAGCAAAGCGGAGACCGCTGGGCGAGCGGCGTGGGGCTGAAACTGCTGGCAGATATTCGCATTCGGCAACGGGAACCGGCCTGGATGGAAATCGAAACCTTGTTGGTGGATTCGATGCGCGTTTTGCGTCAGATCCGCGCCCGTCCTGACCTGGCGCGCACCTATCTTTCGATGCGCCGCCTCTACGACCGCGCCGGCCAGATCGCCTGGGCGGTGGATTGTCACTTCCGCGCCACCACCATCTTCGATGAACTGGGGATGACGGAAGAACTGCGTCAGGCGCAGGGTCAGGCTGCCGGCGAGCGGCGCGGGGCGGTGGTGATTCCCAACCTGCCGCTCAAAGGGCCAAACATTGCATTGGATGAAGCGGAGGCCAAGGAACGAGAAAAGTCACGGGGGCTTTAACGCTCGCATTGACGCTTCATTAGCGCGGTCCGCCTACAATGGGGGTAATCTTTTCTTCAGGAGCGCGTATGCTGCGTGGATTTACCGGCCAATTGAACAGCAGCCGTCTGGAGGCGGGCCAGATTCAACTCAAAGTGGAAGAGGTGCAACTTTACTTTGGCGGTTTGATGGCATTGATGGATGTCAACCTGCAAGTACGTCAGAGCGAGATTTATGCCATCATCGGTCCCAACGGCGCGGGGAAAACCAGCCTGCTGAATTGCATCAGCGGTTTGTATCATCCCCAAAAGGGGCGTATTCTCTATCAAAACGGCGCATCGCACGACTTAACGAAACTGCGCCCGCATCAGATTGCCCAACTCGGCATTGCCCGTTCCTTCCAGAATATCGAGCTCTTCAAGCACATGACCGTGCTGGACAATCTTCTATCGGGCTGTCACATCCACATGAAAAGCGGTTTGCTTTCCAGCATGGTCTATTGGGGGGCGGCGCAGCGCGAGCAGATTCAATTCCGCCGTTTCGTAGAAGACATCATTGACTTGCTCGAAATCGAAGCCATTCGCAATCAAACGGTGGCCTCTCTGTCGTATGGCTTGCAAA
>DAOUCM010000016.1:0-2532 GCA_034431895.1 Anaerolineales bacterium
CCGACAGCGGCGCCGAGCAGTTCATCCCCAAAACGGTCAAGCGGCCGGACGCCAACCCCGTCTATCTGGCAATCAGCCGCAATCTGGATGATTTGGGCACGGCCTACTTCATTGCCGTGGACAAGCAGGGCAATATCACCCGTTATGCCCCGGCCGTGTTGGAAAAAGGCGAGGACGGACAGGTGCCGGCTTTGGCCTGGCAAACCGACGGGAGTAAGTGGCAGAAGCGCGGCCACGAAGCCCTGACTGCCGACCACGTCTCTGATTTGAAAGCCAACCAAGACAAGACGCTTCGGGGCGAGTTCGATCCCAAACTGAACGCGCCGCGGCTGGAGCAGTACGCCTTTACCGACCAGCAGGGCGTTGTCCACGCCTACCCGGCCGAGCAGATTGCCTGGCTGCCGCTTTTAGCCGAAGGCCAGTACCAGCCGGGCGCGGACGGCGAGGAGGTTTTTGGCTTGGCGATGCTTTTGGATGCCGACGGCCGGCCGGAGTTCGTGCGCGCCAAGGGCCAGACCGACTGGCAGGCGGTGGAAGCGCTGGAGCAGGAAACGCCCCACCACAGCCCGGTCTATGCCTACACGGTGCAGTACAACGGCGAGGAAGTTGAGCGGATGTTCATCCTGTTGGCAGGCAAAGCCGCCGGCGTGAACGAGATCTTGGACGAAAACGGCCATAATGTGGCGGTGGCGGGGGAGGGGCTAAAGTACTTTTTCTGGAAACCAAATGCCGAGAGTCAGGGAGAATGGATAAAACAATTCCCCGTTTGCCAGATAGAAAATTATAGAGAATGCCGGGTGACGCCGGAAGAGTTGTTCGACGGCACTTTTTGGAAGTGGCTGCAAACCCAGTCCCGGCCGTTCGAGCCGGTGGAGCAGATCAAAAGTGTGCCGCTAAAAGAGTGGGCTGATAATATCATTTATCCTTTCGAGACTGCGCCGCACTTCGACGCCGACCAGTTGGCGGCCGAAGGCAAAATCGCGCCCCTGCGCCGCGGGCCGGCGGCTAGAGTGGAAGCAGATTTCGACGGCCACCACCTTGGTTGGATGGTGTTGACGCAGGAGTATTTCGACCCTGCCGAGCCGCAGAAAAACAAGTGGGTAATTCTGGTTGAACCTAATTTTGATTTTGATTCTAAGGGAAATATTGAATACGACAAGGGAAAATATGATCAATGGAATGTTAAGACTTATTACCAAGAAATGAATTACTTGCCGATTTTGATCCGACCGTATCAATACTATGAATTTCCTGATCCGCTGGTTGCCCAGACCTTTGCCCGCTATCCCGATATTTGGGAGCGCGGGATGCGCTTTATCGAGGGCGATTTTTCGGCCTTGAGCCAGCCGGGTATCGTTTTGCTGACAGTTATTGGTTATAACCCCTACGAGCCGCACTACAGATAAAAATACGGCAACAATTCAACTTGTTTTTGGGTTGTGGATGTGTTTGAATTAATATATGAAGCGCTGGATATTCGTGGGGATGGCGGCCTTGCTGGCGCTGGCGGCGGCCGCGGGAGGCTATCTATATTATTCGATCGGCTTGCAGGCTTATAAGCAGGCAAACGCCCAAATCAGGGCTTTGCCCGATGGCCAGCAGGAGCAGGCGCGAGAGCGTTTTGCCCGGCCGGCCGAGAACGAATCAGGCGGTATCTTGGCTCGGGTGGACGAGCGCGGCTGGGGCGGCGTCTGGCTGTGGAGCGGGCAGGGGCTAAAGTATTACCGCGCCGGCGCCGACACAGTTTTTTCCAGAATGAAAGCGCTGTGCCAGCCAGCGGAGTTGGCCGAGGAACTGGCGTCTGCCGGGCTTGGCGCCGGGTTTCTGGAAGCAGAAAAGGCCCGCTTTCCGGTAATGTGGAGGAAAACTTACTCCGATATCAGGGAATGGGAAAAAGAGGCGCCGGTTGGCCGCTACGTTACCGTGATCGCGCCCGACTCGGCGGCCGGCGAAGCCGATCATTTTCCTGCTGAAATAAGGGTGTTCGACTGGTTCGAGTTTTTATCGCCTATCCCAATATGTTCTCGATAAAAATCAAACAGTCAATCTTATTAGCGCTGGCGGCGGTTTGGCTGGCGGCCGGCACCGCACCGGTCAAGGCCGGCTGTTGGAAGCCATGTAATTGTACTTGGGATTATAAGGGGGGTGGCCAGTGGACAAAATGTGATTGCTGTTATACCGGAGGAAGCCAACTGTGCGGCCCGGGGACATATCCCTGCGATCGCGGCTGTTGCGCTATTGGCATTAATCCCAACCGCCCGGACAACAGCGGGTGTGAGCCGGGAACGTGGTTAGTACCTTACCAATGAAATTCTTGCACAAAAAACAAGGAAATCAAGACGGAGAAATCGAAGCAAAGGCCAATACTGGGATAACGACCATCTCGCGCAACTTCAAAGCCATGCTGGCGGCTTCTCGTCCGAAGTCGGTGAGATAGTATTTGTAGCGGTTGCGAACCTTTTTGATGACGCCATGGACGCGCAAGCGTTTGAGCAAGCGGGTAACCTGGCTGGCAGATTTGTCGGGGAGATA
>DAOUCM010000017.1:0-8366 GCA_034431895.1 Anaerolineales bacterium
CGAGCGCGCCATCAACGGGCCTTTCGATCCTTACAGTATCGAATTGTACGACTTCATCAAGGAAAAGACCCCCCCCGATAGCGTCATCGTATTCTTCAAACCGCGCGCGCTGCGCCTGATGACCGGGCGCGACGCGCTGGCCATGACCGAGTGCGAGCGGATGACCTTGGGCGATTACATCGCCTTGAGCAAGAAAGTGGGCGAAAACCTGCAAATCCCGCCGGAGCAAATCGGTGCCTGCAACCTGCCGCTGACCACCGTCTTCCAAAATCGCAGATTCGTGGTGTACCAGATCACAGGCCAGCAGCCATAGCCGTCGGGCCGGGCCATTTGCATGAGAGCGAACCAGGAACGGTTGACCATCGCGCAAAATCTTTACGATCGTGATAACTTCTCAAGAGCAATACTATCCCGCCTTATGGAAATGAACTTACCTCGTATATCATCCTTTGATTGTAACCAACAATGACCTTGACGAACTCTTGCAACGACCTGTCCACCTCGGCCTCGCCCGTATCCACCAGCAGCGGCCGGCCGCCCAGCGTAATCAGTTTGTTCACCGTACTAACGACCAGGATATTTTCACGCCCCACCAAGCGGATGACCTGCGGACTGATTTGCTGATTGCCGCGCCCAAACAGGTAGCCCTGTCCGCCGATGGGCGTGACGATGATTTTCGCTTTTGGGTGGCGGGCAAGGATTTCGAGCAATTGTCTTTCGTTCACGTCTCTTTCAAGCAGCGCCTTGTCTAGCACAACGTCTACGCCCAGCAGGGTCTTTTCCAGCCCCAGACAATCGGCAACGGCGCGGAGGGTGGTGCCGGGGCCAAGAATGTAGACCACGCCCGGCTGCATCTGACTGACCACAAAAGCAGCAATCTCGCGCGCCGCCTCCTGCTCGCTGGCAGGCGAGGCGCTCTTGGCGTTTTGAACGAACTGACTGGCAAAGGGGACGTTCAGATAACCGTACAGGCGGGTCGAGACCTTCCCCGCGCGATAAGCCGTCTCGTCCAGGTCAATGACCTCCGCCTCGTGAAACGCCACACGCTCGCCGCGCACCAGCCGCGCCGCCAATTCGCCGGCCGCGCGCGGGTGAATCGCGTAGACCGGCGAATGGATTTTCACCCCCGCAGGGATGCCCAGCACCGGCGCCGATAGACCGACCGCGTCATAGATGTCGCGCGCCGTGCCATCGCCGCCGGCGAACAAAATCAAGGCGACGCCCATCTCTTTCATGGACTGCGCCGCCTGCTTCGTATCTCGCGCGCTGGTCTTTCCCGCTTCGATCCGACCGATAACCTGCGTGCTGAACCCCAGCGACTCGGCCACCTCGGCGCCCATGCTGCCCGGGCAGGTTACGATTTCGATATCGTCTTTGATGGGAAGCAAGGCCCTCAGGGCCTCTCTGGCGCGCTCTCCGGCACGAGATTGGGCGCCCAATGCAATGGCCTTTTGCTGAATCATTTCCCCATCGCTGCCCTTCAACCCCACTCTCCCCCCCAAACCTGCCATCGGGTTGACGATCAGCCCCAGGCGCACTCTCGAGCGGCTCATGCCATTTCTTCGAGGCTTTCCACACCCTGCCCGTGTTTCTTGCAATATGCCCGCCAGGTAGGCGCCCACTTGTCGGGATCGGTCAAGTAGGCTTCCTGGTCGCGCATCTGATGGATGGGGGCGTGGTGCGGGGCTTCACGCACCAGGTCGGGCTGGTGGCGTGCCTCGTCAGCCATGCTGCCCCAGGCGGCGGCGTATTGGTCGAGATCGCGTTTGGAGTAGGATTCGGTCGGCTCTAGCGTGGCAGGATGCGGCACCACAAAGGGATGATGACTGGTGAAGAAGTGCATCTTGTAATCCGCTGCGCGCCGGGCAAGGTCTTCGATATCCAGGCCGGTTTCCTGCGCCAAGGCCTCCCAACTGTACCGCACTTGCTCGATGCGCGGCGTGCCTGGTTCATAGGGCGCCGTCACGCCGGGGATTTCGAGGATTTTCTTCATCAAGTAGTTGTTGTTCAAAACGGCTATGCTGGCCACTTCGCGCAGGCCTCGGGCGCCATGCGCCATGATCCAGGCGTAAGCGCGCACGAAGTTGGCCGCCACGCCGTAGAATTGCCCGACCTTGCCGATGGAATCCGGGCGATCGTAGTCGAGGAAATATCGTTGTCCATCGAATTCGACTGTTGGAACCGGCAGGAAAGGGGCCAGGGCGTGGGTAACGCAACTCGCGCCGGTAGCAGGCCCCCCCGAAGCATGAGGCGTAGAAAAGGTCTTGTGCAGGTTGAAGTGGCACAGGTCGAATCCGGCCTCGCGGGCGCGGGCGATTCCCAACAGTCCGTTGGCGTTGGCCTGGTCGTAGGCGCACAGTCCGCCGGCACGATGCACGATGTCCACGAATTCGCGGATGTGAGGGTTGAAGATGCCGGTGTCGTCGGGGTTGGTAATGAACAGGCCGGCCGTGCGTTCCGAGACAGCAGCGCGCAGCGCCTGTACGCTGGGATAGCCGTTCTTTTCGGGGAACAGGGTGATAATTTTGAAACCGGCCGTCCGCGGGGCAGCGGCGTCGGAGGGGTGGGAGAAGATGGTGGTGATGATTTCGTCGCGCTGTTGGCCTTCGCCGCGTTTGGCGTGGTAGGCGCGTATCATGGCAATATTGGCGTAGATGGCCTGCGAGCCGGCGCGCGGCTGGAGCGAGACCTTGTCCATGCCCGAAATTTCTTTGAGGAATTGCTCCAGTTTGTACATGATTTCCAGGATGCCCTGGACGGTTTCCTCGGGCTGGAGCGGGTGCAGGGCGGTCAATTTGGGGTTGGCAGCCAGTCTTTCATTGACGGGCGGATTGTATTTCACGGTGGAGGTCGCCATGCCAATATCGGGGATCAAACCGGCCCCCAGGGTTTCCTGCGAGAGGCGCAAGTAATGGCGCAAGACTTCCACTTGCGAGATTTCGGGCAGGTGGGGCAATGTTTCGCGGCGCATGGAGGCCGGTATAGGCGCTTCCCCCTTTTGCGTTTCCGCCTCGATGGCCGGGTCGGTGCCGGGAGGCAAGATGCCGCGCTCGCCGGGGCTGCCTAATTCATAGATGATGGGTTCGTTCCAGCGCGCCTGGTGGTATTGCCGCTGAAGGGATTCGGGATTGTGCTTCATGTCAGCGCCTCCGCCAATGCCTGCGCCAGGCGGTCAATGTCCGCTTTGGCGTGGACTTCGGTAACGCAGTACAGGGCATGATTGGCAAAGCCGGGGAACTTTTGGCTCAGGTCATAGCCGCCAAAGATGTTTTGGGTGAGTAGGGCGGCGTTGATCTCTGCGACCGTTTTGCCGCTACGAGAGAAGTCCACCACGAACTCGCGAAAATGCCCCGAGTGAGGGAATTGGAGCGACACGCCCGGCAGGTTGGACAAGGCTCGCATGGCATATTGGACGTGAGCGGTAATGGCATGACCCACTTCGGCCATCCCTTGCGGACCCATCAACGCCAAATACACGCCTGCGGTAATCGCCCACAGATTGGCCATGGTGCCCACCCACTCCTTGCCGTTCTCGCGCGCCATGAACGAGGTGCGCTCGAAGGCGACTTCACCAAAGCCATATTCGCCGGGGATTTGGGTCGGCACCAGTCCGTAAATGCGGTTGGGATATTCCAGGATGAAAGCCGGTTCGTCGCGTGTGGCAATGTAACCGGCATGGCCGCCGCCAAATTGCATCGGGATTCCCAACGATTGGATGTCGCCGCAGGCAATGTCGGCGCCATAGGCAGCCGGGGGCTTCAGGATACCCAGCGAGATGGGGTCTGCGCTCACGATGGACAATCCGCCGTGCTGGTGGATGAGATCGGAAATGCGCGCACCCTGCGACTCGAGGACGCCAAAGAAGTTGGGATTCTCGAAGTAGACTGCCGCCGTCCTGGAAGAGAGGGCCTGCTCCAGCACCCCTAAGTCCATCTCGCCCGTTTGTGGGTCGAAATCAATGAAAATGAATTCCAGGATGTGACCGTTGTAATCCAAAATCTTGGATACTTTATCGGGATGGATGGCGCGGCTGACGAGAATTTCCTTGCGCCCGGTCAGGTTGGCTGCCATGCGCATACTGGTAGCGGCGGCCTGGAAGGAATCGTAGGTGGGCAGGTTGACGACATCCATATCGAGCAACTCGCCCATCATGCTGGCATACTCGAACAACGCCTGGTAGCGTCCGTGATCCTCGTAGGCGCGCCCAGAATAAGCGGTCAGGAATTCTGCACGATGGTTGATTTCATTGCACACGGCCGGGATATAGTGCTGATAACAACCGCCGCCCAGGAAACTCAAGGCTTCTTCCGTAGAGATGTTCTTGCTCAAAATCTGGTTGACATGCTTTTCCAGATGAAATTCTGAGAGAATCGGTTCGGGCAGGTTCAAGTCACGCTTCAAGCGCAGTTCTGGCGGGATGGCCGCAAACAACGCCTGGCTGTCTTCCAGCCCAAGTTCTGCCAGCATGGTTTGCCTGACAAGCGGGGCAGAGTTGGGAATGTAGGGATAGGTAATCTCTTCTTTCATAAGCGATTGTTCGTATCACCGGGCTGTGCCTGGCAGGGCCGACGCTAGGTCGGGGATGCTCTGGGTTTCTTACACTAGGCTTGCCCGCCAGGGCCGCCCCAAGGTCGGAAGTACAATTCTACCTGGTCAAATTCCCAGGTACGCCTTGCGGGTATGCTCGTTCTCCAGCACCGCCTGACCGCTGCCCTCGAGGACGACCTGGCCGGTCTCCAGCACATAGGCATAGTCGGATATTTGCAAACTCTGGCGCACGTTCTGTTCTACCAGCATGATGGTCATGCCGGCTGCCTTCAGTTGGCCGATGGTTTGAAAGATGCTTTTCACCAGCAAGGGCGCCAGGCCGAGAGAGGGTTCGTCGAACATCATCAGGCGCGGCTTCGACATCACCGCCCGGCCAATCGCGAGCATTTGCTGTTCGCCGCCCGAAAGCGTGCGCGCCAGTTGTTTCGTCCGTTGTTCGAGGCGGGGGAAAAGATGGAAGACCATTTCCAGCGATTCTTTTCGATATTGCTTCGAACGTTTCGAGTAACTCCCCATCAACAGATTCTCGTACACCGTCATATCGGGAAACAATTTGCGTCCCTCTGGCACTTGCACGATGCCAAGCGTAGCAATGGCATGGCTTTCGAGGCGGGTCAAATCCTGACCTTCGAAAGTGATTTCGCCAGCGGTCGGGCGCAGCAAGCCGGAAATGGTATTGATGAGAGTCGTCTTGCCGGCCCCGTTGGCACCCACGATGCTGACTACCTGGCCTTCCGTTACCGAAAGTGAAACACCATGCAGCGCCCTAAAAGCCCCATACTGTACCTGGAGGTTCTTTATCGTCAACATATCATTCCTCCTGTCCCAAATAGGCTTCCAAGACAGCCGGGTTGTGCGAAATTTCCTGCGGCGTCCCTTCGGCAATCATTTTGCCAAAGTCCAGCACGATGATGCGGTGGGAAAGGTTCATGATCACTTTCATCAGGTGTTCGACGATCAACAACGTCATCCCCTCCTGGTTGAGTTGGCGGACGAGGGTCAGGATATCTTCGATTTCCGTATCCTTGAGGCCGGCGGCCACTTCGTCGAGCAGCAACAGGTTGGGTTCCGAGGCCAGCGCCTTGCCGATTTCGAGGCGTTTCAATTCGAGCAAAGTCAAGTCGCGCCCCAAGGTGTTGGCTTTTTCGCGCAGGCCTACCCTTTCCAGGGTTTCCAGGGCCTTTCGCCTGGCATCGGCTGTATTGCGGTGACGCACATACGCGCCAATCATGGTGTTTTCGAGGACGGTCATGTCGGGAAACGGTTGTACCACCTGGAAGGTGCGCGTCAAACCCAAGTTGCAAATCTGGTGCGGTTTGAGGCCGTTCAAACGGCGGCCTTGATAGACGATTTCGCCGGAAGTAGGCACGATGAAACCAGAAAGCATATTGAACACGGTGGTCTTGCCGGCGCCATTGGGGCCAATGAGACCTAGAATCTCGCCTTCTTCCATAGAAAAAGACAGGTCAACCACAGCAGCCAGACCGCCAAAATAGCGGCTGAGGTTCGAAACGGTCAACATGCTCATGCTGACCTCCTTTCTTCTTCTGGAGCAGGCCGGTTACGATTCAGGCGTTGGCGTAGGCTCTCGTACAAGCCTATGATGCCCTTGGGCATGAACAACATCACCAATACCATTACAGCGCCATATAGAAGGAGGTGAGCGCCCGCAAAGGAGCCGCCCAGCCAGCCGCGCGCCAATTCTGCGATTGGCACCAGCACCAGCGCGCCCACCGCCGGCCCCCACACCGTACCCAGCCCGCCGACAATGGAAAAGAGCAAAATTTGAATGGAAGGGCCTTCGCCGAAGACATTGCGCGGGTTGATATACGTAAAGTACTGCGCAAAGAAAGTTCCACCCAGCGCGGTCAGGATGGCGCTGAGAACAGAGGCCTGAATTTTGGTGCGCAGCGTATCCACGCCCAAGGCCTCGGCTGCGTCTTCGTTTTCGCGCACCGCCACCAACTGATAGCCAAAGCGCTGGCGGCTGAGCCAGTGTACTAGCCAGATGGCCATAATCGTCATGACCAGGATGATGTAGTAATAGCCCGCCTTGCTCTCGAACTGCATCAAAAGGGGCTCGTTGCCTTCCCATTTGACTTCCAACCCCATCGCGCCGCCGATGGCATTGAGGTTGTTAGTCAGCGATACCATCGCCTCCGCAATCGCAATGGTGACGAGCGCAAAATAGGGACCTTTTAGCCCATACCGGAAACACAGATAGCCGACGAACCAGCCCACCAGGCCGGCCAACACTGCGCCAATCCACATCCCCAGCCAGGGAGTCAGACCTGCTTTGGTGAACAAGAACGTAGAGGTATAGGCGCCTATTCCCAGGAACAGGCTATGCCCTAACGAGTGCTGGCCTCCATACCCGCCTAGAATGTTCCAGGCTGTGGACAGGTAGGCGTATAACAAGACCAGGACGGCGATGTGCAGCGCATATTCGCCCGCAAACAAAGGCAAAATAGCCGCCAGCAACAGCACAGCCGCGATGGCAAGAAAGCCGTTTTGTTTCCATACCTTCTTCATTGCCGCTTTCCTCCAAAGATGCCCTGCGGCCTGAACAGAAGCACCACCACAAAAAGGCCATAGGTCAAAACGCGGGACAGGGAACCAGGCAGCATGGCGGCGCCTACCGACTCGGTCAAGCCAATGATGAGCCCAGCCGCCAATGCGCCGATGAAATTCCCCAAGCCTCCCATCACCACGACCACATACGCAATCAACCCAAAGAACAGGCCAACGGTGGGCGAAGTGTAATAGAACGGAATCATCAAGGAGGCGGCGATGCCCAGGGTCGCAGACCCAATGCCAAAGGCCAACAAATAGGTAGAGCGAACATCCACTCCCACCAGCGCCGCCGCATCCCGGTTTTGGGCCGTAGCGCGAATGGCCCGCCCGGCCTCGGTCTTCTGCAAAAACCAATACAGGAAGACGGCCGTCAATGCCGAACCTGCGAAGGCGATCAATTGCGAGCCGCGCACCACCACCGGCCCCAGCATCAAATTCATGCGGGTATAAGCCGTAGAAGAAGTCAACACATCGGCCTTGAAAAAGACCAACGCCAGATTTTGCAAGATGAGAGATAACCCCAAGGTGAGCATGATTTGATTCATGGAGGGGTCTTTGAGAATCGGGCGAATGGTGGACTGAAAAATCAAGGCGCCCACCAGGAAAAGCGTAGGAGCGGTCACCAAAATCGTCAGATAGGGATCCCATCCCCCTTTGGCGGTCAGAAAATAGGCGATGTACATGGCAATCATCAAAAATTCGCCATGCGCGAAATTGATGATTTTCATCACGCCCCAAATCATGCTCAATCCAACCGAAATCAGGGCAAAGACCCCCCCAATCAGCAGCCCTGTAACCAGGGCTTGCGCCAGGAGTTCATAAGAGAAGATCATGCGGCCTCCGCTGTCGAATGGTCGGCTGACTCAGAAATAGCAGGGTTCATTGAGAATTGGCGTGATACCAGGTCTGGCGGCAATCCCCCACCCCAGGGGATGCTATCCCCAAAGGGGATGCTATCCCCAAAGGGGACGCTGTTGTACTGCCGCCCGGCAGGAGTTTCCTGAGCAATCGCCAGCCCGTCTGGTGGGCCCCCGCCAGGACAGGCTGGGCAGGTGTCCAGGGAACAGGCAACTGCTGGCAAAACAATCACGGCGACTCCCAAAGAGCCAACAAAAGGATGCCAGAGGCGCAGGACCTCCTACGCCTCTGGTGAATAAGGCTCGAATTATTTGGTCAGCACAACTGGCTTGGCAGCATACTTGGCCGGCCAGACCGGAATCAACTCGCCGTTTTGCACCTGCACG
>DAOUCM010000018.1:0-3408 GCA_034431895.1 Anaerolineales bacterium
GTACCAGGCAGAGCCTGGTGGTACTGTCCCCCCGTCCTATGGTCGGGACGTACCAGGCAGAGCCTGGTGGTACGTACCCCCGACCTATGGTCAGGACGTACCAGGCAGAGCCTGGTGGTACGTACCCCCGACCTATGGTCGGGACATACCAGGCAGAGCCTGGTGGTACTGTCCCCCCGACCTGTGGTCGGGTTTTGACCAGGCAGAGCCTGGTGGTACGTACCCCCGACCTGTGGTTGGGTTTTGACCAGGCAGAGCCTGGTGGTACGCACCCCCGACCTATGGTCGGGACGTACCAGGCAGAGCCTGGTGGTACGTATCCCCGACCTGTGGTCGGGCTACCAGGCAGAGCCTGGTGGTACGTATCCCCGACCTGTGGTCGGGACATAGCAGGCAAAGCCTGGTGGTACGTACCCCCGACCTGTGGTCGGGACATACCAGGCAGAGCCTGGTGGTACGTATCCCCGACCTATGGTCGGGACGTACCAGGCAGAGCCTGGTGGTACTGTACCCCCGACCTATGGTCGGGACATAGCAGGCAGAGCCTGGTGGTACGTACCCCCGACCTGTGGTCGGGACATACCAGGCAGAGCCTGGTGGTACGTATCCCCGACCTGTGGTCGGGACGTACCAGGCAGAGCCTGGTGGTACTGTACCCCCGACCTATGGTCGGGACGTACCAGGCAGAGCCTGGTGGTACTGTACCCCTGACCTATGGTCAGGTTACCAGGCAGAGCCTGGTGGTACGTACCCCCGACCTGTGGTCGGGACGTACCAGGCAGAGCCTGGTGGTACGTACCTCCGACCTGTGGTCGGGACATACCAGGCAGAGCCTGGTGGTACGTACCCCCGACCTATGGTCGGGACATACCAGGCAGAGCCTGGTGGTACGTACCCCCGACCTGTGGTCGGGTTTTGACCAGGCAGAGCCTGGTGGTACGTACCTCCGACCTGTGGTCGGGTTTTGACCAGGCAGAGCCTGGTGGTACGTACCCCCGACCTATGGTCGGGACATACCAGGCAGAAATTTGATAGGATCATCCAAAAGCAACTGCTATGAACAATCAAGACTTTTACCGCCGTTTTCTACCTCATTGGCATCCGCCTAACGCGACCTTCTTTGTGACTTTTCGTCTGGCGGGTTCTCTACCAAAGTCGGTCATTGACTTATTTCAGCAGGAATATGAGCACGCAAAGCGTCTCCTTGACAGTTTGCCACCGGAGAAGCGTTCTCAAGAGCGCTATGAGGCTTACAAAAAAGCCTATGCTCGCTATGAGGCTGCTTTGGATAAATCCAATGGTCCGCGCTGGTTAGCAGAACCAGAAATTGCTGAAGTAGTCAAAAAGGAAATTCATGCTCTCCATCCTGAACAGTATCATTTGCTTGCCTATTGTGTAATGCCCAATCATGTTCACTTGTTGGTAGATACGCAAGATATTCCTGATCCGCCGCCGCGAAAAAACGGTATTCGTTATACTGCTTTGGCCTATGCGCTTTGGCTTTTGAAAGGACGGACAGGACATGCTTGTCAGAGCCTTTTGGGAAAGGAAGGCAGGTTTTGGGCGCGAGAAAGTTATGACCATGTGGTGCGTGATGAAGGGGAATTTGTGCGTGTTTTGGCGTATATTGTCAATAATCCTGTCAAGGCTGGATTGGTGAGAGGCTGGGGAGAATGGCCGCATACGTTTGTTGAGGAGTCGTATCAGGATTTGGTATGAAGTGCGTTTTTTACCAGGCGAAGCCTGGTGGTATTGTCCCCCCGACCTATGGTCGGGACGTACCAGGCAGAGCCTGGTGGTACTGTCCCCCCGACCTGTGGTCGGGACGTACCAGGCAGAGCCTGGTGGTATGTACCCCCGACCTTTGGTCGGGTTTTGACCAGGTAGAGCCTGGTGGTACGTACCTCCGACCTGTGGTCGGGTTTTGACCAGGCAAAGCCTGGTGGTACGTACCCCCGACCTGTGGTCGGGCTACCAGGCAGAGCCTGGTGGTACGTATCCCCGACCTATGGTCGGGACATAGCAGGCAGAGCCTGGTGGTACTGTACCCCCGACCTGTGGTCGGGACATAGCAGGCAGAGCCTGGTGGTACTTTACCCCCGACCTGTGGTCGGGTTTTGACCAGGCAGAGGCGGGGGATGGCTCGCCCGCCGGATACTTTGTGATCCAAATCCCTTTTGTAGCGGACACAATGTTGCAAAATGGGATTGATAATCTCATTTTGCAATGCAATTTGTGGTTGCTAACCTGATTTTGAATGGTAAAATAGAGGCATGTATCCACGCTTGCTTGCTCCCAGCAAGAAGAAAAGCGTTTTGGTGTTCGGTCCGCGCGGGACGGGGAAGTCTACCTGGACGCAGGTTTATTACCCTGACGCCCTGAGATTCGATTTGCTCGATTCTGAAACATACAGGGATTTGCTGGCAAAGCCGAACCGCCTTGCCAATTACATTCCTCCGGCTTTCGAGGGGCAGGTCGTGATTGATGAAATTCAAAGAATCCCGGAACTGCTCAACGAGGTTCACCGCCTGATCGAAGCGCGCAGACTGGTCTTTGTGCTGACCGGCAGCAGCGCCCGAAAATTGCGGCGCGGGGGATACAATCTGCTGGCCGGGCGCGCCCTGACTTACCAGATGCACCCGCTGACGGCGCTCGAAATGAAGGATGATTTTTCCGTCGCGCAGGCTTTGAGGAGGGGAACTTTGCCTATGGCGCAGCAGGACGATTACGAAAAATACCTTCACTCATACGTCCAGACCTATCTCGAACAGGAGATTTTGCAAGAAGGCTTGACGCGCAATCTTTCTGCCTTCAGCAGGTTCATGGAAGTGGCGAGTCTTTCGCAGGCGCAGGTCTTGAACGTGTCCAACGTTGCGCGCGAAGCAGGGATAGAAAGATCGGTGGTCGCTGGATATTTCGAGATATTGAGGGACTTGCTGATTGGATATTTCCTGCCGCCGTTCACGAAAAGAGCGAAGCGCAGGTTGGTCAGTCACCCCAAGTTCTACTTCTTCGATGCGGGCGTGTACCGCGCCATACGACCGATGGGACCGTATGACATGCCTGGGGAACTGGGCGGCGTCAGCCTGGAAACGCTGGTTCTTCAGCAGATGCGCGCCGTCAATGATTTGCTCGAACTGGGATACAAAATGTATTACTTCCGCACGGCTACCGGCGTGGAAGTGGATTTCGTGCTGTATGGCAGCCGAGGCGTCAAAGCCATCGAGGTCAAGGCCAGCGACCGTTTCCAGGAGAATATGCTGTCTGGTTTGAAGAAATTCCGCGCCGATTACCCCGAAGCAGAGTTGTTTCTGCTGTACGGCGGGAATCGGAAAATGTACGTGGAGGACGTGACCGTCCTGCCGCTGCAAGAAGCGTGCCTGACGATGGATGAGTGGATGAAATAGG
>DAOUCM010000019.1:0-7795 GCA_034431895.1 Anaerolineales bacterium
GTTCCAGCCGGTGGCCGCGTTGATGGACAGCAGCACGTCTTCGGGCGGGATGAAGGAGCGCGGGGCCGGGCCAAAGAAGCAGTAGCCGATCACTTTTTCCAGGCTGCCCCATTTTTCCAAAATGTAGAACATCTCCATCTTTTCTTCGCCCAAACTGCGCGGCGGAAGGGCTTTTGTAATCCCCAGCGGCGCGGCGGATTTTAACTGGATGGCGTCGGGCTTGGCAAAGGCCGAGTCGTGCGCCACTACCAGATGGTCGGCGCCGATTTCGGAGATGGCGTAGCCCATGCCGACGTTGTATTTACCGCGCGGCTCGTGCATGGCGAGTTCCTGCCCCTTGACCTGCATGGCGAAGAAGGGCGCGTCTCCGCCGATTTTCTCGGCGGCGCGTTTGCTGCCCTCGGCCAGCAAATCGCCGATTCCCTCGCGGCGGCCAATCAGTTCAATCACTTTCAGCATGGCTTCGGCGTTGCCAAAGCGCAGTTCGATGCCGCCGGTGTCTTCCAGCGTCAGCAGGCTATGTTCGAAGCATTCCATCGCAAAGGCAATCGTTGCCCCGCACGAGATACTGTCGAGCATGTAGGCGTTGCACAGTTCGTTGGCTTTGGCAATCGCTTGCAGGTCGCTGATGCCGCAGTTGGGGCCAAACGCGCCGACGGTCTCATATTCCGGGCCACCATATGGCGAGGGCTGACCGTCAACGGCCACCTCGCGCTTGCAGCGCACGGCGCAGGCGTAGCAACTACGCCGCGCGGTGAGGATCTGTTTTTCGTAGGCTTCCCACTTCAGTTCATCCACACCTTCAAATGCGCCCTGGCGGAAGTTACGTGTGGGTAGAATGCCGCCGGTATTGAGCGGCTCTACCAGGCCGGGCGTGCCACGCTCTTGCAAATCCCAACTGAGCGGGTTTTCTTTGACCGTTTTGGCGAGTTTGCCACCGATTGCCATCAGCGTTTTGGCGTCGTAAGCCAGGTTTTGGTAGCGCTGATTGCCGCGCACAGCGATGGCGCGCAGGTTCTTGCTGCCCATCACCGCCCCCAGGCCATTACGCCCGTTGAAGTGACGCAGGTCGTTGGTCAGCCCGGCAAAACGGACGAGTTTTTCACCCGCCGGGCCAATTTGCAGCACGCGGATTTTGTCATCGCCCAACTCGGCGCGGATGGCTTCCTGGACTTCAGCGGTAAACTTGCCCCACAGGTGTTCGGCGGGTCGGATTTCGGCCTGCTCGCCGTTTAACCAAAGATACACCGGCCTGGGCGCTTTGCCCTTGACGACAATCGCCTCCCAACCGGCCATTTTGAGTTCCGGCCCCCAAAAGCCGCCCGCTTCTGATTCGCCATAGCCGCCCGTCAGCGGCGAGCGGGCCGAGACGACGTAGCGCGTGGCGGTGGAGACGGGCGCGCCGGTGAGCAGGCCGTTGGCAAAGACCATCACATTTTCGGGGGCAAACGGGTCGGTATGCGGTGGAATTTCGTTGAGCAGGATGTAGCCCGCCAGCGCCTTGCCGCCGGGGTACATGCGGTAGAAGTCTTCGCTCAGAGTTTGTGTTTCGATGGTATTGTGGGTCAGGTCAACGCGCAGGATTTTGGCAGTGGTTCCGTACATGGGATACTCCGTAATTCATTAAAAAAATAATTGGCGCTTGGGTATTATATATGGGGGGTAATCATGCCCCAGTTTCTACATCCAACCAGATGGTTTTCACCTCAACTGAATTGCCGCCAATCATCACGGCAAAGCGACCCGGTTCCACCTGCCACTGCATTTTTTGGTTCAGTAAGGCCAACTTGTCTGGCGTGAGGGTGAAACGCACGGTTTGTGTTTCGTCCGGTTGCAAGTAGATGCGGCGGAAGTCTTTCAAGGCTTTGACCGGGCGGGTGACGGTTGCCAGTTCGTCGTGAATGTATAACTGCACAATTTCGTCACCGGGCAGATTACCGGTGTTCGTCACGTCAATTTCTACGTCTACCGAATCAATCGGTTTGATTTTGTTCGCCGACAGGCGCGGTTCGCTATACACAAAGGTGGTGTAGCTCAGCCCCCAGCCAAACGGGAAAAGCGGCGAGTTATCGGTGAACTGATAGCCTCTTTTGGCGGATGGTTTATGATTGTAATAGCAGGGAATCTGCCCGACGGAACGCGGGAATGTGACTGGCAGCTTACCACTCGGATTGACAGCGCCAAAGAGAACGTCGGCGACTGCGAGGCCCGTTTCTTGCCCCAGGTACCAACATTCCAGAATGGCGGGAACGGTTTCGGCCAGTGCGTTGACTGTCAACGGACGACCATTGATCAGCACGGCGATGGTCGGCGTTCCGGTGGCGAGTACGGCCTGTGCCAGTTCGTTCTGTCGGCCTAGCAAATCCAGGTTGTCGCGGTCGCCCAGATGGTCGAACCACCATCCTTCGCGGCAGGTACCCTCGTTGCCGCCCAGGACAAGAATCACTACATCTGACTCTCGCGCCAATTCGACGGCTTCAGCAATGCGCGGCGTATCCTCGGCGGGGTCGCTCAAATTGACCTCATCCTGATGCCAGGCAGCGTAGCCTTGCACATCAGAAGTAATGCGGCAGCCTTCGGCGTAGCGCACGGTGAGTCTGTCTCCCACCTTTTGCCGGATTCCATCCAAAACGCTGGTTCCGCGTTGCGGGTCTTCGGCATAACCGCCCAGGTGCAGGTCGGCAGCGTTGGGGCCAATCACCGCAATTGACTTCAGCGAATCAGCATTCAGCGGCAAGACGGCATTATCATTTTTCAACAGTATGATGGCTTGTTGCGCCGCTTTCAACGCCAGTGCGCGATGTTCGTCACAGTTCGTGATGCGCTCTGCTTCATCAGGATCAACGTATGGCGTGTTGCCATCCAACAGACCCAGCCGGAGTTTGGCGCGCAAAATTCGGCTCACGGCGCGGTCGATCGTCTCCATAGAAACTGCACCAGCCTCGGCTTGTTCAACCAGCGTGGGATAGCAGACGCCGCGCGGCACTTCGCAATCAACGCCTGCTTCGAGACAGAGTTTGGCAGCCTCTTGGATGGAGTTTGTGATGTGGTGCAGCCGTATGATTTGCGGCACGCCAAAGCCATCACTGGTGACAAAGCCCTGGTAGCCCCACTCATCGCGCAGCACTGTTTGCAGCAGCCAGTGGTTAATGTGCGCGGGGACGCCATCAATTTCGTTGTACGAAGCCATCACCGCGCCCACACCGGCCTCTTGCACGGCCGCTTTGAAAGGCGGCAAAAATTCTTCGCGGATCGTTCGCTCTGAGATGTTGCCAGGCGCAGCATTTTGCCCGCCTTCTGGCTGACCATGAACGGCAAAATGCTTGGCGCAGGCAATGACGTGTTCACTGTCAATGGCGTCGCCTTCGCCCTGCAAGCCTTTAATCGCTGCCACGCCCATTCGCGTGACCAGGTATGGGTCTTCGCCAAAGGTCTCTTCCACGCGGCCCCAGCGGGGATCGCGAGCCAGATCGAGTACAGGGGTGTAAACATAGTTGCTGCCGCGCGCCCGCGCTTCTTTGGCTACAACGCCAAAAATTTCGCGCACCAGGTCAACATTCCAGGTACTTGCCAGGGCAATGGCTTGCGGAAAACTGGTGGAGCCGGTTGCCATCAGGCCGTGCAGGCCCTCTTCGTTGAACAAGGCGGGGATCCCCAGCCGGGTTTCTTCGGTCAGGAATTTCTGGATGGCGTTGGTAATTTTGGCAGTCTGGCGTGGCGTAGTTCGCTGGGCAGGCCGTCCAATCTGACAGGCGCCATTTGCAAACAGTTCTGCCATTTTATCGGGCACCAGATTGCCATCATCATCAAAAAGTATCCCGGTCATCTCGACCACCCGGCCAAAACAGTAGAGTTGCGCCACTTTCTCTTGCAACGTCATGCGCGCCAGTAGATCGTTAATCCGCTCTTCGATGGGTAGGCGGGGATTTTTGTATTTCATTTTGCTCCTAAATCAGGTTCAATTTCTTTCTCCAGTTAATCAACCTGTTCAGCCTGCTCTCTAATCCAGTCCTTTTAACTATTCAAACCTCCAGAGCCAGAGCGCACGGCACGGGAGGAAAACCCGGCGCTTCGACCAGTTCCACCGGCCAGAGCGGGGTAGGAGTGAGAACTTCGTCCCCGCTTTCGCCGAGCAGGATGGTATCTTCCATTTTTGCGCCCTGCACGGTGGGATTCCAGGCCAGGGCTTGCCTGGCGGCGAGGACATCCGCTCCGCCGGGGGTGGCGAGGTATTCGCGCGGCTCGTAGCCGGTCACGCCGCCCTGGTGATGATGCTGCCATTCGCCGGGGAAACCGGCTTCGGCGTAGGCGGCCTGACCAATGGCAAGCAATTCGCCAAGCGTCTTGCCAGGCCGAGAATGGGCAATGAAGGCCGCGTTGACGCGCGCCGCGGCGCGAATCCGTGTTTGCAGTTCGGCGGGGATTTTTCCGAAGTGTACCATGCGCGAGACCGAGCAGACCAGCCCGCGCCAGCGCCCGCTCAGGACGAGCAGGGCGTAATGCTCCAGCTTTTTGGCGGTGGGCAGGGGGTGACGGTAGCGGCGCTCGTCGGTGGCCACCAGGTTGACGATGGGCTGCACGCCGCGTTTTTGGGCTGCTGCGCCCAGGAGGGCGGCGATTTCATATTCGCTCATGCCCGGCTGAAGCATTTGCGCCGCTTCGCTGATGGCTTCGGCGCACAGACGGCCTAACTGACGGAAACGTTCGCCTTCCTCCGGCGTGAGATGCGCCCGTAGACGCGAAATTTCGGCGCTGATGTCTTTGCCATTGCCAAAAGGGACATCGCTGAGGAAGGTTTTGCCCGAGAGCAGGTCGTTCAGTCCTTTCAGCGGCGTTTGCCAGGGCGAGATGACGAATTCCCAGCCCTGTTGGGCCAGGTTTTCCTCGTCCTGCAGGCGTGGGGCTTCGATGTTGTTGGTGGCGAGATAGCGTTTTTCACGGGTGATAAACAGAGAGGCTGTGCCTTCGGTTGCTGCTGTGTTGACGTATGAGTCTGCGCCACAAGTGGCCCAGGCGAAACTGCTCACCCGCCGCAAGAGCAGTCCCTCCACGTGCAGTTGATCTAGCAGGGCATATACACGCTCTAGTTTGATTTGCATTTCCTGGATGGTCGTCATTGTTCTTCTGCAACGTATGGAATGGTGGAGGCAGCATGAGGCAAAAAGCCAACATGCTCGTCAGCGGGCAAGTCGGCTAATGCCATATCCAGCGCCGCTTGCAAATTGGTGATTGGATTGAGTAACAGAGACTTGGAAAAGTTCACATCCATCTCGGAATAGAACATGAAGCGCACTTTCGAAGCATCGCGGGCAATTTGGTAGGCTTTGTGCGGCCCGATATGGAAACCTTCGGCTGCAAAGTGCTGAAAAACATCCTCATAAGATGTCTTGCCCTTCATCCACTCTTCATAATGAGGACTGCCTGTTCCCTCCGGGCAGGCCGCAGCCAAGATAATTGTTCCTCCGGGTTTGGTAACCAGAGCCGCGTGCGCTAGTCCTTTTTGAGATTGGTAGAGGTTGATATCTTTGGGATGGCCGCCAGGCGAAGATATCATCAGGCTGTATTTGGAGGTAACTTTGACCTGACAGACTTGCCTGGCGAGGGGGATGCCAGCCTGCATGACCGCGCGTGGGTCTCCGCTCAGCACGTGGATAATTTGTTTGGATTGGTTCAAGACGGCATTGCAGGCAAAGTGGATACCCATCTTTTGCCCGATTTCCTCAATATCCTGTCTAGGAGGATTGGTCTCGTAGCTGCCTACTTGCGCATCGGGGTGAGTCATCAAAGCGTGATTATGGGTAATCGTTTCGGCCCCGGCCAGACCAATTGCAGCCGCTTTGACCCCGCCGGAGAATCCCACGAACTGGTGCGGTTCAATGTTGCCCACCACAATTTTCAGATCGGAGAGCGCATATCCTCTGTTGGCCCACACTGGCGTTCTGCGTGATGTCTCCCCTAGATAAAGCAAATTGTTGGCGTCGAAGGCATCATGCGAAACGACGCGATATCGTTCCAGGATAGAAGGCGGCAAGATGGATGGAAACTCATCTGGCTTCATGGGAGGGTGCGTCCCTACGGCAACATAAAATGTAATAGCCTGTGCCGGGATCCCTAGTGCATGCAGTTTTTCCAGCAAAGGAGGGAGGAGATGCTGGTGAGGAACGGGCCGGGTCTTGTCGCTGATGGCAATGCCAACCGATTTGGCGCCCGCAAAGGTTTCCAGGCGGATGCCCAACGCTTGATCTAGCGATGCTCGAACGACTTCCAGCGGCTGGGGCGCTGGCGGCGTGGTTGGCAGATCAATGATGTCTACCGCTCTGGAATCCGGTAAAATCAGGGAGATAGAGGAAAGCCCATAGGGGACAGAAATATGCATGTTGTCTTGCCAGATGTAAAGACAAAGCGCCGTCACAATGTTTCGGGCGCTTTGTCTTTACAACCCTTTGCCCATTTACGCACTCCGATACAGTTTGGTAATCACGAACTCATCGTGGCGCAGGGTTTCGGCGTTGGTCAGGCGGCCATTGACAGTATGGGCCATCACGTCCAGGGTGCGGTCGGCGGCGCCATCCAGGTTGTACTCGAAGCGCAGCAGGCCCGAAAGGTCAACGTCAATGTGTTCGGACATGGTGGCAACCGTCAATGGGTTGGCCGAGAGTTTGATGACCGGCAGGAGCGGATTGCCGATGATGTTGCCTTGCCCGGTGGGGAAGAGGTGCAACACTGCGCCCGCGGCCATGCAGAGCGTGACCATTTCGGCGGCAGCGCTGGAGGAATCCATGAAGTGCAGGCCGGGTTTCTTTGGCTCTTCAGCAGGTTTCAGGAAGCCGACGACTTTGCAGCGTCCCATCTTTTCCACGTTGCCCAGGGCTTTTTCTTCGATGGTGGAAAGACCACCACGGATGTTGCCCTCGGTCGGCTGCGTGCCGAGCAGGCTGACGCCCTGCGATTCGACCAGGGCCTGGTAATCGTCGAAGGCAGCCTTGAACTGCGCGGCCACTTCGGGCGAAACGCAGTTTTCCATGATTTTGTCTTCGGCGCCGGTGACTTCGGTGGTTTCGCCAAAGATGAGGGTGTTGCCCGCTGCTTCCAGCCGCTCGAAGACGCGCCCGACGGTTGGGTTGGCGGCCAGGCCGCTGGTGGTGTCGGATTCGCCGCATTTGGTGGAAACGAGCAATTCTTTCCACTCCACTGGCACGCGCGGCAGTTCGGTGGCGTATTGGACGAACTCTTTGGCCTTGCGGGCGGCCATTTCGATGGTCTTCAGGTCACCGTAGCGCTCGATGCTGAAGCCCGCCACCGGCTTGCCGGTCTCGGCGATGCCCTGGACGATGTAATTCGTCCAGTTGGGTTCGATGCCGATGACGACGACAGCGGCCACGTTGGGGTTGCGTCCCGCGCCGATGAGGGTGTTGAAGGTCAGGTGCAGGTCATCGCCGAATTGCAGACGCCCGTAGGGGTGGGTGATGGCGCGCGTGCCGCGAATCAGGCTGGCAACGCCTTCCACAGCGGCGTTGGAGATGTCATCTACTGAGATGATGATGACGTGATTGCGGATGCCCACGCGCCCGTTCTCGCGCCGGTAGCCGGTGAGGGGAATGTTGGGGAAAGTGGTCATGGCGGCCTCCTATTTCTTCTCAAGCAGATTGGCGTCGCTGGCTGCCCAGCGCAGGCTCTTGATATTGTGGACATGGACATGCTCGCCGCGCTTAATCGGCTGCGAGGCATACCCAATCGAACGTCCATATTCCTGAACATGGTGCTTTTCGGGCATATCGCGCATGGCGACTTTGTG
>DAOUCM010000020.1:0-23111 GCA_034431895.1 Anaerolineales bacterium
GCGATGACAGGCGGCTGAGAGGCTCTGAGACGCGCCATGAACTTGTCGGGCGACTTGACCGATAGCGCCAGCACCCAAGTTGGCAGGGACTCTCCTGGCAGGCTGCCACCGCCGACGGTGGACTCGGACTCGATCACCGCTCCGCGCCCCAGCCTTTCGCGCCACGCCTCGGCCCGCACCCGGACCTGCTCCCGTTTCATCGAGATCATCTGCCAGAGGGGGATTTCGCGTTCGGCCTCGTCCTTGAGGTAATGCAGCAGCGTGGCTGTAACACCAGCCAGCGCCAGCTTGTCGGCGCGCATAGCGCGCGCCAGCGGCTGCCGTTTGATTTTTGCAAGCAACTCCGCCTTGCCAACGATGACGCCCGCCTGCGGCCCGCCCAGCAACTTATCGCCCGAAAAGCAGACCACATCCACGCCGGCCGCCAGCGACTCTTGCACGGTCGGCTCGTGCGCCAATCCATATTTGGCCGTATCGAGCAATGCCCCAGAGCCGAGGTCGTCTACCACCGTCACACCAGCCTGATGCGCAACAGCCACAATCTCTTGCAAAGCCGGTTCTTCGGTAAAACCGATCATCTTGAAATTGGAGCGGTGCGCACGCATGACCACGCCGGTCGGTTCGAGCAAGGCTTCCTGGTAGTCGCGTAGGTGGACACGGTTGGTCGTCCCCACCTCGACCAGTTTTGCGCCCGATTGACGCATGACATCTGGCACGCGAAAGCCGCCGCCGATTTCCACCAGTTGCGAGCGGGCAAGGACGACGCGCTTGCCTTTGGCCAATGCCGCCAGCACCAGCATGACCGCAGAGGCGTTGTTGTTCACTACCACAGCCGCCTCGACGCCGGTCAATCTTTGCAGGAGGGCTTCAGCATGGACCAGGCGCGAGCCGCGCTTGCCTGTGTCCAGGTCGTATTCCAGGTTGGAATAGCCCTGCGAGACGGCCTGCATAGCGGCAAGAGTCGCTTTCGAGAGCGGGGCGCGCCCCAGGTTGGTATGCAAAATCACGCCCGAAGCATTGATGACCGGAATCAAAGTCGGCTGCGTCCAGGCGGCCAGGCGGGATGCGGCTTGGGCCAGGATGTCGGCCGGGGAGGGCAGAGCAGGCGCGGGGTCGGCGTGAAGCGCAGCGGGAGAGGTAAAGCGGGCGCGGATGTCGTCCAACGTGGCGCGCAGCGCATCCAGCGTCAACGGACGTCCATAAACGCGCATCAAGTCCCCAGAGGATTGTAAGAGCGTTTCGACCGAGGGGAGGTTACGGAGAGGGTTCATCGGTGGGCGGTTTCCAAAGGGAACGTTCGCGCAAGCGGATGAGCCATTCGATAGTCAGCAGGCCGCCCGCCAATCCCAACGTGAGCCACAGGGAGAGCAGGTTGCCCCAGCGCAGCCAGAGCAACAGCAAGCCATACACGCCCACCCATTGCGCCTGCCGCAGGATGACGCGCGGCGCGGCCGGTGGGAGCGACGGGAAACGCCGATGGAAAAAGTAGACGACCGGCAAGGCTGCGCCGGTTAGCGCGATGAAAAGGAGCGCAAAGAACGCCCAGCGTGGCCAGAGGAATGGCTCGGTATAAAGCACCAACGCAACCATCCCACCCCACCCGCTCAGCAAGAAAATCAAGGTAGGCCAAAGGAACGGGCGAAAGGAAGGCATTTCAGGCATGTGGCGAATTATACTCGCAGCGCCTAAGCGCCTAGACAGGAAAGAGAGTATCCAGCACTTCGGGGCAATATTTTTGCACCATGTCGGAGGACAGGCCGTTCTCCTTGCAAATCTCGGCGTACAAGTCGGCGGAGGGACGTTTGGTGCGCTTCTGGGTCTCCACGTCCAGCGCCCACAGGCCGAAGCGCTGCGTCCAACCGCGCTCCCATTCGAAATTGTCCACCAGCGACCAGTAGAAGTAGCCTTTGATTGGCCAGTTGAAATTGACCGCGCGCCACATCTGATGGATGTGTTGGGCAATATAACGCGGGCGCATCTGGTCGCCGGCGTCTTCCACACCATTTTCGGTGACCAGGATAGGCAGGTTGGGATAGGTATCGGCCACCCATTGCAGGCTGTCGAAGAGGCCGCTTGGAATGTTGGCAATGAAGTGTGTGGGGCTTACATCCGCATCGGCAGGATAACCGCTATCTGTGAAGAGTTCGTCTTTCTTGCGCAGATTGAACCAGACCGTATCTACAGAATAGTAGTTCAGTCCAAAATAATCCTGGGCGCCTCTGGCTTCGGGAATCTTGAATTTTGCAATCGGCGTTTTCATCACGCCGGTGGAAATGCCGCTGGGAAAGGCCATGTTGATGGCGTCATAACGGATCTTGCGCATCAGATGGTCGAGCGGCGACCAACTGCGCGCCACTTGCGGGCGATAATGCCAGGCATAGCCTACGCGCGCTTCTGGCTGAAGGGCGTGGATAGCGCGATAGGCAGCAGCATGGCCGCGCAACATATTGGCCATCACTTTGACCGCATTGGGCAAGCCTTTATTGCAGGCGGGGAAATCGCCCGTCACGTAGCCGCTGAGGGCGTAAATGTTCGGCTCGTTGATGGTACACCACAAGGAACAGTAGTCTTTGAGCGCCTCCACCGTTTTACGGACAAATTTTTCGAACCACAGCACGCTTTCTTCGACTTCCCAGCCACATTTCTCGTACAACCAAAGGGGATCAGAAAAGTGATGCAGGGTGACCATGGGTGTCAGGCCGCGCTCTTTCAACCCACGCAGCATCATGCGGTAGCGGTCGAGTGCGTCTTCGTCCCAGCGGTCGGGCGCGGGCTGGATGCGGCTCCATTCCACCGAAAGACGATGCGCATTCTGCCCGCCCTCTGCGGCGCGGTCGAAGTCTTCGCGCCAACGCCCATCCCACCAGTCACAGGCCAAGCCAGACTTGCCGTTGGTATGGCCTTCCTGTTCCCATTTCCACCATTGGTTGTTGGTATTGTTGCCTTCTACCTGATGCGCGGCAGTGGCCGTGCCCCACAAGAATCCGCGCGGGAAATGATGCGTTGCTTGCGGCATGTTTTTTTCTCCTACGTCTTTTTGTTCCAATCACCAAACACAGCCGGGCGTGGTCGTCACGCCAGCCGATTTGCCGACCCGTTTGTACATGGTCACATCGGTAAACGGCTCACCCAGCACGCCGTCGTGGATGGCCCACGAGCGCAGGCGGACGCTGTTGGCCGCCTCTGGCCGGCGGAAGGGTGTCGAGCCATCCAGCAGGGGTAGCAATGCGCCGCCCTCCGAGAAACCGGCATGGATGGCCTCCATACGGCGGCGCCCCATTTGATAAGCAAACCCGTAACGCTCGAAGATGACGGCGTTATGATAGTAGAGCGGTTCGACGAAGTATTGCTCGTGTCCCAAACTGCGGACGAATTTTTCGAACGAGGCAATAGCCGCCGGCAAGAGGCGCAACCCGCTCCGCACCTGACCCGGCGCCAGCCCGGCCTCCAGGGCTTTTTTCTCGGCCTCCAGGTTGCGCGTCAGCGTGCCAAAGCGTGTCTTACTACCGTCGGGCATACGGTCCACATCGAAGCGCGGCGAGTCGGGATCGTTCAGGATGTAGAGCAGGACGTGGATTTGACCGTTCATCGTATCGGCCAAATGTCCATATAAAATCGGGTCAGGGAAGCGCAGTTCATGAAAGAGCGACATTTCCACATCGCTGGAACCCGGCTCGAATTTGAATTTCAACAGGGTTTGCAAGCGGGTAGAATCAGGATCGGGGAGATGGAAGCGTGCCAGCAGTTCAGGCGGAATGACACGGCTGTAGATGGCGCGTTTTTCCTCTTCTGGAAGGCGGTTGATGCTGCCAATGGTGGAGGGTTTCATGGTTTCATACTCTTCTCTCAGCGCCTATTGGCTATCTAATTCGCAGTTCGCGTTCTGCATCGCGTTGGCGGTCGCGTTTGGCTATGCTCTCGCGCTTGTCGTAGACCTTCTTGCCGCGCGCCAGAGCAATCTCGATTTTAGCGCGTCCGTCTTTGAGATAGACGCGCGTCGGCACCACCGTCATCCCTTTTTGGCGGACGGCGTTCCATAACTGGCGAATCTGTCGTTTGTGCAGGAGCAGGCGACGCGGGCGGCACGGCTCGTGATTGAAGCGATTGGCCTGCTCGTAAGGGGCAATGTGCGCTTCGAGTAGCCAGGCCTCTTCGCCATCTACCTGCACATAGGACTCGGCCAGGCTCATCTGCCCGGCGCGGATGGATTTGATTTCGCTGCCCTGCAGGGCCAGGCCGGCCTCGAATTTCTCCTGCAAGAAATATTCGAAGTTCGCTTTGCGGTTGGTTGCAACGACTTTGATATTCTCTGTCACATGATGATATTACCACATCTCTCGTCAGGTATCTTTGCTGCGTTTCCCATCATATAGAGAAAAGTCCGCTGCGGGTATTATCCCCATTTCAGGATCGCCAGTCCAGACAAGAAGCGCAGCAGGGCGACCAACAACAGCGCTTCAGCAATCCCGGTAACGTTGCCAATGAGCGGGCCGGTGAGCGAACCGGCTAAGATCGAAGCGTTCAAGACGACGTTATACCAAGCCAGGTGCGCCGGGCGGTCGTGTTCGGGGATTTCTTCGAGCAGGTAGTTGGCATACGCGCCTAGCAGCAAAGCAAAGTTCAAGCCGCCAATCAGCGAGGTGAGGTAGTAGTGCAGCGGCGTCTTGGAAAGCGCCAGGAAGAAGGCGTAGGCGGCCAGGCCGGCCACACTGACGCCGGTCACTTTGTGGTGGCCGAAGCGCCGCACGATGCGGTCGAGTTGCGTCGAGCCAATCAACACCGTCAGGTAGAACAAGGCCGTTCCCAAGCCAATCTGGTCATCGCTGAGATGCAAGATGCGCACCACGTAGAGCGTGAAGAGCGGCAGGGCCATGTATTGTGCGGTGTGGAAGCCCAAAAAGACCAGCAAGATGCGGCCAAAGGGCGACCTCCAAACGTCCAGGCGCAGGGCAGCGAGCCAATGCCGAGGGGTGGATTCGCTTTCGATAACGGGAGCAGGCGCGGGGTGGTCGTGAAGCGGGGGCGAGTCCGCCGGAAGGGGCTTGATGAAATACAAGTGCAGGCTGCTCATCGCGGCCCCAAAAAATCCAATCCCAAAAACGACCTGATAGCCGATTGGGAAGGGCAGTCGTTCTAGCAAATAGCCGCTGCCCAGCGAAGAGAGGATGAAGGCGATGGCGTAGACGATGTTGCGAATGCCGGCAACATGCGCGCGCCATTCGTTGGGGACAGCGGCAGCAAACAGGGCATTGAAGCCCACCGAAAGCGGCGTGAGCGGAATAGCCATCAGGAAGGCAATGGCAATCAACGCCCAGACTTGCGCCTGCTGGTCGAACAACCAGGGCAGCGGCACCCACAGCAGGTAGCCCAAACGATACCACACCGAAGCGCCGAAGACGGCGCGGGCGATGTTTTGCTTTTCCAGCCAGCGGCCGGCCGGGATTGCCAGCAGCAGGCTGACCGCCGCAGACATAGAACTCAATAATCCAAGTTGTAGGCCGCTGGCGCCCAACCGCGCGGCATAGACGCTCAGGAAACTGATGGACGAGCCGCTCAGGATGCCAAACCACCCAATGTCGAAATACAGGTGGATGAAATTGGGAAGGTAAGCGGAGGGGATGTTGAGCGAGTTGAAGACGCGACGAAGTTTCACACCCGAATTATAATCTCGTCGCCGGGGGTAGACGGCGATTCCCAAACCCGCCCGACGATGAAGCGTCGGGCTATTCTTACAAAGGCGGCTCACATGGTAATACTATAGCGCAGCAAGCCGCAACCAAAGCGACCAGCGGATAGGAAACGGATAAGCGGATAAGGCGCTCCCAACCGTTCATCCGCTTGACATCCGTTAGTCGCTCTCCACAAAGCGGCAAGCGGCAACCAAAAGTAAAACCTTCGAGGCATTCGCCTCATTCGATGCAAGCCAGATTTGCGCGAACAAGGCAATTTCTTATCCGCCGCTCATCTGCGGTTGGGTATAATTGTGCCTGCTATGGACATCACCCTTGCACTCGGCGGCGGCGGCGCCAAAGGCAACGCGCATATCGGCGTGCTGCGCCGCCTGGAAAAAGAAGGTTTTCGGATTCGCGCTGTGGCAGGCACCAGTTTCGGCGGCCTGGTTGCGGCGTTCTATGCGGCCGGCTATTCACCCGACGAAATCGAAGACCTGTTTGCGGTGGTAGATCAGTCGCGCCTGTATGGCCGTTCGGCAGACGAGCGCCCCTCCCTGCTAGGGCTGGCGGGTGTCCGTAAGTGGCTGGATTCTACCCTCGGAGGGCGCACCTTCGATGATCTGTCTCTGCCTTGCGCCATGACAGCGGTGGACTTGAACTGCGGCTGTGAAGTGACACTGGACGAAGGGCGCGTGCGCGACGCTATCCTGGCGACCATTGCCGTGCCGGGCATCTTCCCGGCCTTTCCCTGGCACGAATGGGAACTGGTGGATGGCGGCGTGCTGAACCCGGTGCCGGTGTCGGTGGCGCGCGAACTGGCGCCCTCCCTGCCGGTGGTAGCCGTTACGCTCCAGGCGCCGATGGGCGAGCCGGCCCATTCCATGACCGTTCCCCTGCCGATTCCCAGCGGGCTGCCGCGCCCCCTCTTCGAACATCTCTCGCACATCCGTTACGCTCAGGCTTTCGATATCTTCATGCGCTCGGTAGATGTGGGCAACCGCGCTGTGGCCGAATACCGCCTGGCGGTGGACAAACCCGATGTCATCCTGCGCCCGGCTGTGTCGGATATCCAACTGCTAGAGAAGGTAGATGTCCATGAAGTTGCGCAGCGCGGCGAGCGAGCGGTAGAAGCCGCCCTGCCAGAACTCAGGCGAGCCGTTTCCTGGCCGAATCGCCTGCACCGCGCCCTGTTTGGAGGTCGCTCATGAGCCGCGATTTACGCGATTACGCCCGCAAGACCAACATCCGCCTGGCCCTCGGAGCATTTGCGTTGTTGTTCATCGTTGGATTGGGATTGATTTATCTCATTTATGGGCCGGGCGCGGCATCGTTGGGCTTTATGTGCATGTTGGCCGGCCTATCGCCGGTCGTCCTCATCCTGATTATTTTCCTGTTTACAGATTGGATCATGAAACGTGCCGGACGCAAATGACGGTCACCTCTTGACCTACAACGGCTGGACGCTGCGCGTGCGCCATGCGGCACAGCAGCCTGCCCGCTTCTTACTCCTGCTGCACGGCTGGACGGGAGACGAAAACTCGATGTGGCTGTTTACGCGCCATCTGCCACTCGACCTGTGGATCGCCGCCCCGCGCGCCCCGTACACCGCCCCCGAAGGAGGCTACTCTTGGCGCCCGCTTCTTCCCGGAACGTGGGGCCTGCCCTCGTTATCTGATCTTAAACCGGCCGCCGAGGCCGTTCTCCGCCTGGTGGACGAGGTGTCTGCTTCGGTGGGGGTGGACGCGGCTCAGTTCGACGCAGCCGGCTTCAGCCAGGGCGGTGCGCTGGTCAACACACTGGCCCTGCTCTACCCGCAGCGCATCCGCCGCGCGGCTGTGCTGGCCGGTTTCATGCCTGGCGGCGTGGACGACCTGCTGGCGCGCCGCGTCTTGCTGGGAAAGCCTTTTTTCGTAGCGCATGGTACGCAGGATCACCTCATTCCCCTGGAACGCGCCCGGCAGTCGGTGGAGTTGCTTGAACAGGCCGGGGCACAGGTCACCTTTTGCCAGGCCGATGTAGGACACAAAGTCAGCGCAGATTGCTTGCGCGGGCTGGAATCTTTTTTCGCAAGCGGGTAAGGGAGGAGCCGCCTTTTACGCGAAAAAGTAAAAAGCGCGAAAGGATCAACCGAGGAAATGTGGAGTGCGTGGCCTGACGAAATAAAAGAAGTTCGCGTATTTTGCTCGTTTCGCGACTCATCGTACCCGTATGGGTATTCGCATCAAAAATCTGGAAGGAGCATGCAAGCCAATGTCGCTGCATGAGTTCACCACAGAATTAAAAGGTAGTCGAACCCTCCGCAGATTCCCAAAGGGGAGGCTGTGAGGCAGATTCTCGCAGATTTTTCGGCGTAATCTGTGAACTCTGCGGATTTGCCTCCTCATCGCTGACATCTTTTAAGTGGACACGATATTCACCTATTCGTTGACGTGAATGAAATTTACGATTATCCTTGCCTGAAATTCGTTGTGAGAAGGTAGCATGAAATCAGTCATTTCCCGACGCGATTTTCTCAAACTGGCTGCTTTGGGCGCCGGCTCTCTGGCTTTCGATCCGTTAGAACGTTTCTCCAGGCTGTATTTGCCCCCTCAGCAATTCCCCGGCGGCGAGCGGCTGGGACGGGTAAGCGTGTACCCCAATTTATATTCCACAGATCTCAAAGCCAAACCCAACGCTTACTCGGCAACGGTGGGCAGCCTGCCTGAAGATACAGTGGTCGAGTGGGGGCGCAGCGTGATTGGCTCGGATACTTACTCGGCCGGCAATACCGTCTTCCAGGGTTCTAGCAAGACCTGGGCCGAGACGCCGCAAGGCTACGTGTACGCCTCGCACTTGCAGCCAGTCAAGAATCTAGTCAACACGCCGCTCACCGCCCTGCCAGAGGGCAGAAATGGCTTTTGGGCCGAAGTCACCATCCCGTTTGTGGATTTGGTGTTGGAGAATCCGCCGGTGCGCTCGCCGAGTTTCAATTACATCATGGGCCTGGGCCAGACGCCTCGTTTGTATTACAGCCAGGTGGTGTGGATAGACCAGATCCGCACGGATGAAAACGGGCGTATCTGGTATCGCTTCAACGAGACAGCCGGCAAGGGATATGGCTATGGCGATATTTTCTGGGCCGACGCGGCAGCCTTCCATCCCATTACAGCCGAAGAAATCGCGCCCATTCATCCTGAAGTGGATCCGGCTCTCAAAGCCATCATCGTAGATGTCTTCTATCAGACGCTCTCTTGCTATGAAGGCAATACCGAAGTGTATTTTTGCCGAGTCTCGACCGGCATTGGCGATTTTGCCACTCCCCTCGGCACGCAGGCCGTGTGGCGTAAGATGCCTTCTATCCACATGTCGGCCAATACTGCCTCCGACAGCGGCTACGATACGCCGGCTGTGGGCTGGCCGTCTTTCATCAACGGAGATGGGGTGGCCATACATGCCGTATTCTGGCACAACGACTTTGGTGTGCGTAAATCGCATGGCTGCATCAACGTCTCGCCGGAGGATGCAAAATGGATTTTCCGCTGGACCTATCCTTATATCTCGTTGGAACAGGATGAAATTCAGATGACCTGGCCGAACGTGGGTACGCCGGTCACAGTCAAGGAACCGACCTTTTGAGCCGCGGCTAAGCCAATATTGTTTAGCGCGCGCTCGAAACAGTGTCCAACGGATAGGAAACAGGTAAGCGGATAACCAAAGTTTATAGAAAGGGATTTTTTTATGGGTTTCACGAATATCAGTTTGGGGTTGGCATTTCTGGCTGGGCTGGCCTCTTTCCTTTCGCCGTGCGTCTTTTCGCTGGTGCCGGCTTACATTGGCTACCTGGGCGGCCGAGCAGCCGGCGGCGAGGTGACCGAGAATCGCCGCTGGGTGACTTTTTCGCATGGTTTGGCCTTCGTGCTGGGCTTCAGCGCGGTCTTTGTGCTGTTGGGTGTGGCAGCCTCGGCATTTGGCGGCCTGTTATATGATTTGCGCGTCATTTTAGCCAAAGTGGGCGGTGTGGTAGTGGTCGTTTTTGGCCTGCACATGATTGGCGTCTTTCGCATCCCGTTCCTGGAATATGATACCCGCGTCCAACGATTACCCGATCCCAAATGGGGCTACCTTTCCTCCGCCCTGTTGGGTGTGTTCTTTTCGGCTGGCTGGTCGCCCTGTGTGGGGCCTGTGCTGGGCGCTATCCTCACTCTGGCATTGAATGGCGGCTCGGTATCGCGAGGCGCGTCTTTGTTGACAGCCTACTCGGCCGGCCTGGCCATTCCCTTCCTGGCGGCGGCGCTAGGCATTGGCTGGGTATCTGCCATCTTGCAGAAACACGGCAAAGTAATGCGCTATGTCGAGATTGGCATGGGGGCGGTGCTGGTCGTGATTGGAATTATGCTGTTTAGCGGTACATTCGAACGGTTGTCCCAATTTGGGGTGTGGGTAGACTTCGGACTATAAGATGTTATCGGTTACGCTCTATACAAGGAAAGACTGTCACCTGTGCGAACAGGCGCGCGCCGACTTGGAAGCCCTGCAAGCGAAATATCCACACCGCCTGGCAGAAGTGGATATCGACTCTGATCCCGCATTGCAGCGCGCCTACCTGCTCGAAATACCGGTCGTCGAGATTGGCCCATACCTGTTGAAGGCCCCCTTCGACCGTCAGAAACTAGCCATGACGCTCGGAGCGGCCAGCGACCGGCGCAGTCAACTCGACCGCTTGGGCGGCGAGGCCCATGAGGCGCGCGTGAGACGCGGACAAACCATCAGCGCTGCCGACAGGGTCATGTTCTGGATTTCCCGTCATTACCTGCTGTTACTCAATCTCATCATTTTTCTCTACGTTGGCTTGCCCTTCCTTGCGCCCGTGTTCATGCATGTCGGAGCGACTGTGCCGGCCAGGGTCATTTACGCCATGTACAGCCCGCTTTGTCATCAGTTTGGATTCCGCTCCTTCTTTTTGTTCGGCCAGCAAACCGTCTATCCGTTGAAAGAGGCAGGATTGCCCAAACTGGTAGATTTCGAGACCGCCACCGGCTTGCAGAACCTGCACGATGCCAATTCCTACTCCCGCTTGCAGGCGCGGCTTTATGTGGGAAATGAAACCATCGGCTACAAAGTGGCCCTCTGTCAGCGCGACGTTGCCATTTATGCGTCCATTTTATTGTTTGGGTTGCTCTTTGGCCTGACCGGCCGTCGCTGGCCGCAACTTCACTGGCTGGCGTGGCTTGCGCTCGGTCTGGGGCCGATTGGCCTGGACGGGTTTTCGCAATTGCTCAGCCAGTTCGACTTGTCAGCGCTGGCCGCCGTCCTGCCTTACCGCGAAAGTACGCCTTTGCTGCGGACGCTAACAGGCGCCCTGTTCGGTTTTTTTACGGCCTGGTTTGCTTACCCCAACCTGGACGAATCCATGAGCGAGACGCGGCAATTCTTTCTCAAGAAATTTGCAGTTGTCGAGTCAGGCAAAGCGTAAGGCAGCCTAACCACAACCAAAGTGATGTTGCGCCAGCAGTCCTCCAAGGGGATGTTGTTGCACTGCTGACGGGAACGCTAAAAAACCAAAACCCCGCCCCCAGACTGGTGACCTGTGGGGGCGGTTTCTCATCCGTCATCCGTTTTTCCGCTTCCTCCGCTGCCATCCCTTGCCCAATCCGTTACCAAACAAGGACGATATTCACTACCCCTCCGCGCCCAAGTCATCGTAAACTTAATCCATGAGCCAATCCTCCGCTGTCCAAAAAATCCGCGTCGGCTGCCCGGCCCACAACTGCGGCGGACGCTGCCTGCTGATCGCCCACGTCCAAAACGGATGCATCACCCGCCTGGAGGCCGATGACCGCCCCGACAGCCTCGCCGCCCCGCAACTGCGCGCCTGCCCGCGCGGACGCGCCTATCTGCGCCGCCAGTACCACCCCGATCGCCTGCTCTACCCCCTGCGCAGAACCGGAAAACGCGGCAGCGGGGAATTTGAACGTATCTCCTGGGACGAAGCCCTCGACATCATCGCCGCCCAGTTCGAGCGCGTCAAAGCCGCCTACGGCAACCAGGCCTTGTTCGTCCCCTACGGCACGGGCAGTTACAACCAACTCAACGGCTCGCACACCGCCCGCCGCCTGATGAACCTGTACGGCGGCTGTCTCGGTCACTACAACTCTTACTCCTGGGCCGCCATCAACGCCGCCACGCCCACCGTCTGGGGAACGCTCATCACCGGCAACCAGCGCCAGGACTGGCTGAACAGCCGTCTCATCCTGATGTGGGGCTGGAATCCCGCTGAAATGCGCGACGGCACCAACTCCGACTACTTTATCAAACTCGCCCGCCAAAAGGGGGCGAAAGTCGTCTGCATTGACCCGCGCCACTCGCTCTCCGCCGCCGCCCTGGCCGACGAGTGGATTCCCATCCGCCCCGGTACCGACGCGGCCATGATGACCGCCATGGCCTACGTCATGCTCACCGAAGACCTGCTGGACATCCCCTTCATCCACAAATATTGCCAGGGCTGGGATGCGGCCACCATGCCGCCCGGCCTTGAATCTGAAGAATCTTACACCGACTATTTGCTCGGCGTCCGCGACGGCACGCCCAAAATCCCCGAATGGGCCGAGGCCATCACCGCCGTCCCCGCCGGGGCAATCGCCCGCCTCGCCCGCGAATACGCCACCCGCAAGCCCGCCGTGCTTTACCAGGGCTACGGAATGCAGCGCCGCGCCTATGGCGAGCAAGTCGTCCGCGCCGGGGCGGTACTCTCGGCCATCACCGGCAATTTTGGCATTTCGGGCGGCTGGGCCAGCGGCTTGGGACTCCAGGCCCCGGATGGCGGCGGGATGTGGACAGTTTTCCCAACCGGAGAGAATCCCGTTAAAGCGGCCATTCCGGTCTTTCTCTGGACCGAAGCCGTCCTCCGTGGAAAGGAAATGACCGCCGCTGATGGCGTCACCGGCGTCCCGCGCTTGACCAGCGACATCAAGTTAATCTACGCTGTGGCAACGAACTGCCTGATTAATCAGCACGCCAACGTCAACCGCTCCGCCCAAATCCTGCGCGACGAATCGAAAGTGGAATTCCTGGTCGTTCAGGACAACTTCCTGACCCCCACCGCCCGCTTCGCCGACATCGTCCTGCCCGCCTGCACCCAATTCGAAACCTGGGGCGTGGAGGACGGCTGGAAATACTCCGACGAAGTCATCCTCCAGCCCAAACTGGTCGAGCCGCCCGGCGAATGCAAGAGTGACTACCAGATTTGCGCCGACATCGCCGCCCGCCTCGGCATCGGCGACGCCTACACCGAAGGCCGCGACGAAAAAGCCTGGGTGGAGTATTGTTTATCGGTCTGGCGGTCAACCCGTTTTCCTGATTTGCCGACTCTGGACGAATTTCTCCGCTCGAACATCGGCGTTTACGCCAAACCGGTCACCCAACCCGCCATTGCCTTCTCCGATTTCCGCGAAAATCCGCTTCTTCATCCGCTGCCCACCCCCAGCGGCAAAATCGAAATCTTCTCCAGGCAACTCTACGACTTTGGCAACCCCGCCGAAGTGCCGCCCATTCCGAAATATATTCAAGAGTGGGAATCCCCATTCCGATGTCATTGCGAGGAGGGTCGAGTAGGCGGTGCTTTCCCGCCGTATCGAGACCCGACGACACTTGCGCCTGCGCGCAGTGCAGGTGAGCAATCTCCCGTTAAACGGGATACACCTACCGCCGAGGAGATTGCTTCGCTTGCCAAAGAGCGGCTCGCTCGCAATGACATGTATCCCCTGCAAGCCATCGGTCACCATACCCTGGCGCGCGTCCACTCCACCCATGCCAACAACGACTGGCTGGAGGAGGCCTTCCCGCAGCGGGTGTTCATCAACCCGATAGACGCAAACGAGCGCGGCATCCACGATGGCGACCTGGTGCGTGTCTGGAACGAGCGCGGCGAACTCGTCCTCCCCGCCCGCGTCACCCCGCGCATCCTGCCTGGCGTGGTAGATATTCCCCAAGGCGCGTGGTGGAGTCCCAACGAGAGCGGAGTCGATTTCGGCGGCTGTATCAACGTGCTGACTTCTGAGCGCTGGACGCCCTACGCCTTCGGCACGGCGCAGCATACGATTATGGTGCAGGCAGCCCGGTTTACCGGTTCACCAGTTGACCAGTTCCCCTGCTCAACCGGAAAACGGGATAACCGAAAAACCGGAGAACGTTAATGACCTACGCCTTCACCTTCGACGCCTCGGCCTGCACGGGTTGTAAAGCCTGCCAGGTGGCCTGCAAAGACAAGAATAACCTGCCCGAAGGGGTGCTCTGGCGGCGCGTGTATGAAGTTTCAGGCGGCTCCTGGCAAAAACAGGGTGAAGCCTGGCAAACGGATGTCTTCGCCTACAATCTCTCCATCGCTTGTAACCATTGCGTTCACCCCAAGTGCGCGGGCGTTTGCCCCACCGATGCGTATGTGCAGCGCGAGGATGGGATTGTTTACATCAACGAGTCGAAGTGTATGGGCTGCGGCTATTGCTCCTGGGCCTGTCCGTATTCCGCGCCGCGCTACCACCCCGAACTGCGCCACATGACCAAGTGTAACTTTTGCATGGACGAACTCGACCAGGGGCGCCCCCCGGCCTGCGTGGCGGCCTGCCCAATGCGGGTGTTGGATTACACCGTCATTAGCGACCAGGCATCAAGCATCAGCGCAGGGCATCTACAACTGTGGGAAACGCCCGGCCTTGAACATCCCTTCCCGCTGCCAACTTTCTCGCGCACGCAGCCGCATGTGGCGCTCAGGCCGCACCCGGCCATGCAGAATGACCTGGAAAAAAGGATTGCCAACCGCGAGGAAATTCGGCCTGCCGAACGCGCTTTGGGCGAGTGGCCTCTGGTGGCCTTCACCCTGCTGGGACAAATGGCGGCAGGCATGGCGGTGTTCGCTCTGTTCCTCCCGTTTTCGTTTTTCACGCAGATTGCGATTGGTTTCTTGCTCGGGCTGGCGGGAGTTGCCTCCCTTTTGCATCTTGGCGCGCCCCAAAATGCCTGGCGGGCGCTCAATCATCTCAAAAAGTCGTGGCTCAGCCGCGAAATTCTGGCCTTTGGCCTGTTTGGCGCGGCCTGGCTGGTTTCTTTGGCGCAACACTGGTCACTGAACACGGATGACTGCTCCCTGCTCACTGCCTTGACCGGTCTCTGGCTGGTGTACAGCATGTCTCAGGTCTATCATCTCAGAACCGTTCCGGCCTGGAATACCTGGCGCACGGAGGCGGCGTTCTTTCTCTCATCGGGGACGTTGGGGACGCTGGCGATGGCCGTCCTGACAGACGAGATTGCCCTTGCTATTACAGCCCTGCCGTTCTTGGCGGGGGAAGCGGCGCTGATTCTCTTGGGCGGAGAAAAGGCTCATTCAACGGTAAACAGGCTCAGGCTGAGTTTGAGCGCGGGCGGCGCGGCCGGGGTGTGCCTCATCACCCAATGGTCCGAGTCCGCTGCGGCGTGGATCATGCTCCCCATTTTCCTGATTGTCTGCCTGCAAGAAAGCCTCGGCAGAGTGCAATTCTATGCCCTGCGCGACGTTAAACAAAAACTGCCGTAGCGGCGGGCGCTGCGGCAGTTCATCGAGAGAAGGGGGCTAGGACGCGCTGGGTTTTTCCAGCACCTGGTCTACCACGCCGTATTCCACGGCGGCTTTGGCATCCAGGTAAAAATCACGGTCGGCGTCGCGCTCGATGTCTTCCACCGATTTGCCGGTATGCTTGGCGAGGATTTCATTCAGCACTGCCTTGAGACGCAAAATCTGCTTGGCCTGGATTTCGATGTCGGTAGCCTGGCCTTGTGCGCCGCCCAGCGGCTGATGCAAATGGATCGTGGCATGGGGCAGAGCATAGCGGCGGCCTTTTGTGCCGGCAGTCAATAACACGGTACCAAATGAAGCCGTCACGCCCACCGCCACTGTGCTGATGGGGTTCGAAATCATCTGCATCGTATCGTAAATGGCCAGCCCGGCATAGATGATACCGCCTGGCGAGTTGATGTACATCTGAATCTCTTTTTCAGGGTCTTCGTGATTCAAGAACAGCAACTGAGCGACAATCATATTGGCAACCTGGTCGTCTATCGGCGTGCCTAGAAAGATGATGCGTTCCTTGAGCAGGCGGGTAAAGACATCATAGGCGCGCTCGCCGTAAGTGGACGACTCGATCACCATCGGAGCAATGTTTTTGAAACTGGGTAGCATGGGTTTCTCTCCTTCAAGTCTTTCTGCAATCATACCCGAATTGTGTTGGATTTTCGTTAATTTTATCCATGAAAATCATCGGGGCGACTGTGCGCCGCCCCGTCGAAGTCATTCGCTCTCGGCCTGCGGAGCCGATTCTTTGGAGGAGGATGGGGGGGTTATCTCTGCCGATGGGGCGGAGTCCGTTTCGATGGCTTTTTCTTCACCTTCGGCCTGTGCTTGCGCGTTCTTGCTCGACTTTTTGCCTGTCGAGGCCTCCTTGGGCTTTTTCCCGGCCTCGGCCTGTTCCCGCTCGAACTCGCCGGTAGCGATGGCCTTCATACGCTCGAACGTGCGGCGTGTAAGCAAGCGGCGGGCTGATTCCATGGCGATGGATGCGGCTACTTTTTGCTGGCCTTTCTTACCGCCTTCCACTTTTTCGATGTCGAAACCTCCATATTGCAATTCCATGAACGTTTGATCGAATTCGTCTTGCAGCGATTTCGTATCGAGTTGGATGTCTTCTGCTTCAGCCAATTTTTCCAGGATTAAGGCGCGTTCCAGTCGTCGCATGGCGACGGGTTTGGCTTCCTTTTCCGTAAAAGTTGGCAAATCGGTATTTTGCATCTTGAGGTAGGCTTCCAGGTCCACGCCTTGCTTCTCTAGGCGGACGCGCAGGTCGTCTAATACAGTTTGGGTTTCTTCTTCGATCAGTTGAGGTGGGTACTTGACGGTCGCGCCTTCCCTGACCTTATTGATCAAGTCATTGTAGTATTGATTGTCATAGTCTTCCTGAGAGCGCGCCGTGAGACTTTCCATCAAAGTGGCTTTCAATTCTTCCAGGGTGTCGAATTGGCCGGTCATCTTGGCAAAATCGTCATCCAGGTCGGGCAAGGTCATACCGCGCACGGCCTTTACTGTCACCTCGAATTGAGCCGTTTGGCCGCGTAAAGCCTCATCCTCGGCTTGTTTGGAAAATTTATGTTGGATGGTCTTGCTTTCGCCGGTTTTCAACCCCACCAGTTCTTTCGAGAAACCCCTGAAAGGCCACTCGTCTTCTTCTCCATCCTTACGGACGACCAAAGCAAAGCCAGTGCGCGAGAGCCTGGCAGAGAAATCATCGTCATTTTTGGCTTTGACCAGCGCGCCCTTGACATCGGCCAGAACCAAATCGCCTACCTGGATGGGGCGCTCTACCGTCTCGGTCACGGAATACATTTCGCGTAAGTCGTCGAGAGCGGCGTTCAATTCCTTTTCGCCGGGAGCAGACCACTGGTAAGGAACGCGCAGCGCGCGGTAATTGCCTAAATCTACTTCCGGCGCCAGCGGCACCTTGAAAATCAATTTGGGCGGGTCCATGCCTTCGATTTTTTCCAGCGAGCCGGGCGCAGCCGGTTTGATCTCGGCCTGCTCGAGCGCCTTGGGATAGATTTCATCAATCAACAGATCCATGGCTTGCTCGATGATAGCGCCCTCTCCGTAATAGCGGACAATGACATCGTAGGGCGCTTTTCCCGGCCGAAAGCCAGGAATCTTGCCACGCTGTGCCAGTTGACGAGCGGCGCGGCGTTTGCTGGCTTCCATCAATTCTGCTTCTACCTCGACGGTCAACTGCATCTGATGGTCGTCTTGTAATTGTTTTTCGATTTTCAAATTTTCCTCCGCAGCCTCGTTGTAGGACAGGTTGGCAGGACAGGTCTAAGACCTGTCCTACACGAGACTTGAAAAAGTCAATGGGGACGGCGGGACTTGAACCCGCACGCCTTGCGGCACTTGATCCTAAGTCAAGCCTGTCTGCCAATTCCAGCACGTCCCCGCGTTGTATTGGTTACCGGCCTTACTGCCTCCATCCAGCGCGGCGGAATTATAAGCCAGAGGCAGGGAGGCGTCAACACACGGCAATTTCACCTTTGTACATCTACCACCTCTCCCAGCAGGTTCAATTTCAACTTCCACGTACTGCCGCGTTGGAATTGCTGGAACTCATCCAGGCTGGTAGGGTGATAAGTCATTTCCCCCTTTGGGGTGTCGAAATACACGGTATACGTCACCGACTCGTTGCCATACCGCTGGTTGGCGCTGATAGTTGGCTGGGCATAGAGCGGTGAAAAATCATTCCCTTCCAGCGTGTAGGTTTGGATGGTCTTCCACTCGTCAACGGTGTAGTCGCAGTATTGTTCGCTTTCGGTATGGCATTCCTCTACGACTTCAGCGTAACCGTTCCCCTTGTCAATGGTCTTTTGCTCGCAAACTTCACGGTCCTCCGTCTGACAAGAGACATCGTAGGCGTCAGAGGGCGGATTGCCGCGTTCGTTGGTGTAGCGCACTGCCTGGATTTCCTGCACCGGCAGCGAGGTCTGCCAGGCCACCTGGCTCACGGTGGCCTGCACCGAGGAGACTGGCGTAAATAACAGTGTCAGGAGACCAATACAGCACAACAACAGCAACCCGGCGATGCCGCCCCACAACAGCCAGTTTGCTTTCTTGGCCGGACGGGTTGGCAAGGCACCGGCCTGAGGGGCAGAAAAGGCCATCGAAGCGGGAGCAGGAGCGGGGGGAGTCTGAACCGCGGCGGGGCGCGGCAGGGGCGAACCGCATTTGGCGCAGTTCGTATTTGTTGCCGGGTTCTCTGTCCCGCAGTTGGCGCAAGCGACCGTCTTTGGCCCGCTGGGGCGTTTCAGTTCGCGCCCGGCTTCGCGCTTCTTGCCCTCGACCAAATCGCCGCCGCATTGTGAGCAGGTGGTGGCCGCGGCCGGGTTGCGCGTGCCGCAATACGGGCAATGAATGTCGGCCCCTGCCGCTGCGGCTTGCATCTCCTTTTCGTCTGTCACCCATTCCGCTTCGGCGCCCAGGCTGAAACTCACGTTCTCCGGCTGGGGCGCGCCGCAGTTGACGCAGGTTTTCTGCGGGCCGGGGTTGCGCGTGCCGCAATTCGGGCAAGTCCATTCGGTCTTTACGTATCCAAGTGTTTTGCGCGCCATAAATTCTCCTCGAAATCTCTCGAAAGTGGACCTGCTCGACTAAAATTCATGCCACGCTCGAATTTGCGCCAGGCGGGACTCGGTGGGCGGCTCACGATGCGGACAGGCATCGCCCGCCTCTTTTGCAGACTGGTGGCCCGCCAGCGCCAAAAAGACCGCTTCGACGCCGTTGGCGAGATGATGGGGGTCGTAGCCGCCTTCGAGGACGAAGACGATTTTGCCCTTGCAATGTTCCTCCGCCAGTTCCACCAGCCGTTTCGAGAAAGCAAAGAAGCCAGCCGAAGAGAGGCCCATCGTAGTAATGGGGTCGTTCCAATGGGCGTCGAAGCCGGCCGAGACCAGGATCATCTCAGGGCGAAAGGACTCTGCCAACGGCTGGACAATCTCATCGGCGATGCGCTCGAATGTCTTGTCGCCCGAATAGGCCGGCAGCGGCACATTGACGATTCGTTTGCGGGCCTGCGGCGCATCTTCGATCCAGCCGGTGCCGGGGTAGATGCCCCACTGATGAGTGGAGAGGTAGGCGGCGCGTTGATCTTCCAGAAAGGCCGCCTGCGTTCCGTTTCCGTGATGGGCATCGTAGTCCACCACCAATACGCGCTCCAGGCCGTTGTCCAGCAAGTCACGCGCAGCGATGGCGATGTTGTTGAACAGGCAGAAGCCCATGGCGCGCTGCGGCTCGGCGTGATGCCCCGGCGGTCGAACAATGGCGAAGGCGTTGTGGACATCTCCGCGCAGTACAGCGCGCGCGCAGGCCAGGGTAGCCCCAGCCGCCAGCAGGGCGTCGTCGTAAGACGTGTGCGTCACGAAGGTAGGCGCATAATCAATGATGCCGGGCGCCTGTTCGCGGCAGACACGTTCCAGCCCGGCAATCAAGCGCGGCGCATGGACACGGGCAATCTCGGCCGGCTCTGCAGACGTGAAGGTCAGCCGTTCAGCCGGCGCAGCATCCAACAAGCGAGCCACTTCCTCCAAACGCTGCGGGCACTCTGGATGGTCAGGGTAATCGTGGCCGGGCGCCGGAACGAAGGCATAGGCGGTGTTCATGCGGCTATTATACACAGTAGATGAAAATTTTGAGGCAACGACTTTCGTACTATGTGCATGCAAAGGTTGAGTCTGTGGACGAAGTGCGTAGACATACGTCTCCTGAAACCTGGAACTTCTGGGCAGAATCCACTGGGCGTTGCCTCAACGCGAATGACGCGAAAAAGGCGAAAAGCGCAAAGGCATCAACGAGGAATGGTGGAGCGCGTGGTCTGGAGAAACAAAGAAGTTCGCGTATTTCGCTCGTTTCGCGACTCATCGTACCCGTATGGGTATTCGCGCTGAAAATCGGGCATGAAAGCCAAGGCCGCTGCATGAGTTCGCAACAGAATCAAAGGTTGTCGAATCCTCCACAGAGCCCCAAAGAGGACGCTGTGACGCAAATTCTCGCAGATTTTTCTGCGTAATCGCGGATTTCCCTCCTCGCCGCTGACATCTTTTGCGTGGACGCTGCGCACTACACCGGTAAGCGGATGACGCGCCTCCAATCCATTCCTACCCACTGGTCAGTAGACCTTGGCTGCGATTCGTAAAGGAGTGCGTTACAATAGTAGTCGTCCGCCCGAAAATCAGCCTTTTCATCGCCCCCGTCTCCGCAAACCGCTCTCTCTCCGACTACCACTATTTGACTAGCGACTATTTGACTAGCGACTATCCGACTCCAGACTATCTGACTCCCCCCTGATTTATTGAGATGATACGAAAATTTGCCCATCCCACCCTGCTGGTGCTCGCCTTTGGCCTCTCGCGCTGGCTATACGCTCGAGCCGGCATCCACTTCGAAGCCGCCACGATTACCAGCAGTTGGCATTTCATAGATGTCCACTTGCTCCAAACGGACTTGTGGCGCAGCGTCTTCTATCTGCATACCCAGCCCCCTTTGCTCAACTTGTTTGCCGGGCTCGGGTTGCAACTTTTCCCAACCGCCTACGAGAGCGTCTTCCGCGTTGGTTTCCTGCTGATTGGGCTGCTCTTTGCCCTTTCCATTTACACGCTGGGCGAAAAACTCGCTTTGCCCAAAACCCTGTCCCTGTTGTTGGCTCTGTGGTTTTGTGTCAGCCCGCCAACCGTCATCTACGAAAACATCTTTTCGTATGCCTACCCTTTGGCAGCCGCGTTGACGCTCTCGGCCGTTTTCTTGGCGCGTTTTCTCGAAACCAAGCGCCCGCTGGACGGCGTGCTGTTTTCTATGCTTCTGGCAGCCATGTCACTCACCTGGAGCCTGTTCCATTTGATTTGGTGGATAGGCTGTTTTGCCATCGTTCTGTTTGCCTTACAAGGTCAGCGCCATAAAGCCGTCTGGTTGCTGCCGGCCCTCTTGCTGGTGACGGCCTGGTATGTCAAGAACGCCGTACTATACGACACCTTCGCCGCCAGCACCTGGGGCGGTTTGAATCTCTTCAAGATTGTCACCCATGATATTCCCGGCGAGACGCGCAAAGGATGGATCAAAGAAGGCAAAATCTCCCCACTGGCACTCGTCCCGCCGTTTCGCAGCCCGGAGGTCTACCTGCGCTACTTCCCTCGAACGCCCGTCACGGGCATCCCGCTGCTGGATGAATACTACACCTCCAGCGGCTTTCGCAACCAGCATCACCGCGTCTACGTCTCGGCGGGGGAACGTTATTGGAACGATTCCCTGCGCATGATCGCGTTGGCTCCGCAGTCCTATTTGCGCTCGGTATCGTTCGCCGCCTACATATACTTCCACTCTGCCAGCGACTACAAGCAAGTCATGGACATTCGTCAGCCGATTGACCGCCTGGACACGCTCTGGAATCGTCTTTTCTATGGACAATGGCAAAAAGACGAGACTTTGAGCGAACGCGCTGCCCGCTTCTCTCCCGGACATTTTGCCTGGTTGCTGACCCTCGGCTTTTTCCTTGCCCTGAGCGGGGGACTGGCCTATGTGTGGCAAGCGCGCGCCTATCTATTCGAACCGCGCCCGGCGGTGTTGCTCTTCTTGCTCTGGAATCTGGTCTTCGTCTCTGTGGTCAGCGTAACGATGGACATCGGAGAGAACAACCGCTTTCGCTTCACCATAGACGCTCTCTGGCTTCTGGTATTGGCGTTCTGTTTCGTCAAGGGTTCCAAAGTTTTAAGGGCTCCGAAGGCACATGGAGTTTAGCAAAATAATTCGGTAACCTTCCTTGCGGCTCCGGCTGGAAGCCGACTCCAGGCACGAACAGCGTATCACCAGACAGCGTATCCCCAGGCTCTGCCTGGCCACACCGCCCCAAGGTCGGTGGTACGATGGCTGAGCAACGTATCCCCAGGCTCTGCCTGGCCACACCGACCCAAGGCCGGTGGTACGATGGCTGAGCAGCGTATCCCCAGGCTCTGCCTGGTCGAATCGACCCAAGGCCGGTGGTACGATGGCTGAGCAGCGTATCCCCAGGCTCTGCCTGGCCACACCGACCCAAGGTCGGTGGTACGATGGCTGATAGTCGCATCTTGTCAAATTACAGCAATAACTTGTTAAACTTCATCAGACTTCGGAGTCCGAAATTCGATGCCTGTGAACCGTCAATCCTGCAAGCCAATCAACGCTCCAAACCGGCCGGTTCTTCCCTTTTCACCGCGATGCGAGTACCAGTCTTGCAAGTGACAGGCAGTACACAGAGCGGCCACCTCGATTTGGCGCACGCCCGTTCGTTCGAGCAAAACACGGTTGGCCTTCCACAGGTTGAAATGCAGGCGCTCGCCGTGCGCTTCGAGCAGGTCATCGGCTTGCTCTCCAAAGGTGTCTTTCACCCTGGCAACTACATCCGCCCCCACTTCGTAATGATCGGGGCCAATCGAAGGGCCAATCGCCGCCAACAAATCTTGCGGCCGCGAACCGTAACGCTCTTGCATGGCCTGGACGGCTACGAACGCTGCCCGTCGCACCGTTCCCAGCCAGCCTGCATGGACGATGCCCACCGCCCGCTTGTGCGGATCATACAACAAGATGGGCGTACAATCGGCGAAGCGCATGAAAAGCGTGACAGCGGGGTTATGGGTCAGCAAAATATCGGCTTTGCGATATTCACTGTTCATGGGACGGGGCTGGTCGGCAAAAACGACCTCGGCGCTATGCACCTGCCAAACATCATGCACCGACTCGACCGGGCGTCCTACCGCCTGGAATGAACGGATGCGGTTGGTGCGCACGTTTTGCAGGTCGTCGCCGACCCCGCCGCCGACGTTCAGCGAAGCCCAAGGCGCCGGGCTGACGCCTCCCTGACGGGTAAAGACCGCCTGCAC
>DAOUCM010000021.1:0-10693 GCA_034431895.1 Anaerolineales bacterium
CCGCCTGGTCGCCTGCTGCGGGACGAAACCCTGCGCCTGACCGTTCCAAACGACACGCTGACCGAAGTGAGTCTCGACCTGAGCCGCGACTTGCAAGACGGATTCGGCCACTTCTTCGTCATCGTCAAACCGCCTAAGGGCCTGTTCGAACAAGAACGCTATTGGGAACATATCCTAGTTTGGGTGCAAGTGACGCACATTGGATTGGACGCCTTCGTGGACCACAGCGACATGCTGGTCTGGGCTACCGATTTGCGCAACGGCGCTCCGCTTCAGGGTCTGGACATCAAGCCTGCTTCCGGCAAAGGCGGCGTTACCGGCCCCGACGGCGTGGCCCGTTTCCCCCTCTCGGCAGAGGGCGCGGCCTACCTGACAGCCCAGCGCGGCAAAGACGTGGCGATTCTGCCTGCCTCCGTTGACTTGTGGGATGACTCTGCCTGGATGCAGCGCCCGGTCGAAGACATTCTGCGCTGGTACGTGTTCGACGACCGCGCCATGTACCGCCCCGGCGAGCAAGTTCACCTCAAGGGCTGGATTCGGATGATTGGCGGCAAACAGGAGGGCGACGTCGGTTTGCCCGGCCCCGCTCTGACGCGCGTGGACTACCGCGTCTATGACCCGCAGGGCAACGACATCGGCAGCGGTCGGGCCACCGTCAATGCCCTGGGCGGCTTCGATTTCGACTTCACCCTTCCCCAAAACGCCAACCTGGGCTTTGCCACCATTGAACTGAGCGCCGACCTGAGCGCGGCTGGACGCAATTACTCGCATACCTTCCAGATTCAAGAATTCCGCCGCCCTGAATTCGAGGTCAACGCCCGCAACGAGACCAGCGGCCCCTATTTTGCCGACGGCTCGGCCACCCTGGCCGTAGAAGCCAAATACTATGCCGGCGGCCCGCTGCCCAACGCCGAGACCACTTGGCAGGTGACTTCCAGACCGACCAACTACAACCCGCCCAACTGGCCAGACTTCACCTTTGGCGTTTGGCAGCCCTGGTGGTGGTTTTACGACGCCCGCGAGCAAGAAGGCGAGGAAGTCCAAACTTTCCACGGCCGAACCGATGCCAGCGGCGTACACTATCTGAACATGGATTTTACGCCCGATGGCTCGATGCGCCCTTTCAGCGTCCAGGCTGAGGCTACCGTCATGGACGTCAACTTTCAGGGCTGGGCCAGCAGCACCGACTTGCTTGTTCATCCGGCTGACTTGTACGTTGGGCTGCGCAGCGAGCGCTATTTCGTCCAGCGCGGCGAGCCGTTGGATATTTCCTTGATCGTGACCGACCTGGACGGGAACGCCGTCCCTGGGCGCAAGATCGAAGTGACGGCTGCGCGCCTGGACTGGAAGTTCCAGGACGGCGAGTGGCGCGAGATCGAGGCCGACTCGCAAGCGTGCAACGTGACTTCGGCGCAAGAGCCGGTACAGTGCCAATTCGAGACGCCCGTCGGCGGGCGCTACCGCGTCACCGCCATCGTCGTAGATGACCACGGGCGGGGAAACAAGAGCCAGATCGTCCGCTGGGTGAGCGGCGGACAGTTGCCGCCCTCCCGTGAAGTAGAGCAGGAAGAAGCCGTCTTGATACCCGATCGAGAGACCTATCAGCCCGGCCAGACCGCCGAAATCCTGGTGCAATCGCCTTTCAGCCCGGCCGAGGGCCTGCTCACCGTCAGCCGCAGCGGATTCTTGTACACTGAGCGTTTCCGGGTCGAGGATGGAGGCGTCACCCTGCGCATTCCTATCCAGGAGGCTCACATTCCCAACTTGAACGTCAAGGTAGACCTGGTCGGCGCTGCGCCGCGCTTGGACGATTTTGGCGCGCCGCTGCCAGATGCGCCCAACCGCCCGGCCTATGCCAGCGGTTCCCTGGTGTTGAACATCCCGCCTTTGCGCCGCACCTTGTCACTCGACCTGTCTCCGCGTCAGACCGCTCTCGAACCGGGCGGCCAGACGACCCTGGATATGACTTTGCGCGACGCGGATGGAATGCCGGTTCGAGACGCCGAACTGGCGGTAGTCGTGGTAGATGAAGCCGTTCTGGCGCTGACGAATTACCAACTCAGCGATCCGTTGACAGTGTTCTATGGCACTCGCCCGTCCGACGTAACCAGCGCCTACAGCCGCGCCAGCATCCTGCTTTCTAACCCGCTGGCTTTCGAAGATGAAATGCGCGTCATGGCAACACAGACCGTCAGAGATGCAGCCAAAAATGAGTCCGAGTTGGGTTTTGGCATGCCGCTTGCCTTGCCTGCGGCACCTACTGCTACGGAAATGCCAGCAATGGAAGCAGCGGGGGTGGCGCCTGCTCCCCTGTCGCCCATTGCTGTGCGCTCAGACTTCAACCCGCTGGCGGTCTTTGCGCCTGCGGTGCGCACCGATGCCAATGGGCGCGCCAGCGTGGAGGTGCGCCTGCCCGACAACCTGACGCGCTACCGGGTCATGGTAGTGGCCGTGGACAGCGCCGGCAACCGCTTCGGTTCCGCCGAGAGCAACCTGACCGCCCGCCTGCCGCTGATGGTGCGCCCCTCCGCGCCGCGCTTCCTGAACTTCGGCGATCGGTTCGAGTTGCCGGTGGTGTTGCAAAACCAGACCGATTTGCCCATGCGCGTGGAGGTGGCTTTGCAGGTTGCCAACTTGAACCTGCCCGGCGCGGATGGAGATGCCGTTGTCCGTGGTCTGCGCGTGGAGGTGCCGGCCAACGACCGCGTGGTAGTGCGTTTCCCGTCTAGCACCGATTCGGCCGGCACGGCGCGCTTCCAGGTGGCGGCTGTTTCAGGTGCCTATGCGGATGCGGCGGTGGTGGATTTGCCCGTCTATACGCCTGCTACCAGCGAGGCCTTTGCCACCTACGGCGTAGTGGACGAGGGCGCGGTTGCCCAGCCCCTCTTGCGCCCCGCAGACGTATTCCCGCAATTCGGCGGGCTGGAAGTGCAGACCTCCTCCACCGCTTTGCAGGCATTGACGGACGCGGTTTTGTACCTCGTCCAGTATCCCTACGAATGTTCGGAGCAGATGGCCTCGCGGATTTTGGGTCTTGCCGCTCTGCGCGACGTGTTGACGGCTTTCCAGGCCGAGGGGTTGCCCTCGGCTGAGAAAATGGAAGCCGTTGTCGGGTCCGATTTGACGCGCTTGGCCGCCTTGCAAAATTACGATGGCGGATTCCCGGTCTGGCGGCGCGGACAGGAATCCATCCCGTTTTACACCATCCACGTAGCGCACGCCCTGGCGCGGGCCGAAATGAAGGGTTACACCGTCCCGCAGGACATGAAAGAGCGGGCACTGTATTACCTGAAAGACATCGAGAGCCATTATCCGGCTTGGTACACTCAACGCACGCGCTGGACGCTGAGCGCCTACGCGCTGTATGTGCGCAGCCTGATGAACGACCGCGACCCGGCCAAGGCGCGCCAATTGCTCGACGAAGCCACGTTGGACGGTTTGCCGCTCGATGCGATCGGCTGGCTGTGGCAGGTCTTGGTGGGCGATCCGAACTCCGCGCCCGAACTGGAGGCCATCCGCCGCTATGTGGGCAACCGCGTTGTAGAAACAGCCGGTGCGGCCAATTTCGTTACCGACTTCGATGACCAGAATTATTTGCTTTTAGGCTCGAACCGCCGCACCGATGCGATTTTGCTGGACGCGCTGATGGCCGACCAGCCAGACAGCGACCTGATTCCTAAACTGGTCAACGGCTTGCTGGCGCATCGCAAGCAGGGACGCTGGGGCAACACGCAGGAAAACCTCTTCGTGCTGCTGGCGCTCGACCGCTATTTCGAGACCTACGAAGCGCAGACGCCTGATTTCGTAGCGCGCATTTGGCTGGGCGACACGTATGCCGGCAGTCATGCTTACCAGGGATACAGCGCCGAGCGGCACGAGACCTTTGTGCCGATGACCTGGCTGACCGAGGCCTCCCGGCCAGAGAGGCAAGACTTGATCCTACAAAAAGACGGCGTCGGACGCTTGTATTACCGCCTGGGCCTGAAGTACGCGCCCACCGACCTGCAACTGAATCCGCTCGATATGGGCTTTGTCGTTCAGCGCGTGTATGAAGCGGTAGACGACCCCGCCGATGTCAGCCGCGATGAAAACGGCGTTTGGCGCATGCGGGCGGGCGCGCGTGTGCGCGTGCGCTTGACGATGGTGGCCGACAGCCGCCGCTATCATGTGGCGTTGGTAGACCCTCTGCCGGCCGGCCTGGAAATCGTCAACCCGGCGCTGGCCGTCTCGCAGAGCATTCCGCAAGATCCAAGCAGCCCAGATTACAAATATGGCTGGTGGTGGTGGGGGCCGTGGTACGAACATCAAAACATGCGCGATGAACGCGCCGAGGCTTTCACCACTCTGCTGTGGGATGGCGTCTACGAATACACTTACATTGCACGCGCCACCACGCCAGGTCGCTTCATCGCTCCGCCCGCCAAGGCAGAGGAGATGTACTCACCCGAGGTGTTCGGCAGGAGCGGCAGCGACTGGGTGATAGTGGAATGATGTAGCGCACAAAACATCCTGCGCCCTGGTTCATCGAGAGCAGACCGTTTGCCCGCCGTCCAACTGCGGGCAAGCGGCGGAATTTGCCGCCTCTTTGGGCGGGTAGGCTGCTTGCGCGCCAATCCAGTGTCCTGAGATATGAGAGGCTTTATCCGTGTAAGGGGGTTGTAACTCTGCGGAGTCCATTTGGGCATTTTGTTGTAACTGGTAAAGGAGTACATCTTATGAGTGAAAATCCCTCTCCAGGCGCGGCAGAAACCGTGCCATCTTTTTACGAGCGGCCATCTGTTCATCAGGAGGCCCTTCCTGTTAGCGGTGTTCCATTTGGATTTGAGTCTGTGAGCAATCCTGCCCTGGGCATCGGCGGCGTGTATGGTGCATGGGGCGAAAGTTACGATAACCTTCGTTTGAAAGAACTGCTCGAACAGCGGCTTGGGCAGCCGTTGGAGGCGCGGGAGGAGATGAATCTTGCCGAACTGGGCTTTTTGCACCGTCATCATGTGCAGGGTTTATCGCCCGAAGAACATCTGGAAGTGGAAGTGGAGGTGGGCGCCCGCCTCTTGCGCGAGGCGGCTCTGGCGAATGGCTGGCAGCCAGATGAGGTCCAGGCGGTGCTGATAGGCATGAGCGGACCGGTCTCGCCGGATTACGTCGAACGCATTGCGGCGCGGGCCGGCATCCCGACCGAGGCGTTGAAGGTCAGCGTCCACAAAGCCTGCGACGGCTCGGTAGGCAGCCTGCATCTGGCGTTGAATCCCGGCTTAGCGTCTGCCCACGAACCCAATATTGCTGAAGAACTGCGCGGCAAAAAGACACTGGTAGGTGGCATCGAAGGTTTGAGTCGCTTCATCCAGCAGGCGCGCGACAAGAACGCTCTGCAACTGTTTGGCAACGGTGCTGGTATTATCGGCTTGATCCCCGGGCAGACCATGAGGTTCTTGACAGGCGCCAAACGCGAAGCCTACGACGAGGAAGGGGTGTTGGCAGTGCGAATGTATTATCCTCATTCCCGCCAGAGCCTGCTGGAAGTGACCCAGAGTGGACAATCGGTGCGCGTGGCTGGGTTGATGCACGAACCGCCGGACGACGCACCGATTGATATGGCCGGCCCGATGGGCATGGTCAAACTCTTTGTTCGTACCGGCGTGGAGGTTGTGGCTGAAGTATACCAGGCCTATCGCCGCCTGATGGAAAAACTCGGCACGCCCGAACGTTCTCTTGCGGCGGGCATCGTCCATCACGCCAATTACAAAATCAACCAACTCAAAGAGAAACACTTGAAAAATCTGGGCATCCAATTCCCTATGCCCTGGTTGCTCAGCGACTTTGGCAATGTCAGTGCGGCCTCCAACATGATTGCCTTTCTGCGCCAATTGCCCACTTTGAAGCCCGGCGACCATGTCCTGTTCGATGGCTTCGGCGCAGGGACGTATTACGACGTGCTGGCGGTTTCGATGGGCTGAGGCTCTTGTTGTCTCGATAAATCGGGCAGGGGATATTTTGATTAGCGTGCCAAATCGTTGGGGCGGCAGTCCCCAAAGGGGATTCTATTCAACTGCCGCCCCAACAGGTTGTTGGTGTTGCGCTCGGCTTCTAGCCGGCTTCTATTATCTCTTCCCGTATCTCTTCCTGCTCCGCTACTCCATATGCCACCTCCAACTCGTGGCGGAACTGTTGTGTATACAGGTTGTAATAGTGTCCGCGCAGTTTCAGGAGTTCGGCGTGCGTGCCTTGCTCAGTGATGCGCCCGTTCTCGATGACCAGGATGCGGTCAGCGCGGCGGATGGTGCTGAGACGGTGCGCAATGACAAAGGACGTGCGTCCCCGCATCAGGGCTTCCATGCCTTTTTGGATGAGCGCCTCGGTGAGCGTATCCACGCTGGAGGTGGCCTCGTCCATGATGAACAGTTCGGGTTTGGCCAACACCGCGCGCGCGAGACTGATCAACTGCTTTTGTCCTACCGAGAGCAAGTTACCGCCCTCGCCAACGTTTTGGTCGTAGCCCTTTTCGAGCGTGACAATGAAATCATGTGCGCCGGCGATTTTGGCGGCCTCTTCCACCTCGGCGTCGCTTGCATCCAGCCGTCCATAGCGGATGTTCTCGCGCACTGTTCCGCTGAACAGATGCGGCGTTTGCAGCACTACCCCAATTCGCGAGTGGATGGATTGCAGCGTATACTCGGTGTAATCGCGCCCGTTGATGCGGATGACGCCTGCCTTTGGCTCGTAGAAGCGGCAGAGCAGATTGACAATCGTGGACTTGCCGCCACCGGTCGGCCCCACCAGCGCGATGGTCTCGCCCGCGTTCACTGTCAGAGTGAAGTCGCTCAAGACGGGTTGACGTTCCTCGTAGTAGAAGTCCACATGCTCGAACTCGATGCGGCCCAGCAAAGTTTCCGCGTCTACGGCGCCGGGTCTGTTCTGGACTTCGGGTGGGGTGTCCAGCAACTTGAAGATTCTCTCGGCTGAAGCGATGGAATGTTGCAATTCAGCGTAGACGCGCGCCAAATCCTGCACCGGCCACATCATAAAGGTCAAGTACGAAACGAAAGCATGGATGCCGCCTACGGTCATCAATCCCACTTGCGCCTGCAAGCCGCCATACCACAAGATGACGCCCAACGCGCTGGCCGAGATGATTTGCACCACTGGCAGGAACAGCGCCGAAAGCCAGGCGGCGCGATACGAAGAGCGGTACATGGCGTTGGTCAATTGCTGGAATTCGGCCAGGTTCTCGTCCTCCCGCAGCAGGGCCTTGACCACGCGCACGCCCTGGATGTTCTCATTGAACGCGCCGGTGATTTTCGAGTTGGCGCGCCGCGAGGCGCGAAATTCTACCAGGATGCGTTTGCGGAATTCGATAGCCACCACAATCAAGATGGGAATGGTTGCCAGCACGATCAGGCCTAGTTTCCAGTTGATCCACAGCATGAAGGCGGTGGCTGTGGCGATGTTCATGAAAGCCCAGGTCACGTCCAACAAACCCCAAGTCAGCAAGTCCGATACCCGTCCGGTATCCGAGGTGACGCGCGCCATCAATCGCCCAACGGCGTTTTGTGCGTAGTATGAAAGCGATAGTTCTTGCAGATGGTCGAAAAGCATTTTGCGCAGGTCATATTGCACGCGCTCGCCCAACACGCCGGCCAGGTAGATGAAGCCGAAAACCAGGCCGGCCTGGATGATTTGCATTCCGGCGTACAGCGCGCCTAATTTCCACAGCATGGCGATATCTTTCCTGACGATGCCCAGGTCAATGATTTGCTTGTTGACATACGTAAACAGCGAATCCTGCGCCGAGACCAGGGCAATGGTAAGCAGAAAACCTGCCACCCAGCGCCAGTGCGGTTTGAGCAGCCCCAAGATGCGTTTGAACACCGGCGCTGTGAGTTGACTGGTGTGTTCCTCTTCTTCGAGTTCGATCATTTCGTTGTCAGTCATGGTTATTCTCCAATGAAGATGAAAGATGGATCATGCTTGCTAAATTTCCTCATTAACCTGAATTCGGGATAAGCCTTCGAACCGTCCCGAAGGCTTGATTTTGCCCATACAATTGCTCTAAAAAGCCTTCGGCGCGGTTGTCCCGAACTGGCGTTCTTTTATCTTTCCTCTTTCATCCCGATTTCTATTTCCAATTCCTCGTCGATCCTTGTCTGGATGTCGTAAATCTGCCGATACATGCCATTTTGCGCCAGCAGTTCCTCGTGTGTTCCCATTTCCACCACCTGACCCTTATCCAGCACCAAAATCAGGTCGGCGTTCATCACCGATTGGATACGGTGCGCAATGATGAAGGTGGTGCGGCCTTGCATCAGGGTCTCCAGCGCGGTGCGGATTTCCGCTTCTGTTTCCATGTCCACCGAGGAAGTGGAATCGTCCAGAATCAAGATGCGCGGGTTCTTGAGCAGGGTACGGGCAATCGTCACGCGCTGTTTCTGCCCGCCCGAAAGTGTCACGCCTTTCTCTCCAACCAGGGTGTTGTAGCCCTCGGGAAAGGTTAAAATGCCGTCGTGGATGGCCGCAGCGCGCGCTGCCGCTTCGATTTCTTCCATCGAGACATTCCGCTCGACGCCATAGGCTATATTCTCGCGAATCGAGCGGCTGAACAGGAAGGGTTCCTGCTCGACGATGCCAATCTGCTGGCGCAAGTAAGCGCGCGGGTAATCCTTCAGTTCCACGCCGTCCAGCAGGATGCGTCCGGCCGTGTACTCGTGGAATCGCGGCAGGAGATTGATAAGGGAGGTCTTGCCCGAACCGGTGGAACCCAACAAGGCCACAACCTGCCCTGGAGCGACGTGGAAGGACACCTCTTTGAGGGCCTCCGTCTTGCCATCTGAGTAGACGAACGAGACGTTCTCGAAGACAATCTCGCCTCGCACGGGCGCTTGGGGCTGCACCCGTCCATCCAGCAGCGCCTCCCGCTCCTGTTTGACGATTTCCATGAGACGGCTGTACGAAACCAGGCCGGTAGAAGTTTGTACGATCAAACGTCCCAGGTTGCGGATCGGCCAAATCAACCATACCACCAGGCCGACGTAGGCCAGATACGTTCCCACCGTGATTTCACCGTTGATTGCCATCAGCGCCCCAAAGAGAAAACCGCCTAGCATTTGCAAACCCAAGACGATATCCGAAAGCGGCCAGAAGAGCGAATGCATCAGGAGCAGGGCTTTGCCGCGCTCGAACTTTTCCCAGTTGTCTTTCTCGAACTTGTTTTTTTCGTACTCCTGGCGGGCAAAAGCCTTCACCACGCGCACTCCGGTCAGGTTCTCTTGCAGCGTAGTGGATAGTTTGGCCTCTTGTTCCTGGTATTTTTCGTAGCGTTCGGTAACTTGCTTGAAGAACCACAACGAAACCAGCAAGATGAAAGGAATCACAATGATAGAGACCCAGGCCAGGGTGGCGTTCAATTGCAGCAGGGCAACAAAATTGATAACGAAGAGCAGGACGATTCGCCCTACGCCGATGGCCTGTTCGCTGAAGAATCGTCGCAGTGCATCCACATCGGAAGTGCAGCGTTCGATCAGGTCGCCGGTGGGCGTAGCGCTGTGATACGAAAAACTGAGCCGCTGGATGTGGTCGAACAGAAAATTGCGCAGACGGCGCGTCACACCCTCGGCAGTGTAAGCGGCCAATCGTCCAGACAGATACGCGAATCCGCCTTCGAACAACGCCAGTGCAAGGAAGCCAAGCGCTGTGTAGACCAGCAGCGTCTTCCCTGTACTGGTCGCAAGGATTTCTGTGTTCACTAGGTGGTCTATGAAATAGCGCAGCAGGAGGAAAGTGGCCGTTTTGGAGATTGCCGAAATTGCCAGCGTGACTACTGCGCCCAGATAGGACAGGCGAAAATCTTGCATCATGCGCCACAGGCCCTTGAGCCGATTTTTATGTTGCGCACTTCGGAAGTCGAAGTAAGTAGAAGGTTGAGCGGGTGAGAGGAGGGTCATTTTTTCATCCATAACGCCAGGCTCAGCCTGGCCAAGAGTGTTGAATAGGGAAACAAAAAGGTCACGGCGCAGGCGCGCCGTGACCCGAATCCAGGACAAAGTAAGATGCCTAAACGGTGAACAGGCGCACTCCGAGCAGGGTATTTGCAGCGGGAACAGTCCCCTGGAGTAAATAGAACAAGTTGCTCATAGAGCGCGCCTCCTTTCGTCAAAAATTGAATAGCGGTCTGAGTGTACCCTTGAACTGCCATTTGTGTCAAGTGCTATTTTGCTGGGGATTGCCCACATCTTTGTATCGCCTGATGCGGCAGGCTGGAAGCCGACTCCAGGCGTCAGCAGGGCAGGCGCAAACAGCATATCACCACGCTCTGCCTGGTCTGCCAGAGGGGAAGGGGACGGGGTGCGCACCCTGCGACGCAGACAGCGTATCACCAGGCTCTGCCTGGTCTGCCAGAGGGGGAGGGGCGGGGTGCGAACCCTGCGACGCAAACAGCATATCACCACGCTCTGCCTGGTCTAGCAAGGCCGACCGTACCACTTTGTTCCATGAAATGGTACAAAGCGGTATGCCGGCAGGAGCGGGAAAAGCCCGCTGTTACGCACTCGCTGGGCTTATAATTGCGGCATGACTGAACAGGCCATCCGCGTTTGGGAACTCGTTTCTGGCCGGGCAGATGAATTGCATTTGCCCGACTTGTCTAGTTTGGACGCCGTTACGCGCCAATTACCAGACGGCTTTTACAGCACCTTTCGCACCT
>DAOUCM010000022.1:0-15750 GCA_034431895.1 Anaerolineales bacterium
TGTCCCCCCAATCATACCCATTCTGGAGCAGAAATAGCGCGAAAAAAGTTCCGAGACCTGCTATAACCTGTCTCCGCTACAAATGAAGAACACCTATCTTTTGTGCGAAAAATTAAGGGTTCGTCACCACTGATGGCTAAGTGGTTGCCTTTACAAAACAAGCCGCCCTCGTTATAATATGCGTCTGAGCCTTTGTAGACATTGTTCGCCCGAACTTGCCGTTGAAGTTGAAGCACACCCGGATTACTGCTGAAGATATCCTGTATGCCCTGGCATACGCGAATGTCCATCGTTTGAGTATCGCATCGGCCTGTCTGGAACTGGCCGGAGCGCCATCTGGGAACCGCTTGCGGGAAGTGTTGGCAGAAGCTTTACCAGATCGACTAACTCTGCAACGAGCCTTGAACCGCATGTTTCGCCAGCAATTGCATCCCAGTTTGCTGAAGGGCAAACGCAGCTTCAATATTGCGATTGATCTGACTTTGATCCCTTATCATGGGCAACCCTATCAAGATGAGAAGGAACTGGTGCGAGGTGAACCGAAATCCGGGACAACTCACTTTCATGGCTATGCCACGGTTTCGATTGTGCGGGATAACCGTCGCTATGTGGTGGCCCTACGCTTCATTGAGTATGGTGAAGAGATGGCAGAGATTGTTCGCTGGTTGATCAAACGGCTCAAAACGCTCAAATTGCCTATCCGGCGGGTCTTTTTGGACAAAGGTTTCTGCTCCAAGCCCGTTTTCAAGGTGCTGAACCAGCATCACTTGAGTTATGTCATCCCGATCCCGGTCCGAGGTAAGTCGGGTGGGGTGCGATAACTCTTTCAAGGTCAGTCCCGGACAACCACCTACACCTTCCATAGCCCAAAATATGGTGAGTACACGGTTCAGGCAGTGGTCGTTCAACGCTATTCCAAAGGACGCTATTCTCGTCATGCGCGCAAGTGGTTCGCCTATGCCGTCTCTGGTTTGCCACCTCGGATGCTTCCAGTCCAAGTCTTTGAACTCTATCGCCAACGCTTTGGCATTGAAACGAGTTATCGCCAAATGAACTTGATGCGCGCCCGGACTTCCACTCGCAATCCTGCCATTCGCCTACTATTGGTTGGCTTGGCTTTTGTCATCTTCAACCTCTATATCACTTTGCGCTCAATCGCTGCCTCCGCTCCCAAGTCTGCACGCCAACCAACAAAACACTTTTGGCTCTCCCTGCGTCGCCTGGGCGCCTTGCTTTCCAGGGCTATCGAACGGCTTTGGGATATTACCCAGGTGCTACAACTTCAATCCTGTCCTTTGCTTTCGTGATCTACTGAATGTATATATTTTTTTTTATAATGACTCCACTGCAAAAAGGTCATTTTTGAGCAATTTGCCGCTATATATAGGGGTTTGGCCGCCATTTTAACACCATATATGGCGGTCTTTTTGCCCAAAAAGTTGTTTTTGCAGTAGAGTCTTATAATAAATGGCAAATCGAACTCGTCGTTTTCCTTCCGCCCCCAACAATGAGCGAGTACTTCACTCGTGAGCAAGAGAGATTATCGGCTCAAACGAGAGAAAGGAGAGTATGCGCGCAACCAGCCCAACCACATCCAAACCTATATCGCTTTCGAATATCTGAACAAATCTGAACAAATAAAGGAGGTTTATATGAAATTCGATCAGATCAAGACAACCATGTCGGTACTTTCCGTAGCGCTGGTTGTGATTAGTTTAGCAATGTTGTTCGGTCTAACACCTACCGCTTATGCGCAAGGGGAAACCCCGCCGCCACCAGAGATCGTAGGCGGCGCACCGGCCGACCCTGGCGAATGGCCCTGGCAGGTTGCATTGGTGCACGGAGACGCAAGCGGACCCAATTTCTGGTATGACCAATTTTGCGGCGGTTCACTGATCAGCGCCCAATGGGTAGTGACGGCTGCGCACTGCGTCACAAACGGCACTGCGGCTGTCAGTCCGTCGTCAGTGGATGTGGTTGCCGGTATCTATGATTTATGGGAACCGGCCTCCGGCTATCAACAGCGCAATGTCGCCAGTATTGTCGTCCATCCCAGTTGGAATCCGTCTACAATGGATTATGACATCGCCCTGCTCAAATTGGCCAGCCCGGTGACCTTGGGCGGCAGCGGTGAGACCAAGACAGCCGCCGTGCCGCTGGTGCCTTCAGGGATTGGCGCTCTCACCGGTACCACTTCCTGGGTCACTGGCTGGGGTTACACCTATTCCACGCCTGAGTTTCCTGATGAGTTGTACGAAGTCAGTGTGCCCATCATCGCCAACTCAGTCTGCAATGACGCCAGTCACTATAATGGCGCCATCACCGACAGAATGCTGTGCGCCGGATACGATGCCGGCGGCCATGACTCCTGTTGGGGAGACTCTGGCGGTCCACTGGTAGTCTGGAATTCCGGCCAATGGCAACTGGCGGGGATAGTGTCGTGGGGCGATGACTGCGCCCAGCCTTACAAGCAGGGCGTGTACACGCGCGTGTCCGAATTTGTGGACTGGATCACGAATACAACCACTCCGCCATCGGCGGTCACATTATCTTCTCCGACCGGCAGCATTGGGGCAAATTCCAAGCCAACATATACTTGGAGTAAGGACCTATACGCAACCTGGTATTACCTGTGGGTGAACGGGCCGGATGGTTCCGCCAAGATCAAACAATGGTTCGAGGCTTCTGCTGTGTGCGGCGCTTCTGACTGTACAGCAACGCCAAATGTAGAATTGGGAAATGGCACTCACACCTGGTGGGTACAGGCCTGGAGTCCGGCTGGCTCCGCCTGGAGCAGCGCTGGGACGTTTACGGTCCAATTTACTGCCCCGGGCGCGCCAGTGCTGGGAACGCCAAGCGGTGCGATCGGCGATACCTACTACCCAACCTATAACTGGAGCAAAGTCACTGAAGTGGAAGGTAGCGAAGAATCTGCTGCCACGTGGTATTACTTGTGGGTGAATGGCCCCTCCGGGAATGTGATCAAGCAATGGTATAGCGCAGCTGATGTGTGCGGCATTTCGACATGTCAGGTAACACCTGGGACAGCGCTGGGCGGCGGGGCGCATACCTGGTGGGTACAAGCCTGGAATCCAAGCGGAGCAACTTGGAGCAGTGCGGGGAACTTCACAACTGCTATACCCGCAATTCCTGGAACGCCGACGCTGAATGCGCCGCTAGGCACGATCCAAGACAGGGTTCCGTCTTTCTCCTGGAGTGAGGTCACAGAAGGCAGCGCAGAGTCCATGGCTACTTGGTATTACCTGTGGGTCAATGGGCCATCTGGCTCCCCTGTGATAAAGCAATGGTACAAGGCTCTCGACGTATGCAGCAGTGGAACCTGCTCTGTAGTCTCCCCGCTGGCATGGCTTTCTGATGGAGACTATAGGTGGTGGGTGCAAGCCTGGAACCCGGCCGGCGGTACATGGAGCGCAACCGGCAATTTCACCGTTGCCCCAAGCGGTGGGTTCGATTCGCAGTTCAACGGCTCGTTCACAGGCTGGCAGGTGGAGAATGGCAGTTGGCCCATCGAAGGCAGCGCTTGGCTTACGACCACCGGCATTCTTAATTCGTTTGCCTCGGTCAGCAATACAACCACCTACGGCAACCTGGACTACCAGGCCCGCCTGGCGCGCACTGGTTGCCAGACCTGCTCCAACAGCCTGTGGGTGCGTGGAACGCCGGATCCGCTTTCCTCTGGCCATTGGTATAATGGTTACCTATTCAACTATACTGCGAACGGCAGCTACTCGGTCTGGGCTGCCGTGGATGGCGCATATTGGGCCCTCCAGCCATGGACATATACCTCTGCTATCAACCAAGGTTCGGCCTGGAACACATTGCGTGTGGTGGCTCAGGATTCACTGTTGTACTACTTTATCAATGGCGTCCTGGTATGGTCTGGCAGTGATTCGTCGCTGTCCTCTGGGCTGGTGGGGATTGGGATGTACCAGGCCGGATACTCCAATGAAAAACTGTGGGCAGACTGGGCAACGCTCTCCTCGTTCGAAAGCGTAGTGACCGATACAATCAGCACTGAGCAGCAAGCGCTCAATGACGCCGCTACCGATGTCACCAGTCCTTTCTATTATCACCCGTGATATTCTGATAACGAACTGTAAGGCGTAACTGCGTTTGACTGGGTTAAAATCAATGCCGGAACCAATGGTTCCGGCATTGACAATCAGTAGATTGTGGAGCCTCATTAATATCGTACATACAAGGAGGTCGGATGATGTTGAAAAGAGTGGCGATATTGCTTTCGTTGCTTTTTATCGTTTTTGCGCCCTCTTTCCTTGTAGATAGAACCGCAATTCTTGGGATGCCACAACGAGTGACGGAGTCGCCAGCGCACCCTGATACCTCTGGTCAGTTGGCCCCCCAGCAAACCCCAGCGACTGTTGGCGAAGTGGAAAATACAGACCTTAGGATCGATTCTCTTCAAGAGAATTTGGTGCAAACGATTCATTATCCCGGTGCAACGTATATTAAAGTCCATTTCGCCACCTTGAATTTATTGCCAGGTGATTTCGTCACTGTTTCGAATCCAGCGGGTACGGAAGTTTACACCTATCCCGGTTCGGCGTTTACGCTGGATGAGGAACAAGGTTTTTGGGCGCTTTCTGTTACAGGTGATACGGTTGTAATATATCTTAATTCGCAGGCGGCACAAGAAGAATTGCAAGATAGTACGTTGCAAATCAGCGTCGTTTTTGTAGATAAATTTACGCGTGGCTATCCTTTGGATGAAATCCAGAAACGCTTGCAATTGACAGAGTCAACCTGTGGAACGAACCAACGAACCGATGTCGTCTGCTACCAGGGTACGCATCCAATCGAGTATGGTAAGGCAAATGCCGTAGCACGCCTGTTATTGAATAACGGTACTGCCCTCTGTACCGGCTGGCGTTTGGGTGAATATAACCATATACTGACAAATGAGCATTGTATAACCGATCAGGCAGGCGTCAATGCTGCAGAGGCATGGTTCAATTACCAGAATTTGGTCTGCGGCGTCACGGGCCAGGGAACGATAACAAAAGTCACCGGCCACACTTTTTTAAAAGATGACGCCAACTATGACTTTGCCCTCTTTAGCGTAAACGATTTCGATAAACTGACCAGTTTTGGTTATCTCGAATTGGATGTCCGTGTCCCTGTGCTGGGAGAAGAGATTTACATTCCCCAGCATGGAGCCGGAAACCCTAAAGAATTTGGGATCGAAAGCGATAAAGATATGGGTAACGTCTGCCGAATTGGCGACGCTGTTTTAAGTGGGAATGCCATCGACTCGGATACTGGATATTACTGCGACACGATAGGAGGCAGCTCAGGCTCACCTGTGTTGGCGCGTTCCTCACATCAAGTGATCGCCTTACATCATTGGGGAGGTTGTAATATCCCAGGCTATTTCAACCAGGGCGTTCGTATTGACAAGATCTGGCCTTTGATCCAAACGCCGCTTGCCCTGCCAGACCCAGCCATTCTCAGCGCACCACAGGGAAATATTGGCGCAACAGATACCCCCACATACTCATGGAAGGAGGCTGGTCAGGCAACGTGGTATTATCTGTGGGTCAATGCTTCGGAGGGGAATGCAAAGGTGACGCAATGGTATCCGTCCTCGAGTATATGTGATGCGGGAAACTGCTCTGTCACACCGGATGTAGAATTGAAGAATGGAACGTACACCTGGTGGGTTCGTACCTGGAATAGTACAGGCTATGGCCCATGGAGCAATGCAATGAACTTTTCTGTTTCGTTTGCATCTCCTGGTGTTCCGGTGCTGCTTACCCCAACGGGAGATATAGGTGATGAATATTACCCAACCTATACGTGGAATAAAGTAACCGAAGCACAGGGAGAATCAATGGCAACCTGGTATTACCTATGGGTAAATGGGCCTTCAGGCAACGTGTTCAAACAATGGTATAAGGCAATGGATATTTGCAATGATACGACTTGTGTAGTCAGACCAAGTACACCTTTGGGAGGCGGGACGCATACGTGGTGGGTCCAGGCCTGGAATCCAGGAGGTTACGGAGCCTGGAGCTCCCCAATGAATTTCTCCACTGAAATTCCCACAGTACCAGGAACACCAGTATTGATCGCGCCAACGGGAAACGTGTCTGATACGACCCCAACCTATACCTGGAACGAGGTGACAGAGTCAAACACCGAGTCGGCAGCAACTTGGTATTACTTGTGGGTGAATGGACCGACTGGAAATGTCATCAAACAATGGTACAAGGCAGTAGATTTATGCAATGCAGGAATCTGCTCAATAGCGCCGTCAACAACGCTTTCAGCGGGTGCCTATACGTGGTGGGTACGCGCATGGAATCAGGCCGGATATAGTGCTTGGAGCAATGAAATGGATTTTAATATTACCCCTTAAGGTACGCTTACGCTATTTAAAGGTGGCAGTTGTTTGCATGAAACGACAATATAGAGTATTACTCTTGAGAATCTATCACGACCGTAAAGATTTTGCACGATGGTCAACCGTTCTTGGTTCGCGCCGCAGTTCAACTGCGGAGCAACGCCAGTCTGGTTGCGGCAGGAGGCCGCGCTATGTATGATCAAAATATGTTCCAAAATAACCAGAGACGGTAAATGTTATCCAGTATAAAAAAGGAAATAGAGATGAAGACCAATGAACGCAAAATCAATCTGCTCATTTTAGTGATCTCAATTGGGCTATTCATTCTCGTGGGAAGCATTTTGGTTGTGCCTGATTTAATTGATTCGGGTATGCGAACAACAGCCACAGGAACGGTCACATCCCAATCTTGGGAATCTTTTATAACTCGCACATTTAACCCTTATCTAACAGGTGCTAGTGCAGAAGATAATACCGAGGTTCAAGTCATGACGCCAACAACTATTACGATTGTTGGAACTCCCGCTATTATGACTCCATATGGAAATCCATCTATAACCAACCCATATAGTACAGCCGCGGGAACGAACTCAGTGACGTCTAGCGAGCCTCAAACGACTAAGAAACTTACCCCCACACCCCAACCCAATATGCCACCTTTGGATAGCAGCCCACCTCCCACGCTTCACCAGACGCCGACTGAAATAATGCCTCCGAGCGACGTACCCCCTCCTCCTACACCGTTATGGACCCCAACGGAAATCTTACCTCCCGTTGATGTCAGCCCTCCACCGCAATGAACCAGTTTTTGTCCACGATATATCTGATTCGTGAAAACCTGTTAAAAGGGTAATTTGCTGTTACCTGCTTGAGGAAAAATGCCTGCGGCTCATCCAATCCATACGAAGTGACAGTTTCCTCAGGAGAAAACTGTCACTTCGATGCAGGTTTTAGAGCCGTTCCTATGGACTCGTAACATCGAACGATAGACTACTACTCCAAGGCCCATAGCCAGCCGAATTCCAGGTCTGCACCCACCAAGTATAGTTCCCACCACTCAAAGTGGTAGTAGGAGTTACCGAGCAGGTAGTATCAACGCAGACGGCCGAAGCCTCATACCATTGCTTGATTACATTCCCCGAAGGTCCGTTCACCCATAGATAATACCATGTAGCCGCAGACTCTGGCTGATTTTCGGCCTCTGTAACTTTGTTCCATGTATACGTAGGATTGTAATTCGCGCCAATATTGCCGGAAGGAGATACCAGCGTAGCCGCTCCTGGAGGGGTAGGCGTTTCAACACTAAAGGACATGCCGCTGCTCCAAGGGCCATAGCCAGCCGAATTCCAGGTCTGCACCCACCAAATATGATCTCCCCCGCTAAGGGTAATGCTGGGAGTTACCGAGCAGGTGGAGCCAGCGCAAATAGACGAAACCGAATACCATTGTTTGAACACATTTCCTGAAGGCCCATTTACCCACAGGTAATACCAGGTAGCGGCAGACTCGGGCTGCCCTTCTGCCTCCGTGACTTTACTCCAGGTATAGGTAGGGGTATAGTTCATTCCAATATTGCCCGCAGGCGATAACAACACAGCCGCACCCGGAGGAATGGTAGATGTAATATTGAACGTTAGACCACTACTCCAAGGCCCATAGCCAGCTGAATTCCAGGTCTGCACCCACCAAGTATAATTCCCGATGCTCAGGATGGGGTCAGGAGTTACCGAGCAGGTGGTATCGTCGCAAACAGAAGAAGCCTCATACCATTGCTTGATGATCGCTACACCAGACGAATTGTTCACCCACAGGTAGTACCAGGTAGCGGTACCAACTTTGTTCCATGTATAAGTGGGATTATCGGTTGAGCCAATATTACCGGCGGGCGATACAAGGCTTGCAGCCGGTGGCGCAACAGGAGCACCAGCCGCCGCCGCACTTGCTGGATTCGACAACTCTCCCAAGAAATAATTCACATCCCGCGCACGGACAGCAAAATAGTAGGTAACGCCGGGCGTCAGGCCGGTAACGGTGAGGGTTTCGGTTTGCCCGGCTGATTTTGGAATCAGGCTGTTGGGGAAGGGCGTGGCGTTGTTCCACCAGGAACCTTCACCCGTGATGGGACTGGTGCTGTAGCGCACCAGGTAACTGGTAACGCCAACATCATCACTGGGAGCTGTCCAGGTCAGATCCACTGTGCCATCCGTGGATCCAGTAACGGCAGCCAAATCGTTAATCTTCGACGGTGCAGCGGATGGAGCGCCGCAGGTATAGATGCGCACATCGTCCAGCCACCAGCCATAGTCATAGGTCGTATAATCCAGCCCCATGCGCCAACGGAAACGAACGCTCTGGCCGGTCAAGGAATTCAAATATAGACGGCTGGAAATGTAGCCATGGCTGTCTGCCACGAATGCGTTACGGCCTTGAAGCGGGTTGTTATAGCCTGTTTCGATGATCCAGTTGTATCCATTGTCTTGGAAAAGGCTGCTTGCGTCGGTCCAGGTCGCGCCGTTATCGGTGCTGTATTCCAGGACACCACCGTCGTACATATAACCTTCAAAATCTTCGAACCCATACGCATGGGCAAAATGCAGGAAGGAATTAGCCGGCAAGGTCACACTGCTGTTCATGGCAGCGTAGGTATCCGTTCCACCTGACTCCTGCAAATAGTCATCCGCATACAAGGAATATGTGCCAGAATGAGCATACGTATTATCCCGCGACCAGCGGTTGGTGCCTACCAACGCGCCAAAGGACCAGTTTGCCGTTCCATATTCCATATCGTCATAGAACAGGTTGAACGGCGCCTGACTTGGATTCACACACAAATCTGCTTCTGGGTTATAGTTATTATCGCCCAAAGGCTGTAGGTTCATCTCTACGGCATCGGTAGCATCGCGCACTTCCTGGCAATCGTCCGTGGTGATACCATTGACGCCCGTTTTATTGTAGCAAGCCTGATACAAAGCGTTATACAAGTCCTTGTAATCCGCACCCGATGTAAGCAGGTTGGTTTGAGCCTCGTAGTAAATGGTGATTACCTTTTGCATCCCCAAGGCCGTAACGGTCTTGCCGTTGAACGTTCCGCCGTCCGTCATCAGGTAGACCGCCTTGTTGTTCACGCCGCTGTTGGTGTGAACGCCGCCACTGTCGTCCGCCCCCAAGTAATACAAGGTGCTGGTCATTTTGTCGGGTTGGTCGTATAGGGGCGGGTCTTCCATGTCGCGAATCGGGGTCGGAGTAGTATCCTCGCCTATCAGCCACTTGACCGATGAGTCATCATTGCCCTTGCCATTGGTCTGGTCCACGAATTCGCCCCACAAGTCGGAAAACGATTCATTGATAGCGCCAGATTGGTAGTAGTAGAAAAGGTTCGATTCATATTGCGTGACGCCGTGCGTGATCTCGTGCGCCACCACATCGTCTGCCACGATGTTACAACCATCTCCATATACCATCTGACTGCCATTCCAAAAAGCATTGCAATAGCCGGAAGTATAGTAGTGAACCGTAGACTTTATCGTCATGCCAGCATTGTCAATGCTGTCGCGGCCATGGTAGGTAGAGTAGAAATCATACGTATCCCCCGCATAGATGTGCGCATTTTGCGCATAGATGTCTCCGCCCGAGCAGGTAGGGTTGGATTCGTTGCACACCAACGTGCCGGGCAGATTCGTGGTATTGCCGGTAGTGTAGGTCTCGCGGTTCTTGGCATAATCAACCTGGTTGAAACTCAAAGCCAGGTTGCCGCGCAAAGCGTCTACCAGCACGAACTCGCGGATGGGAAGCAATTCTACCGGCGTCACCTCCAAGCGCCAGACCAGACGGGTATCACCCTTGTCTGGACCGATCAAGCGCGGGTCGTAAATCCATAATTGCGGCTCGCTGGCCGTCAAATCCGACACGTCCAATTCATATTTCTTGGCAACCGCCTGTAAAGCATTCTCTTGGGCTTGCGCCGCGCTGACAGCCGCCTGCGTGGCGACTTTGATCTTGGGAAGGACCTCTTTGTTGACAGCCACAATATTGTTGTTGCCATCTACCTGCACGATGACTTCGCCGCCTACAACCGGGATGCCCTGATATTGTTGTTGGAAACGCACCGTAGAACGCCCGGCTTCCTGCTTCTGCTTCATCAACTTCAGATCGCTGGCCTGGTCTCGCAACCCCAACAGGGAACCGCATACCGATAAATAGCCGCGCGCAGCCACCTCGGGCGAGGCGTTAGCAGGCAGCGCGGAAGGTTGGGGAATCGGGCGGCCCGGCATAGTGCTGATGAAACGCAGGGTGCCGGTCTCGGCCTCCACAGTAGCGCGTGCCTGCCCCCGGTTCAGGCATTGCGCGTAAATATCATTGGGTCGCTGAGCAACGAGGCTGTAATTGGCCTCTTCTGCTAATGCGTTCATCCCGCCTACCGGCCACAGCAAAGCAAAAATGACGCTGAAGGCCAGGATTTTGTAGAAGTAAGTATAGACAGAGGATTTCATGGCAACACTCTCCTGAAAACAATCACGACTCCGTCTCCAAACATCGAGCACCGAGTCGCAAATTTTTCGATTGCAACAATAAGCCAAAACGGAGAATACCCCACATGGGAGCCATCTCCACGGACAAAGGATTTGACGCTAATAATAAAGATTCTTCCAAGCAAAGTACACTCACTATAATCATAACAAATTTTTAGTCATATTAACTTCACATTTTTGTTAGCCATCTTAACAACATTGTTTGACGGCGGCCCAATCCATCGGGGAAAAAAGCATTTTTTCACAAATAGAGAAATTTATACACCAGATTGCCAGACTAAACATTACGGTTTCCTTACTTACTATATCCCCTCTGACATGCAAAGACAATCACGCAATAGGACTATTCGCCCTCGCCCCGGCCCTCATGGCCTAAGCCTGAGCCAGCCCGGCAAGGTCCCCTTACGCCCACTATCCGACTACCTGACTCTCCGACTATCAGACTATCCGACTATCAGACTATTCAGAATAACGCAAATTTTCTGCCCGGCATGACCATCCCCATACAGTGCCGGGCGCGCGCCGCCTGGGAACCATGTTTCATAAGCCACCTGAATTTGTTCGACCCGCGCGCCTGCCAGATAGTTCCAGCCGGCCTCTACCGTCTCGACCCACTCGGTCTCGTCGCGCAGGGTGATGCAGCGCACGCCCAGCAGGTAGGCCTCCTTCTGCATTCCACCCGAGTCGGTCAGGATGCAATTGGCGTTTTCTTCCAGGATGAGCATGTCGAAGTAGCCGACCGGTTCGAGCAGGGAAACATTGGGGGGCGCAGAAAGCCCATAGCGCGCAAGCAGTTTGCGGGTTCGGGGATGAAGCGGAAAAACGATACGGGTCGGCAGGCGGCCCAGGGCCGTCAAAATGGCGGTCATGTTAGCCGGCTCGTCGGTGTTGGCCGCGCGGTGGACGGTGACGAGCGCGTACTGCCCGGCCTGCAAATCCAAATCGCTCAAAACCGTCGAGCGTTTGCGCGCCTGCTCCAGGTTGTGCAGCAGGGCGTCGTACATCACGTCGCCTACGTTATAGACGTTCTCGCGAATGCCTTCTTTTGCCAGGTTTTGGACAGCGGCTTCGGTGGGACAGAACAGGATATTCGACAGATGATCGGCAACGACGCGGTTGATCTCCTCCGGCATCGCTCGGTTATAGGACCTCAGGCCGGCTTCCACGTGAGCGAGCGGAATCCCGGCCTTGGCCGCCACCAGCGCCCCCGCCAGGGTGGAGTTGGTGTCTCCATAGACCAGCGCCAGGTCGGGCTTGATTTCGGAAAAGAGCCGCTCCAGCGCGATCATCATCCCGCCGGTCTGTTCGGCGTGCGAGCCGCTGCCCACGCCCAGGTTGTAGTGCGGCGCGATGCCCAATTGTTCGAAGAAAACCTCCGACATGCCGTAGTCGTAATGCTGGCCGGTGTGGATGAGTTTCTCGTCGAAGGCAGACGCCAAAGCGCGCGAGACGGGCGCCGCCTTGACGAACTGCGGGCGCGCGCCCACGATGGAGGCGATGGTCTTAATGGTCATGGATGACTTCCTTGAAAATGGTTTCATATTGCGCGGCGATGCGCGTAATGTCGAACTGCGACGCCTTGCGCAGGCTAGCCTCCTGGAACTGCCGCAGGAGGGCCGCGTCGGTCAACAATTTGCGGAGCGCCTCAGCAAAGCCAGCCTGGTCGCCGGGCTGCTTCAGAAAGCCATTTTGCCCTTCTTCAACAATGTCGAGAAAGCCGCCGATGTGGCTGGCCACCACCGCCAGACCGTTGGCAAGCGCCTGCACGCCCACCACCGGAAGTCCTTCCGACAGCGAGGGCATGAAGAGGATGTCGCTTTTTGCGAACCAGGCCAGCACTTCTTCGGGCGTCACCCAGCCGGTCAAGGTGAAGCGCCCTTCCAGGCCTGCGGCATGGATGGACTGCTCGACCGCCTCGAACAACTCGCCGTCGCCCAGCAAGACACAACGCCAGTCCAGGTCACGCAGGGCAGACAAGGTACGAACGATCAACAGGGGGTCTTTTTGCGAGACGAAACGGCCAGCAAAGGCAATTTGCGGGATGCTTCCAGGCTGGCGGGCCACAGGGCGAGCCGCCGGCGCTTCGACGCCGTTGTAGATGACGCCAATTTCGACCGGGTAACAGCGTAAAGCCAATTGCCGCGTGTAGTGGCTGACGGCCGTGACGCGGCTGGCTTTCTTCCAAATGGGAGGCGTGAAAGGCAGCAAGTACCGAAACCAGTGATCGGTTTTTTCCGGCACGCCGCCCGGCACATCACCTAGATGGGCGGTCAACACATACGGAATGCCCGTCAGCGCAGACAAGGCCCAGCCCAGCGCCCCAGCCGGCAGCGCAAAGTGAACGTGCAACAGGTCGGGTCGGAAGCGGCGGATGTGCGCCAGGCCATGCCAGAGTCCCAGCAGGATGTAGGCAGCCATGGCCGGCACACTGGCCGAGTATGAAGCCGTCCGCAGCGAAGGGATGCGCACGACCTGAATGCCGTCCACCCTCTCGCGCAGCGGTAGCCCCTTCAAATGGGCGGTCAACACCAAAACCTGGTGGCCGCGCCGGACAAGTTGCTTGCAAATGTCATAGGCCGCCCGTCCGCCTCCACCACCCACCGGCGGAAACTCGTGAATCAAGACCAGGATGCGCATGGGTTATTCTTTTCCGGCAGTTCGTTCTTCCCAGTTCAGGGCAGCGATGATGGACGGCAGATAAGCCGCGCCCGGCAAACTGGCGGCCATGTACAGCAAGCGAATAGCCACCGCCACCGTCAGGCTGGCCGCCGCGCTCAGCCCCCCCACCTGCGAAAAGAGAAAGGTAAGCGACAATTCTTGCACGCCATAGCCGTTGATCGAGACCGGCATCAGCGTCACGAAGTAGGCCAGGCTCCACAGGCCGGCAATCAGGAAAAAGGAGATAGAGGCGCCCAATCCCGAAATGACGATGTAGAAAGCAGCAATGACGCACAGACTATGCAGCCAGGTAAAGACGAGAGACAGGAACAACGCCGCGGGGCGTTCGATCCAGGTCGAGAAGACCCGCAGGGTGCGCTTGACGAACTCCCAAGCGCGTTGGAACAAGCCGCCCAGAGCCGCTGATTGCAAAACCGGCGCGCTCAGGCTATGCCAAACCGGGGAAATGCCAAACGGCAGCAAACAAGCCATACCCAGCATCCCAATCAAGCGGTCGGCGGCCAGCGAAGCCAACGCCAGGGCCTGGTCCATGCCCATCTGGATGGCGCTGACCAGGCGCACCACGTCGCCTCCAATGGTGGTAGGAAGGAAATTGGAAGCGAACAAACCCGCAAAGGTCAACGCTGAAGTCTTGAAATAGGAGATTTGTACGCCCCCTGCTCGAACCAATACATGCCAGCGGGCGCTGACAAAGAGCCGCGAAAGGAACAGGCAGGCCAGCGCCAGGGAAAAATTGGCTGGCGAAACCTGACGCACGGCAGAGAGGATTTCGTCCAGCCCTTCTTGTTCGATCAAGAAGAAAGTCAAAGCGGTCGCCAGCAATGTCCCAGCCAGGCGAAAGAGGAAGGCGCGCCGTTTCGAGAGCCAGCCCTTCATTCCCTCTTCTTGTCCAGGTTTACCACTTCGCGCAAGGTGTACGTTGGCTTGCGCTGGGACTCGTGATACGTCCTGACTTGCAATTCGGCGATCAGCCCCATCAGGAAGGATTGAAAGCCCAAAATCAGGAACATGACGGCCAATTGGAACAAAGGCGAACCCAGAACCGAAACAGACTGCATCATGCGGCGAATGAACAGATACGTCATCATCACGACGCTGCCAATCCCCAACAGCATCCCCATACCGCCAAAGACATAGATGGGTTTATTCGAATAACTGACCAGGAACTTGACGGTGAACAAGTCCAAAATGACCTTGACGGTGCGCTCGAGGCCGTATTTGGTCTTGCCAAATTTGCGCGGGTGATGATTGACCACAATTTCCGTAATGCGCGCTCCCACCGAAGCGGCAAAGACCGGGATGAAGCGGTGCATTTCCCCATACAAGCGAAAGCCGGATAACACTTCGCGGCGATAGGCCTTCAACGTACAGCCGTAATCGTGCAGGCGCACACCGGTTACATATGAAATCAGGGCATTGGCCATCCTGGAAGGCAAGGTGCGGGTAAAGAAGGTGTCTTTTCGCTCCTTGCGCCAACCGCTGACCAGGTCGTAGCCCTCATCGAGTTTAGCAAGCAGCAAAGGGATATCGGCCGGGTCGTTTTGCAAATCGGCATCCAGCAGGATAATGATTTCTCCCTGCGCATGGTCAATGCCGGCTACGATGGCCGCCGTCTGCCCGTAATTACGGCGCAAGACCACCACCCGCACTTGTTCGGGATGTTGCTGAGCCAGGCGTTTCATCATCGCAAGGCTTCCATCGTTGCTGCCATCGTCTACGAAGACCAGTTCCCACGAATGAGGCAGAGCGTTCATGGTGCGCTCGACCGCCTCGAACAGCAAGGGCAGGTTTTGTTCCTCGTTGAAGACCGGCACAATCAGCGAAAGTTTCATGGTTTCCTTTCGAAAATACGGATGCGCGAACCTTCTCGGCAGGAGAACGGCTGCGGAACGGGCGTCAGTTCCTCATACCGCTCGCCATCCGCCAGGTCGTCTTTCCAGCCATTGTAACGCGCTTCTTCGATCAACAGAAAATCCGCTTCATTTTTCCATTGCTGGGCCAAGGCTTCATTCCACAGGCCGGCCCGCCTCAACTGCTCCGGGTCGCCGCCGATGCGAAAGGCATAGTCTTGATTCAACTGTCCAGGGAAGATTTCGACGCCGGGAATATAAAGCAGCGGCACCACCGACAGGCCGCCGTCCCAGTAGACCAGGCTGCCGG
>DAOUCM010000023.1:0-4282 GCA_034431895.1 Anaerolineales bacterium
TCACCGAGCGCGACAAAGTCCTGTGGCGCAACACCGATCCCGTCACCGACCTGCTGCGGCGCGGCGTCCTCATCGTGGACGGCGAAGAACACGACCGCTACCGCCGCCTGATGGAGCCGCCGCTTCATCCCTCCCAACTGCCTGCCTACACCGAAATGATGATCCGCCAGACCGACCGCGTCGCCTCGCACTGGCGCGACGGTCAAGTCGTAGACATGCTGGTCGAGAGCCGCAAGATCGCCCTGCTCATCATCATGCAGGCGCTCTTCAGCACCGACGTTTGGGACGATCTGCCGCGCATCTGGCACCCCATCCTCAAAGCCATCGAATACATCTCACCCGGCGCGTGGATCCTCTGGCGCAAAATCCCCCGCCCTGGCTTTCGCAAGCCGCTTCGTCAGTTGGACGAATATTTGTTTGCAATCATTTCCGACCGCAGACGGTTGACCATAGACCGTCCATCGTCCACCGTCCACCGTCCGAACGACCTCCTCCAACACCTCCTCGACGCGGGACTGACCGACGACCTCATCCGCGACCAGATGCTGACGATGATGATCGCGGGGCATGATACCTCCACTGCGCTTCTCGCCTGGACCTTCAGCCTGCTCGGCCAACACCCCGACATTTTCCAACGCCTCATCGAAGAGGTGGATACGCTCGAAAAATCCCCCCTGCTCGATCAGGTCATTAAAGAGAGTCTGCGGCTGTACCCGCCCATCCACATCGGCAACCGCCGCGTAGCGGAGGAAATTCACTTCGAGGGAGGCTCTGTCCCTGCGGACGAGCGGCTCTTCTACTCCATCTACCTCACCCACCGCGACCCCGAAATCTGGGAGGACGCCGATTCGTTCTGCCCCGAACGTTTCGCCCACGGACGCAAGACCCCGCCCATGAGTTACGTCCCGTTTGGCGGCGGTCCGCGGGCGTGTATCGGCGCGGCGTTCGGTCAGGCGGAGGCGCGGGTTGTCCTGGCGCACCTGCTCCGCCACTACACCTTCGAGTTCACCAATCACAAAATCATCCCCCACATGGGCGCCACGCTCGAACCGCGCCCCGGCGTTCTCATGAAAGTAACCCGCCGATGACCTACGATTTCATCCTCCTCGGCGGCGGGGCGGCCGGGTTGAGCCTGGCGCTGGCCCTCGTCCGCAGCCCGTTGCGGGAAAAGTCTATTCTCATCGTCGAGCGGGAGGCCAAAGACCGCAACGACCGCACCTGGTGCTTCTGGACGGACGTCCCCTCGCCCTTCGACGGGATCGCCCGCCGCGTTTGGCCGCGCCTGGCCTTCGCCAGCGATTCGTTCAGCCGGACCTGGGAGCTGCACCCCTTTCGCTACGTCATGCTGCGCGGCCTCGACTTCTACGACTACGCCCGCGGCGAACTCGCCAAACACAACGTCACCTTCCTGCGCGGCGATGGGGAGGTGGAAGACGGCGAAGAGCGCGCCACAGTGCGCGCCGGCGGACAAATCCATCAGGCCGAATGGGTCTTCGACAGCCGCATCCGCCCGCAAGACGTGACTCCCCGCCCGCCCTACAACTACCTGAAACAGCACTTCCTCGGCTGGGAGGTGGAGACCGGGCGCCCGCTCTTCGACCCCGAAACGGTCACGCTGTTCGACCTGCGCACGCCCCAGCGCGGCGGCGTGACCTTCTTCTACACCCTGCCCTTCACTCCCACCCGCGCCCTGGTGGAATATACCCTCTTCTCTGCCGAACTCCTGCCGCTGGAAGAATACGAATCCGCCCTGCGCGCCCACCTGGACGAGCTCGGCGCGGGCGAGTACCGCGTCCTGGAGACCGAGCGCGGCGTCATCCCGATGACCGACCACCCGTTCCCGCGCCGCCTCGGCAGGCGCATCCTTGCCATCGGCACGCGCGGCGGGCGGGTCAAACCCTCCACCGGTTACGCCTTCGCCCGCATCCAGCGCGATTCCGAGCGCATCGTCGCCTCGCTCGTGCGGCGCGGCCATCCCTTCGACCTGCCGCACGATTCAATCCGTCACCGCCTGCACGATGCGGTCATGCTGGAGATTCTGGCCCAAGAGCCGGCGCTGGGCCGCTCGATTCTAAGCGCCATCTTTGCCAAAAACCCCATTCAGCGGGTGCTGAAATTCCTCGACGACCGCAGCGCCTGGTGGGAGGACCTGCCCATTATGACCGCCCACGCGCCGGGTCCGTTTTTGCGAGCCATCCGCAGGCGCTTTCTGAACCGGAGATGAACGGAGATGGACGGTGGGACAAACGGATAAAAGGTGAGCGGAATCGTCGGCGCGGACATCGGGTCGCGTCTGCGCCGTCGCGGGACTACCCCTATAGTATTGCTCTTGAGAATCTATCACAATCGTAAGGATTTTGTAGCACGGCATTCATGCCGCATCGGGTTGCGGGATAATCCCGCGCTACGACAACTTGATGGGAAAACGATGACCTCCTCTGTTCTGAACACCTTTTTCCAAGAACTTCGCCAAGCGGTGAGCGGCGAAGTTCGCACCGATGAACTCAGCCGTATTCTGTACAGCGCTGATGCCAGCATTTACCAGGTCAAGCCTTATGGCGTCCTGATTCCGCGCTCGGTCGAAGACATCCGGACGGCGGTCGAACTGGCGGCCAAATACCACGTCCCCATCCTGCCGCGCGGCGGTGGGACGAGCATGGCGGGCCAAACCGTCAATGAGGCTTTGGTGATAGATACTACCCCTCATTTGAACCGTATCTTGGAGGTCAATCCGGAGGAAAAATGGGTGCGCGCTGAAGCGGGGGTTTATCTTGCTGCATTGAATGCCCATCTCAAGCCTTATGGGCTGAAATACGGTCCCGATCCTGCCAGCGCAACCCGCGCTTCTTTAGGTGGAATCGTGGGCAACAATTCTTCTGGCTCGCATTCGATTTTATATGGCATGACCGCCGACCACCTCCTGGCGGTCGAAGTGATTTTGGCAGACGGTTCGCTGGTGGAGTTTTCAGCCAAGACCGAAGCCCAATTGGAACAGATCCAGGCTCAGGCGGGGTTCGAGGCGGACATCTATCGCCAAATGCTGGCGCTGACCCGCCATCCGCAAAATCTCGAAGTCATCCGCAAAAGCACGCCGCGTCATTGGCGGCGCTGTGGCGGCTATAACCTGGAACGTCTCACCGACGGCGAGGGATTTTCTTTTCGCTGGCCGTATAACCCGCGTTTCAACCTTGCCAAACTGATTTGCGGCTCCGAAGGCACGCTGGGCTTTATCACCGAAGTCAAACTGAACTTGGTCGAGATTCCCCCCCTGTCTGCGCTGGCAGTGGTTCACTTCGATGACTTGCGGACCGCGCTCGACGCCGTGCCGGCCATGCTCGAAACCCAGCCCAGTGCCATCGAAATGCTCGATTCCTACACGATGGCGCTGATAGAAAATGCGCCCGCTTATGCCAACCTGCTGTCCCTCTTCATTCAGGGCCGCCCCAACAATGTGTTGATTACCGAGTTTTACGGCCACAGCCTACCCGAACTGGAAGCCAAACTGCGCCATTTCCATCGTCATCTGCAAAAACGTCGTATCCGCTCGACCGCCATCGTCAACCTGACCGACTCCAGCGCCATCGAAACGGTTTGGAAAGTGCGCACGGCCGGTTTTGGTTTTCTGATGGGCATGCGCGGCGATGTCAAACCGCTAGCGATTGTGGACGACGCCGCCGTGCCGCCCGCTCATCTGGCCGATTACATCACCCAACTCGAAGCGTTTTGCAAACAGGAACTCGACCACGAGATTGCCTACTTTGCCCATGCCAGCGCCGGTTGTTTGCACGTCCACAACTTGCTGAACGCCAAACTCGAAGCCGATATTGCCAAATTCCCCAAAATTGTGTCTTATGCGGGCGATCTGCTCAAGCAATACGGCGGCGTCCTTTCCAGCGAACACGGCGACGGACGCCTGCGCAGTTGGCTGAATCCGTATTTCTTTGGCGAGGAAATGTACGCCCTGTTCAAGCAAGTCAAGGGCATTTTCGATCCGCAAAACATCTTCAATCCCGGTGACATTGTGGACGCGCCCGCCATGACCGGCTCACTGCGTTATGGTCCCTCTTACCGCGCCATCCCTTTGACTCCCATGCTCGATTTCGGAGCGGAAGGCTACGACCGCGCCGTCGAGATGTGCAACGGTACTGCACTTTGCCGTCAACTGACCGGCAGCATGTGTCCCACCTACAAAGCCACGCGGGACGAGCAACTCAGCACGCGCGGACGCGCCAATGCCCTGCGCGCCGCCATCTCCGGCGGACTGCGATTCGATGACCCCAGC
>DAOUCM010000024.1:0-23648 GCA_034431895.1 Anaerolineales bacterium
GAGCCATACCAAACCCGCAACTGCCAGCCAGCGCGCCAACCAGGCGGGGCCATGTCCATGCATACAGCGGCGAGCGTTCATGGCGTCAATGGAACCAGGATGCCCGGCGTCGGCGTGGGGCTGGGAGGCAGCGGCGTAAACGTTGCGGTCGGCGGCGGCGGCAGAGTGTTCGTTGCAGTGGCAGGCGGCGGTGGAGCAACCGTGTTGGTGTGCGTCGGCTTGGGCGTGGGTGAAAGGGTGGGCGTTCCGGTCGGGCGCGGCGTGCGGGTGGGGACTTTCGTCTGGGTAGGGATGGGTGTTTTGGTGGGCGTGGGGCTAGGCGGAAGGATATGCGTTGGCGTTATCAGCACGTCTTTAGGATAAATCTCTAACATGGCGCTATACCAGTCCAGCCCGCTCGTCATTGCAAATTCAGTGAAGCGTGCGCCGCTGTAGAATGTGCGCCAGTTGGGCAGCGCCGGCACGCGCTCCCAGCCGTATTGCCGCGCCAGGTTGGTGAAATCTACCCAATAGCCAGGCGGAACAGCGGCGTATTTTCCGCCCTGTTCGTAATATTTTGGCTCCAGTTCGTTGCGCGCTGACAGGTCCCACGGTGGCTCATGCAGCGGCTCGCCTTGCGTGCCATCTTGCAATTGGGTGCGCAGGTAAAGTTTCCAGTACGTTTGGGCGCCGTAATCCTGGCGCACGGCGACCATCCAGCCGGCGTTGGTCATCAGCGGATTCAGGGCAAAAGCGCGGCCGGTGTACAGCCAATCCTCGCCCAGGCCGGGGTCGAGCAAGGTGGTGAGCGGGACGAAGGCGTTGCTCAAGGCGGCCAGCGCATCCCAGCCGGTTTCTTTGATGGTGCGTTCTCGCAGCGCCATGAAGGCTTCATCGGTCAGGTCGTGCAGTTGTGGGTATGGCGCTTGTACGTTTGGCAGGGTGTTGATGGTGTATCGCTGCGACGGTCCCTCCGCCAGCGGTGTGATGGCTGCGGTCCACAGCGCAGCCGGCGTTTGCATTGCCGCTTGCTTGTAGGCGCCCGGCAAAGAGGCTGGCAGAGTGAGTTCGCCCCAGGCCAGTCCGCGCACGGGTCCCGGCAGCGGCAGCGGCTGGAGCAGCAGGTCGCCCTTCAGGGTGTAAGCGGTCAGGTAATCCACGTTGGGGGCCAGGATGATGGCCGTCAGACGGTTGCCAGAAGCGTCCCAGGCCGGCCAGTCGCCGTTGCCGATCCAAACGGCCGGCCGCTCCGGTTGCAGGGCGTTCCAGGCGTAGATGCCGCTCATGCCAAGCGTTTGAGCCGCCGAGGACCAGGCCAGTTGCGCACCGTCGCGCGTCCAAACGGGGTGGTTTTCGGCGGCAAAGGGTGTGTGACTCAAGTTGATGTAGCGGTCTTGCCCGGTCTTGTCCAGGTCGGCCAGCCAGATGTCGCTATCGCCGCTGCGGTTCGAGACGAAGGCGATGCGCCGTCCATCCGGCGACCAGGCCGGGGCGTAGTCGGAGGCGGGGTTTTCGCTGACATCGATGGCTTCTTGTTCGGCGTCGGTCAACGAAAGGACGGCAATCTCCAAGTTTTCGCTGGCGTAACGTTCACAGGCCAACCATTGACTATCGGGCGACCAGGAGGGCGCCGCTTCGTACTCCGGCGTGTCGGTGACGCGCTTCGACAAGCCGCTTTCCAGTTCCATCACGTACAGGTCCCATTGCCCGTCGCGGTTGGAGGCAAAGGCAATTTGGGTTTCATCGGGGCTGAGGGCGGGGGTGATGTCATCCCATTCTCCATACGTCAGACGGGTAAGCGGCAGTTGTTGTCTAGGGTCGTACATAAAAAGGTGCGCGTAGCCATTTTCTTCTATGGAGAGCAAGACGACCTCTTGCCTGTCAGGGAGAGAAAGCGGCGTAGCCGTCTCGCTTGGGCGGGGAGGTAAGGTAGCGGGGCTGCCCGGTTCGGTCGTCAGGCAGGCAGACAGGCTCAGCACTAGCACGGTCAGCGTTGCCAGGCGTAATGCGTGCATCATAGGAGTTGGGCTGGAGGGCAGGTAGGCGCTCATGTGACGGAATCAGGTCGAGGGGAGTCCGAAGCGCGCGCGCACCGGTTCGGCGGCTGGGCCGTCTGGGTAGAACAAACGCGCCTCGAGCGTCAGGTCGCCATCGGCTGGTTGTGTGCGAATGTGCAAGGTGAATTCCAGATTCCAGGCCATTGGCTCGATGAAACTGGCTGCGCTCACTTCTTTTCCATGCGCATCGCGCAGGCTGACTTCGATGTGCGGACGTTTCTCGAAGGGCGTGATGTCCATCTTGACCAGCACGCGGCGACCGTCTTCGTAGGGGCGCGCTTGTAGAGAGGTGATGCGGGTCGTTTCAGGCGGAGTGCGGGCCAGATCTTCTGGCAAGGAAGGTAAGAAGAATTCCATAGAGTTTACTCATCGAAGAGGAAAGTGGCTTCGGCATAATAGCGCACGCCTTTACGCTTGATGCGTTCCTCCACCCAGCGCTGCAAGTAGGCTTCTTTGTATTCCAGCGGCTTGCCGCTCGAAAGTTCGTGCAGCGGATAGTTGAGGTGCAAAACACGCGGCGACACAGTGAAGCGCGTAATGCCGGCCGGTAGTACCAACCCCTGGCCGGCCAGTGTCAGCACGTTATGGATGTCGAAACGGGGGAAGATGACCAGGGCTGTCAAATCGGGATAGATGCTTTTGAAGCCTTCTACGAGGGTTTGGCTGGTGCGGTCGAGCGAGGCGCGCTCCTTATAGCAGTTGACCAATTCGTGCAGGGCGTTGACTTTTTCCTTTAGTCCAGAGGGTGTATGCGCGAGATACAGGCTGCCGCCTGGCAAGCGAATTTGCGCCGGCGTCGTTTCGGGCGGCTCGAAGGATTTTTGGATATTGATTTTCTGTAAATGAATGGTGGACAATTCACGCAGGCTTTCCAGCAGGCGCTTGGGGCGCAGCCCCCATACGACATGATTCCAGGTTTGCAGGCTCACATGCGGGTCGTGAGCCTCCACCACCTGCGCCACGATGTGAGGAAATTCCATCTCCTTCAGGGATGTGAAACGGTTGGCGCCGTCCAACACCATGTAGCGTCCCGAACCATCTGGCAGCGGCATGACAATGGGTGGATTGCGCAGGATACCTTGCGCTCGCAATTTTTCCACCAGCGGCAGCGTGCGCTGCATATCGTGGTCTTCATGCAGAATCAATTTGTCGAGCGGCAGGATGCGCAGCGATGGCAGGTTGGGAATCATAGATTGTGCGTCCTTTGCATAAAAGCCTCATCCAAGCCCTACATACTTCAGGGCGGCAGCAAAATCGGGTGGATAGGGGGCCGAAAACGCCTGGTGCTGTTGCGACAAGGGATGAAAGACAGCGATCGAAACTGCATGAAGGGCCGGGCGGGCCAGGCTTGGATTGGCCCCCGCGCCGTACAAGCCATCGCCCAGCAAGGGAAACCCCAACGCAGAGAGATGGACGCGAATCTGGTGCGTGCGGCCGGTCTCTGGACGCGCTTCGACCAACGCCGCCGCCTGCCCCCGTTCAAGGACATGGAATCTAGTCTCGGAGGCTTTTCCGCGCTTCCCGTCCACGATGGTACGGTGGCGCTGGCCCACATTGGCGCGCAGCGGCATCTGGCAGATTTGCTCCTCCCAGGGGGGAGTCCCCAGCACGATGGCGTGATAGACCTTTTCGACCTGACGCTGGTCGAACTGGCGGTTCAAGGCGCGATGGGCTTCGGCGGTGCGCGCAAAAAGCATCACGCCGCTGGTAAATTTGTCCAGACGATGGACGACCCACAGCCGCCCATATTCTTGCTGCAAGACGGCTGTCAGATAGGGCGCATCAGGCTGCCAGCCATCTGGCAAAACAGGCAGCCCGGCGGGCTTATTGACCACCAGCAGGGCATCGTCGAGGTAGATAGTCTGCACAGGAGGAGGCGGATATTCTTGTGCCAATGGAAATCCTCTTCATCTGCCGTCAAGGCGCCGCTTGCGATTGAATTTGACTGAACAAGTCGGATGCGGTGCTGGCAGTGACGGTCAGGCTGCCCTTGGTCAGCGTTCCCAAGTAAGCCTCGCTGCCGTTGTGGGCAATCCAGCCTTCCAGGTTGAAGGCCAGCGGGCCGTCGGCCGGAATCCACTCGCCGTTGTATTTGCGCGCCACATGGATATGGGTGCCGGTGGTCTGCCCGCCTTCACAAGACGGGTATCCAATGGGTTCACCGGCTTTCAAAGACAAACCGATAGGCGCGCGGCCTTCAGAGCCGACATGAATATAAAGAATGACCCACCCGGTGCGTTCGTCTCCGTCCCCATCCAGGTCGAGCACCACGGTGCCGGTCTCAGAGCGGACGACGATGCCGTCGGCCATTGCCAGAGCGTAGTCCTTTTCGTCTACAGCAAAACAGCCCGAAAATTCGGAGGGGGGCGCAAAGTCGAGCGCAGCGAAGGGTAATCCATGCCCAAAGCCGGTATGCGGGCCGCCGGTCAACGTCCACACACGGCCAGGCGGGAAAGGCAGGCGCAGGTTGGGTTGCTGCAAACTGCCGGGTATGAGTTCGGTGGAATCCTGCCAGGGGTCGCCAAACAAGGCCGTGTAGACGGCGCAGAGCCCTTCGGGTGAGACGGCCAGGCGGTATTCTTCGGCGGTCAGCACTTTGGAAAAGTAATATTGCAGGGCTACGGTGGCGGCATTTTGCCAGGGATCGGGGCGAATCAGGCTGCCATCTTGCAGTTCGAATTCGGTCAAACTGCCATCACGCCATCCATAGTAGCCATTGTTGAGTGTATTGGCTGCTCCTACCAGTTGCAAGTAGACGCTTTCGTAATAAGTGCGTTGATAGCCCAGCAGATAGGGCGTTTTGGGTTTTTCGGGCTGGCTCAACCCGCCCGCCTGATATTCGAGCAGCGCCAGCAGCAGGCGTGGACTGACGCTGAAATTTCGCCCTACATAATTGACAATCTCAGCCCCGCTGCGCCATTCGTTTCCGGCCCAGGCGCGATACTTTTTCAGCCAGCCGGGTTGCGAGGCAACGAAGGCCGAGGTATCGAAGCCTATCAAGGTGGGGCCGTAGACATACGTGTGATCGGGCAAGAGATGATCAGGGTTGTCCCACAGCGGCAGATAGTAAATGGGGATTTTCATGGGCATGCCTGGCGGCATGGTGGTTGCGTTACGTGGAATGAAGGGATTGGCGGCGTAGATTTCTTCCACGCTGGTGTTGAAACGCCCTGCCAACGCAGGGAGCGTATCGCCCGATTGGGCAATGTAGTCCACCAGTTCACCGGGGGCGTATTCGGGGCGTCCCTGCCAGGTAGGCGCAGGCGGAACGGGCGGGGTGACCACGAACAGCGGCAATCCGCCGGCCGGGGCGGCCGGTGCGCAAGCGCCCAGCAACGAAGTTATAGTCAGCAGGAGAATGAGCGGCTTACTCATCGGCTTTACGGTAAATGACAGAAGAGGCTGTTCCGACGGGGTTGGCAATGATGGTGGTGTCGCCTTTGGTCATGGTGCCTTCGTAGGGTCGTTCGCCCGCGTGAACTGTGTAGCCGCTCAGGACGAGCGGAAAGGCGCCTTCTGCCAACACCCATTCGCCGTTGTATTTGCGGACAAAGTGCAGGTGAGTTCCGGTGGAGGCGCCGCCCTCGCAAGAGGCGTGACCGATGCGCTCATCCTGCTCGACCCAAACGCCTGCTTTGACGCGGTCTTTGGTAGCCACGTGCAGGTAGAGCAGGATCCACCCCGTCTCTTCGTGGCCGTCACCGTCCAGGTCCAATACCACCACGCCTTTGTTGGAACGCACCACCAGACCCGACGCGGCGGCCACGATCCACTTCTCCGATTCGACACAGCCGGAGTGGTCGGTGGCCGGCGCAAAATCTACGGCTGCCAGCGGGCCTTCTGGCAGCCAGGCGCCATGCGGGCCGCTGGTGAAGGACCATTCGCGGTCTGGCTCGAAGGGCAGCACCAATGTCGGCGCGGTCAGGCCAGGCGGGAAGATAGGGCCGGCGTTTTGCGCCCGCAGCCAGGGATCGCCAAATTGCTCGGCGTATCTGGCGGGGAAGCCCGTGTTCGGATCCAACACATGCTCCCATTCGGCGCGCGTGTAGAGTTGGGAGAAGAGGTATTGAACAGCGACGCTGCCGGCGTTCAGGTCAGGAGAGAGGCGCAGGGTCAAGCCGTCGCGAAAGGTCAATTGGGTCAAGGTTCCACTGCGCCAGCCGTAGTAACCCTTTGATAACTGGTTCACAGCCCATACCATTTGGCTGAAGATGCCATCCTTGAATTCTTTTTGATAGCCCATCGGATAAGTGCGCTTCAAGAAATTGTCAGGGACGCCGGTGACCCAATGGCCCTGATAATCGAGCAAACCCAGCAGCAAGCGCGGGTTGATGGAGTTTTCGTGCGCTAAGCGGTCAATGATGCCGGCGCCTGTCTCCCAGCCAGTGGAATTGAGGTATTCGCGGTATTTGGAAAGTTCGCCGCCCGCCTCGGCCACATAGGCTAATGTATCGAAGTCGGCTGCCGTGGTCGAGAAAATCACTTCGCTGTCGGGGATGATTTGCGCGTTAGGTCCCACCTCTACGAGCCGGTCGGGGATGACCAGCAGGGTGCCGGGGTCAATCAAGCCGCTCTTCGGCAGAGATACTGCTGAGGTAATTTCTCTCTCCTGCACGCCAAAACGGCTGGCAACGGCGGCCAGGGTATCGCCGCTCTGCGCATAGTAAAGGATGGGAGGCGAATCCGGCGTGGGCAGCAGGGTGGGAGTCGCGCTGGGCTGTTGGCCGGCCTTGGCCACCACCGGCGTCTTGGAGGGAAACGGCGGAAGGACGGTTATCGCCGCTGCCGCTTGCCTGCCTGCTGTGGGGACATTAAGCGGTCTATCTGGCGCAGCCGCATAGCCAGCCACCGCGCGCGCGGTGGGGGTGGGTCGTGTTCCCCACAAGGCAGGCTGAGCCTTACATGCGCTGGCAACCAACGCCGGCAGGAGCAGTAAGAGAGAAATGCGAGGGTTCATGCTCAACTCGATTATACCTGCGGAGATTAAATCTCGCTGAAGGCTCTAGCGCGCAATCTGGTTCAGTTCGTTGCGTCCGTCCCAGGCTTCGATGACCTGTTGGCCGTGGGTAAGGAAGCCATCGTATTCGATGCCGTTTCCGCTGGAGACCCAGCCGTCCAGGACGAAAGGCAAATTGCCATCGGCGGCAATCCACTCGCCGTTATATTTTCGGGCAATATGGACGTGGGTCCCATTGGAAAAACCGCCCTCGCAAGAAGGATGCCCGATGCGTTCCCCAGCATATACGTATGTTTTGGGCGCCACTCGGTCGCGGCTCTCGATGTGCATGTAAAACACCACCCAGCCGGTTTGCTCGTAGCCGTCGCCGTCCAGGTCTTGCATCACCACGCCGTCGCCGGTGCGCACGATCCATCCATCGGCTACGGCCGTTACCCATTCGTCGCTGGGCGAGCAGCCGGCCGCTTCACCGGGGGGAGCAAAGTCGAGAGCAGCCCAGGCCGAGCCGCTATCCCAACCGCCGTGCGGACCGCCCGTAAACGACCACGTCACCCCTGGCTCGAAGGGCAAGAGCAGAGGGGGTTGTCGCAATGTGGCCGGCACAAGCGGCTCGATGGCATAATCGAAAGGATTCCCAAACAGGAAGAAGTAACTTTGAAACAGCCCAAAGGCGGTCACATCCCCCTGCCAGTCGAACATTCCGTCCAACTTGGAGAAGAAATATTGGACAGCGGCTGTCCCAGCGTTGATGGTTGGATCAATGGGCAGCACGCTCCCATCTGCCAGCACCCAGGTCGAAAGGGCGTTGACGCGCCAGCCGTAGAATCCCCAATTGAGCGTATCGGCGGCCCAGGTCAATTGCAGGTAGAGGCTGTCGTGCCAGGCATCCTGTAAACCTAACGGATAGTCCAGGTTAGTTGGCGCCGGGTTGCTTACCCAACCGCTCTGGTGTTCGAGCAGCGCGAGCAACAGGCGCGGATTGACCGAATAATTTTGCGCCACGCGCGTCACGATTTCAGCCCCGCTGAGCAATTGGCCATCCACTTCTTCCTCATAAGCAGCCAGGTAACCGCCTTCTCGTTGGACGAACGCCTCGACATCGAAAGTCGCGCTGGCAGGGCCATAGACCAATTCTGAATCGGGAATGACCTTGAAATCGGGGCCTTGCTCGCCGGGCTGAGGCGCCGGGATGGTGAGCGTTTGTCCGGGCTGGAGCATATCCGCTTCGGACAACCCGTTGACTTCCATGAGCGCCAACAGGCCGACGCCATACCTTTGAGCGATGTCGCCCAGCGTGTCGCCCGTCTGGACCACATATTGGTCGTTAGCCTGGCGGGGCGTTGGCAGCGTGCGCGCTATATCTGGCGTGGGAGAGACAATGGGCGTTCCTGGCAGGCGTGTAGGCGGGAGAGTGACGCTCAGCGCCGCCAGCGTGGGCGTCGGCCCCACTCGTTGGGTGGGGGTGAGGGTTGGGGGGATGGGGCTTGGCTCGGGGCTGGAGGCGTTCGAGCCGACCGCTGTCGAGGAGGCCAGCGGCACAAATGGATTGTATTCGAGTGTCGCAGCGGGCGTTCCGCGGTTGCTTGCTGTGTTCCCTGTTAGGGAGGGTTGGCAAGCGGATGTGATGGTCAACAGGAGGAAGAAGAAAAGGGCAGTCTGACGCATGAGGAAAATTGTACCAAATGGCTCCCTGTTCTTCCCATAGTCAAAAGGTCTGGGTAAAAGATGCGCCGCAGGCTTTGGTGCGGCGCATTCTTGCAAAGCAACTTGTCGCTAGAAGCGTACTACCCCATGTGCCGAATCACTGCATCTCCAAACTCAGAGCATTTGAGCAAGGTAGCGCCCTCCATTAACCGTTCGAAATCATAGGTTACCGTCTTGGCGGCAATGGCGCCTTCCATTCCTTTCACAATCAGGTCAGCGGCTTCTGTCCAACCCAGGTAGCGGAACATCATCTCGCCAGAAAGGATGACCGAGCCGGGATTGACCTTGTCCAAGTCGGCGTACTTGGGCGCCGTGCCGTGTGTGGCTTCGAAGATGGCGTGGCCGCTTTCGTAATTGATGTTAGCGCCCGGCGCAATGCCAATTCCGCCTACTTGCGCAGCCAGCGCATCGGATAAGTAATCGCCGTTCAAGTTGAGGGTGGCAATGACATCGTAATCGCGGGGGCGGATGAGCGTAAATTGCAGACTCACATCGGCAATCGAATCCTTGATGAGCAACATTTTCTTCCATTGGCCGTTGCCGTGCGTGTCCCACAGTTTCAACGCCTCTTCCACTTCGCGCTTGATGTCGTTTTGCTGGTCGGGCGACATCATATCGAAGCCGGGCTCTACCATCCGCGCGTTGTCTTCCACGCTCAGATTGGGATTGGCTTCCTTGTTGCCCAGAATCCACGACTCACGCTCGGTGACGATTCGATCCCGAAACTCTCGTTTAGCGAGGGCATAACCCCAATCCTTGAACGCGCCCTCGGTAAACTTCATGATGTTGCCCTTGTGGACGAAGTTCACGCTCTTGCGATTGTTGTCCAACGCCCATTGAATGGCAGCGCGCACCAGGCGCTCTGTACCTTCGATGGAAACCGGCTTGATGCCGATGCCGGCCGTCTCGGGGAAGCGTATTTTCTTGTACTCGGCCGGAAAATGCTCTTGGAGCAATTGCTTGATTTTCTCGTTCTCTGGGGTGCCTTGCCGAAACTCGATGCCTGTGTAAATATCCTCTGTGTTTTCGCGGAAGATGACCATATCCACGTATTCGGGATGTTTGACCGGTGAGGGGACGCCCTTGTACCAGCGCACGGGACGCTGACATACGTATAAATCCAACGCCTTACGCAGGGCCACATTCAGCGAGCGGATACCGCCGCCGATCGGCGTGGTAAGTGGCCCCTTGATGCCCACCAAAAATTCTTTGAAGGCTTCCACGGTCTCGTCTGGCAGCCAGGTGTTGAACAATTTGAAAGATTTTTCACCGGCGTACACTTCCATCCAATGGACTTTGCGCTTGCCGTGATAGGCTTTCTCGACAGCAGCGTCGAACACCCGTACCGAAGCGCGCCAGATGTCCCTGCCGGTGCCATCCCCTTCCACGAAGGGGATAATTGGATTGTCGGGAACCTGCAACTTCCCATTCTTGATTGAGATTTTTGCCCCCCCTGGGGGGACTTTTACGTTGGTATATGCCATCCTGTAACTCCTTTGGAAATATCGGGCGGATTATAACACCAGCAGCGCGCCCATGCTTTTTCTGAATGAACTGCTTTTCTTTCGATGCACATAGCCCAAATAGGTTGCATAACGGTCGTTTTTTGCAGGAGAAGCAACCGCCGTTTTCTTTCTCTTCCCCCGCCCAAGTTCTGGTAGAATTGCGCCTCGTGAAAGTTAGAGCCCTCATTTTCGATTTCGACGGCTTGATCCTGGACACCGAAACGCCCGAATTCCAGGTCTGGCAAAATATCTACCGTGAATATGGTCAGGAACTCCAGATAGAACAATGGGGCATGATGGTAGGTGGTTTTGGACTTGGCGTTTTCGATGCTGCCGGCCATCTGGCAGAATGGGTCGGAAACGGCTTGCAGCCCGACGAACTGCGCGCCCGCCACAAAGCAGAAAGCGACGCCCTTATCCTTACCCAGCCCATTCTGCCCGGCGTGACGGACTATCTGGACGAGGGTCGCCGCCTGGGACTGCAACTGGCCGTCGCTTCCAGTTCCCCTCATCGTTGGGTGGACGCGCATCTGACTCGGCTTGGACTTGCTCCCCGTTTCGATGTCATTCTCTGCTCCGAAGATGTCTCGCCGGGCCGCACCAAGCCCTATCCCGATTTGTTCTTGAAAGCGTTGGAGGTATTTCGCTTGCAGCCCTCGGAAGCGGTCGTATTCGAGGATTCCCCCAACGGCGTTCGGGCGGCGCGCGCAGCCGGTCTTGCGGTTGTGGCGGTCCCCAATCCCATCACTTCTCTGTTGGGCGTGAACGGCGCCGACCTGAGCGTTCCATCGCTGGCGGAAATTTCCTTGACAAATTTGCTTAATCGGTTGCACAAGTTGTGATACAATTCGAGTGCTTGACCGTAGGATTTGTGTGTTTTAGCCGCCAAACCTGACGCAGGTGGGCGGTTTTTTTCTTAACCCCCTCAGGAGAAGAGTACAGTATGGAATCCAAGCTCTACGTCGGAAATCTTTCGTATGGCGCGACCGAAGACCAGTTGCGCGAACTTTTTGCGCAGGCCGGCACGGTGGCATCCGCCAGTGTGATTACCGACCGGGAAACAGGCAGGTCGAAAGGCTTTGCCTTCGTCGAGATGAGCAGCCCTGGCGAGGCCGAGAAGGCCATCCAGATGTTCAATGGCTACTCTCTCGATGGCCGCGACCTGCGCGTTAGCATTGCTCGACCACGCGAGGAACGCCCACGCGGCTTTGGCGGCGGCGAGCGTCGCGGAGGCGGCTATGGCGGCGGCCGGGAACGCCGCGGTGGGGGCGGTCAGCGTAGATATTAATCTTTTTGTGAAAAAACAAGAGACCGGTCGAATGCCGGTCTCTTTCTTTATTGGTCAGTATCGCTTGGTGTTCAGATGGGTAATCGCTACTGCCAGGGCATCGGCGGCATCGTCGGGGCGGGGAATCGCCTCTAACGCGAGTAGCACGCGCACCATTTCTTGCATTTGACGTTTGTCAGCCGAGCCGTAGCCTGCCACCGCTTGTTTGATTTCGTTGGGTGTGTACTCGAACACCTGTAAGCCGGCTTGCGCCAGGGCAAGCAGCGTCACGCCGCGCGCTTGCCCGACTGCGATGGCGGTCGAAACATTGCGTTGGAAGAATAGCTTTTCGACGGCGGCTGTATCGGGATGGAATTCTTGTAGCAGAGCGCGCAACGCCTCGTAGAAGGTCGCCAGACGGACGGGGGCGGGGGAGGCCTTAGGGGTGGTGATAACACCATAAGAAACGGCCAGCAGTCCCCCGTCTGGTTCGAGGCGGACGAGGCCGTAGCCTGTCGTGGCGGTGCCGGGGTCAATTCCCAGGGCAAGCGTCATGGTAAGGCGCAATGACGTGGGTCGTCATCGCTGGGCGGCGCTCAACTGGCTTCGAGCGTTGCCAGAGCCTCATCCGAAACCTTCAGGTTGGAGAAGACGTTTTGCACATCGTCCATTTCTTCGAGGGCTTCGATGAGTTTCATGACCTGTAAGGTCTGATCTACGGGCAGTTCCAGTTCCTGTTTGGGAGTCATGCGCAGGCCGGCTTCTTCTGGCTGCACCTTGGCGGTGTGCAGGCGGCTGGCAATGTCTTTGAAGGCTTCTACCGGCCCGATGATTTCGATCATGCCCTGGTCTTCGCTTACATCGTCGGCGCCAGCCTCGATGGCCAGTTCGAAGGCTTGGTCGTACGACATGGCGCTGGAGGGGAACGAAAAATAGGCGACGCGGTCGAATTGCCAGGCCACCGCGCCTACTTCGGCCATGCTGCCGCCGCTGCGACTAAGCACATGGCGGATTTCGGATACGGTGCGATTGCGGTTGTCGGTGACGGCTTCGATCATCAACGCCACGCCATGTGGGGCATAGCCTTCGTACATGACTTCCTCGAATGCGCTGCCTTCTTTGTCTTCTCCCGTGCCGCGTCGGATGGCGCGCTCGATGTTCTCTTTTGGCATGTTGTTGGCGCGCGCCTTTTCGACTGCCAGCGCCAGGCGGAAATTGCTGTCGGGGTCGCCGCCGCCCTCGCGGGCTGCAATGACGATTTCGCGCGCCAGGCGCGTAAAGACGGCGCCGCGCTTGGCGTCGGCGGCGCCTTTTTTGCGTTTGATGGTTGCCCAATGGCTGTGACCAGACATACATTACTCCTTCGTAACCCGCCAGGAGGCGGAGATATGTTCACAGGGGATGGGAGATTATACCATGTCGGCAAAGAAACCGACCCCAAGGGTTTTGGGTCCGCCGTGTGTGACGATGGCCGGCGGCAGTTCGTAGATGGGAATCTCGGCTACGGGGATGACGGCTTTCAACTTGGCGGCAAACTCCCGCGCTTCGGCCTCGGCCTCCACTTGCACCACCGCCAGATGCGACTCGGGCGTCTTGGGGCATTCTCCGGCCACTACCTCCACCAGGCGTTCCAGCGCGCGCTTCTTGGTGCGCTGCTGCTCGAAGGCTTCTACCTGCCCTTCACGGATGGTCAGGATGGGTTTGATTTCCAGCAGTTCGGCCAGCAATCTCTTGGCTCCGCCGATGCGCCCGCCCTTAGCCAGGTATTCGAGCGTATCTACCACGAAGAAGATGCGCCCGCGGGGAACCAAGGAGCGAATATGCGCCTCGATTTCATCGGCGGATTTACCGGCTTTGGCGAGATCGTCTGCAATCAGCACCAGCGTACCCAGATTGCAGGAGATGGTGAGCGAGTCGATCACCCGCACATCTAAGCCGGGGAACGCTTGCGCTGCCGTCTCTGCCGAACGAACAGTGCCGCTCAGTTTGGCCGAGGGCGCAATGACGATGACGCTTTCGCCTTTGGCGCGGGCGTTTTCGCAGACCGGGTAGTACAAAGGCGGTTCTGGCGCTGCTGTTTTCGGAAGGGTAGGCGAGGCTTTCAGTTTTTCCAAGAACCTGGCAGTGTCCAGTTGTGTGTCGTCATAGTAGGCTTGTTCGCCAAACATGACGACTTGGGGGATGAGCGGGATGCCGCGTTTTGCAAGCAGGTCGCGCGGCAGGCCGCAAGTGGTATCGGCAACGATGATGGTCATGGTAGCCTCCAAGTCAGCAGTATATCACAGCCTTCAGGTCAACTCACGCTGGTAGGTGCGGTGCATCTTGTGGAACTTGATGCCAAAACTTTCCATTTCACGCTGCATCGCGTCGTTTTCCATGCCGACTTGGACGATCTCGCCATAGCGGAACTGTCCGCTTTCTAGCACGGACTTGAACAGTTCGCTATATAGGATGGCTGTGCCGCCAGAGCCGCGATATTCGGGCAGCAGGCCGGCGCCGTTGATGTCTACCCAGTCCGTGCGTTTGAACTCGCGCAGCAAGGTAAGCCAGCCAAAAGGAAACAGTTTGCCCCTGGTCTTTTGCACGGCGGCAGATATATCGGGATAGGCCATCAGGAAGCCGACCGGTTGGTCGCCTTTCATGACGACCTTGACGAGGTTGGGATCGGCAAACCACAGCAGTTGATTTGCCATCAACTGAGCCTCTTCGTCGGTCAGGGGGGCGTTTCCGCTGGTGCCGCCTAGCGCCTTGTTGTACAGGTCTTTCAATTTTGGAACCAGTTGGCGCAGGTCGCGGCGGGTGCGGTAACGCGCAATGTGCAATCCGCGCCGGCGGGTCACCCGTTCAGCCAGGGCATGGATACGCTGTGGGAATTGCAGGTTTGCGTCCAGATAGCCAGAGACGGCCTCGCTCAGCGGGCGGAAGCCGGCTGCTTCGACCAGGGCTGGGTAGTAGGGCGGGTTGTAAGGCAGACCAAAGGCGGGGCGGTACTCGAAGCCCTTGATCAAGAGGCCAAAGCCGTCAAGCGCGGTGAAGCCCTTAGGCCCCACGATATTTTGCAGGCCGCGAGCGCGCGCCCAGTCGAAGGCGGCCTCGAAGAGCGCCCGCGATGCAGCCAGGTCGTTCTCGCATTCGAAGAGGCAGAAAAAAGCCGTTTTCTCACGATTGTGTTCGTTGTAAAGGCGGTGGTCGAGGACGGCAATGCGTCCAAGGGGGCGATTCCCCTCGTAAGCGAGAAAGAATGCGGCTTGGGAATGCCGATAGAACGGATGCCGCTTCGGGTCCAGCCTGAGGCGGTCGTCCATCTCTAGCGCAGGCACCCACTGCGGAATGTCCGCGTAGATACGATGGGGCAGGTCGAGGAAGTCGCGTACCTGCTTTTTATTGCCGAGGTCGAGTTGGATGAGGTTCATAATCTGGGGTGCAAATTGGCAATTTGCGCTACATGGTTCTGGCGCGCTCGGCCATCTGGGCGCGCAGGTCGGCGTGGTCTTTGTCAATGGTGAACAACGCGCCGAGGTAGAAGAGGAAGCATAGCCCCCAGGCAATGGAGGGGATGAGCAGGATAGCGGTCTGGAGGCTGGTGGCGTCAGCAATGATGCCGGTGAGGATGGGAGCAAAAGCCGCGCCGAAGTTCTCGACGAAGTATTCCACCGCTTGCGCCGTGGAGCGCACTTCCGGCACGGTCACGTCGTACACGGTAGCGATGACATTGGCCGAGGAGAGCGGCATGAAGATAGCCGTCAGGCACATGAAAAGAAAGAACTGGTTCCTGGCCTCGATGGGCGAGGTAACGGCCAGCACGAGGAAGATGGCGCCTAGCAAAACTCCCGCGCTCGAAATGAGGATGCGGCCTTTGCGGGTGAACTTGAACAGGAAGTCGCCCGCTGCGCCGCCGACGAAATAACCTATCGCCAGGATGATGATGACGGGCGCCATGGTGAACAGGATGCTGTCGGCGTCGTAGCCGCGTTCTTTTTCGAGGTAAGCAAAGAAGAAATAGGTGATGACGTTCCATGGAAAGACGCCTGCAAAGCCTTGCAAGAAGACGAACCACATCGTTTTCTTCTTGAAGATTTCCACTGCTTCTGCCCATGAGAATTTGAAGGTTGCCATCTCGGACATTTGCTCGAATTCGGGTTCGGCCTTGCCGCGCGGCATTTCCTTGACGCCGAAATAGATTGCTACCGCTACCACCAGTCCCAGCGAACCAGTGATGTAAAAGATGGAGCGCCACCCGCCGATGAGCGGCGCGACCATCAGCGCCAGGATCATGCCCAGCAGGTAGCCAAGCGGCTGAGCCAATTGCAAGAGACCATAGACTTTGCCGCGCAGCGTGGGGCCAAAATAGTCTGCTACGAGCGTGTATAGGCCAGGGTAGGACGAGTCATCTATACCGGTGGAAGCGCGCGTTGCCAAGAAGGCCGGGAAGGTGCGCACGATACCATTCATCCATGTGGTTGCGCCCCAGATGAATGAGGCCAGCGCCAACAATTTGGCGCGTGCGTAGCGGTCGTACAGGTAGCCCCACACAGGGTAGAGAATGGTGGCGACAATCAACGCGCCTGAATTGATCCACCCCCATTGGGTGTTGTTCATGCCGAATGTCTCACTGATCGGGACTTGCATCGAGCCAATCATCAACTTGTCGGTCTGATGCAGAAGCATGAAGAAAAAGAAGATTACAACGACGAGCCAACGGTAACCTGAGCGTTTTTGCGACATGGCAGCCTCCGGGGTGATTTGCGATTTGTGATTTGCGATTTGCGATTTACGATTGACGATTAGCGATTTGTCCTTTTCATTTTACCTGTCTACCTGTTTACCTGTCCACCTCTTGCCCCGCTTCGACGATCTCTCGCGCCAGACTTTGCAGGGCGGCCACTTCTTCTTGCTGACTCACTTTCGACGCCCGCCAATATTGTTCCAACAAGTCCAGCGGCGAAAGACTGCTCACCGTCTGGTCGGCGGGCAGGCGGATGCGCCCCTCTACCAGCGGACGTTTGGCAAGATGGAACTCGAAGGCGTCTGCGGCGTATTTGCGCAGCGCAGGCTCATCTACCAGACTGTCTAATTCGCGCGGATATTCGACCGTCAGGCGGACGATGGCATCTTTCATCTCTTCGGAGGGGGGCAAGGCTGCTCGTAAGACCTCGTTCACGTTCTCACCGGACTGGAGGACTGCCCGGCGATCTACGAACGGTCTCACGCCTGGAAGTTTTCTCCATTCTACCTGCGCCGCACCTTTTTGCACCTCGGCGATGACAAAGAACTTTTCATCGTTGGCCTCGCTGAAATCCACGCGCTCGATAGAACCGGGGTAAATCACGGGCGGATGTTGCCCCTCGTTGAGGTCCTGCGGCTTGTGGATGTGACCGAGCGCCACGTAATCCAGCCTCTTGTCTTTTACCAGCGAGCCGGGCAGCGTTACATCTGCTCCCAGCATGACCATGCGCTCCGCGCCGTAGACCGCGCCCTGCACCGAGGCATGTGCCGTCAGGAGAGTGAGAAGCGACGGGTCGGCTTGTTCCAGCCAGCCCGTGACCAGGTCTGAGATGCGTTCCTCGATATTCGAAAAAATTTCTTCCGGTTTTGCCATGTCCATTTCGAGATTTGCCATCAAGCCAGAGCGCGTAATCCACGGCAAGGCAATGACTTGGATGGGCAAATCCCAAAGAGCATCGGGCTGGAGGAATTGCGGCCTGTCTAGCACTTTGACGAATGGCACTTGCAGCGTGTCGAACTCCTGGACGGCGTGCGCACGCCCAACAGCCGGAGACATATCGTGATTGCCAACCAAAAGCAAGGTGGGAATCTTCGCTTGCGAGAGTCGCACAATCCGTTTGCCCCATTCGCGCTGGAAAGTGGGCGCGGGAGAGCGGTCCTTGTAGGCGTCGCCTGCAAAGATGACCAGGTCTACGCTTTCGGAGAGCGCCGTCTCGATGATGGTATCCAATGATTTCAAGAAATCTAGCACGCGCAGAGGCAGGCCTGTAAGCGGGTCCTGACGGCCATAGTTAGCCATGTCAATGTGCGCGTCGGCGAAATGCAATAGTTTCATCGTCAATCGTCTTATGACCTCATGGTTTATAATTATGTCAATTATAGCAGTCTCTTGCTCAGTTTTTACACGCTCATGTGACTATGGCGCAGCCCAATTCCAAACCTGTTTACCGCATCACCGACCTGCACGAGTCCGAACGTCCGCGCGAGCGGTTGGCTAGCCTGGGGCCGCAGGCGCTCACCAACGCTGAGTTGTTGGCCATCCTGTTGCGCGTGGGCGTGCCAGGAGAAAACGCTGTCCAGGTGGGTCAGCGTCTCTTGAACCGTTTCGGGGGGCTGGCGGGCATCCACCGTGCGCCGTATGAGGAACTGCTGCAAGAACATGGGCTGGGCGAGGCCAAGGCCGCCCAAATCAAGGCCGCCATCGAATTGGGCAGGCGGTTGACGGTCGAAGCACCCGAAGCGCGTCCCACCATCAACAGCCCGGCCGATGCGGCTGCGCTGGTGCAATACGAAATGTCTGGCCTGGAACAGGAACATCTGCGCGTGTTGCTGCTCGATACGCGCAACCACTTGCTCGATATTGCAGAAGTGTACAAAGGTTCGGTCAACTCCTCGCAGGTGCGGGTGGGCGAAATCTTCAAGGCCGCTCTGCGGCGCGGCGCAAGCGCCATCATCGTCGTTCACAATCACCCCAGCGGCGATCCAACCCCCAGCCCCGACGATGTGGCCGTGACGCGCGCCTTCGTCCAGGCCGGCAAATTGCTCGACCTCGAGGTCCTCGACCATCTAGTCATTGGACAGGGCAGGTGGGTATCGTTGAAAGAAAGAGGGCTGGGGTTTGCGTAAATCAAATGTGAAACGTCTTGGAGGATGAAAAGAATGGAGACAATCGAAGCCATTCATACCCGTCAATCTATCGGCAACGTCAAACCAGATCCCCTGCCGCGCGCGCTGGTCGAAAAACTGTTGGCAGCCGGCGCGCAAGCCCCAAACCATTACCGAGTCCGTCCCTGGCGCTTTGTAGTCTTGAGCGGCGCCGGACGCGAGAAGTTGGGCGAGGTCATGGCGGCTTCTCAAAAGGAAAAACAACCCGATCTGCCCCTCGAAGCCTTGCAAAAAACGCGCGCTCTTCCTTTGCGCGCTCCGCTGGTCATTGCGGTTGGTGTGGACAAACCTGCCGAACCCAAAGTGGTCGAAATCGAGAATATCGCCGCTGCCGCCGCCGCCTGCCAAAACATTTTGCTGGCCGCCCACGCCGAAGGGCTGGGCGCCATCTGGCGCACCGGCGACTGGGCGCGTGACCCTCGGGTGAAGCAATTCCTCGGTTTTGCCCCCGACCAACACTTGATTGGCTTCCTGTATATTGGCTACCCCCAAACCCGCCCCGAACCGCCTCAGCGTCCCTCCTTCGAGGACCGCACTGTTTGGATGGATTGACTACTTCTTGCTCACCTTCTGGCTTTTTGCAGAAGACAACAATCTTTCTTTGTTCCTCAATCCAAACTCCACGAACGCTTCGCGGCGGATGACCAGCCGCACGCCGGTCGGCAGGAACTCGTACACACTGCCCAATGCCAGCGCCAGAGCCGAATCGCTGGTCAAGGCTGCCAGCGCGCCCGGCCCGACCTTCTCCGCCAGCAGTTTGCGGATGGTGGGAATCTGCCGTTCCAGGATGGCAAAAACGGACTTGCTCTCTGGTTCGGCCTTCTTGCGCGCCTTTTTGACCTTCATGCCAGCGGACGTGAGCGCCTCTTGCGCCGCCCGAACCTGCTCCCGTTTCACGAGGATGTAATCTGTCTCGAAGGTGGACAGCGCAAACAGCGCCACCTCAGCCTTTGCCAGCGCCGCGGCGATTTGTGCCATCACTCCCACCTGATTCAACGCCAGCGGCCCGTTGACCTTGAAACAGGCCCAGCCCGCGTCAACCTGCTCGCTTTCGAGTTCGATGGATTCGGGCAAGACCACCGACAGTTCCTCTTCGGTGCGCATGACGGCAAAGAATGGGCTGTGGAGGGCCGCTTTGGGCAAGGCAGCCTTCGCTGGCAGGCGATGGATGGCCAGGGTATGTTCCATCAGCGTTAGGGATAAGGACGGCATGGTCACCTCTCAATGGTGTAGTCTTCGGAGTCCGAAGTCTCATGAAGTTTAACATTATTGCCGTAATCTTGCGAGATGAGGGTGGCCAGCCGCCGTGCTACCGACCTTGGGTCGGTGTGGCCAGCCATCGTACCACCGGCCTTTGGTCGGTTTGACCAGGCAGAGCCTGGGGATACGCTGATCAGCCGCCGTGCCACCGACCTTGGGTCGGTTCGACCAGGCAGAGCCTGGGGATACGCTGATCAGCCATCGTACCACCGATCTTGGGTCGGTTTGACCAGGCAGAGCCTGGGGATACGCTGATCAGCCGCCGTGCCACCGATCTTGGGTCGGTGTGGCCAGGCAGAGCCTGGTGACACGCTGATCAGCCATCGTACCACCGACCTTTGGTCGGTTTGACCAGGCAGAGCCTGGGGATACGTTGACCAGCCGCCGTACCACCGACCTTGGGTCGGTGTGGCCAGCCGCCGTGCCACCGACCTTGGGTCGGTGTGACCAGCCGCCGTGCCACCGACCTTGGGTCGGTGTGACCAGCCGCCGTGCCACCGACCTTGGGTCGGTGTGGCCAGGCAGAGCCTGCGGTACTCCTATACATCCTCACAGATTGAACTTGTCAAATCGGCATGAGATTGGTATACTACGACCTATGATGAATTCAGCCTGCGCGCGCAACCATCACGCCCATCATCATTTGCTCCCCGAAAGGCCGGAGTTCTTTGCGCGTACCTGAATTGAAAGAATCAAGCGCTTTGTTTATCGAACCCCGGTCACAGGCCGGGGTTTTTGTTTACCCATTCCCTTCAAGGATCCTGTATGTTCTCACAAAAAACCATTCGTCTTTCCCTGCCCTCCAAGGGCCGCCTAGAAGCGGGCGCTTTGGCGTTCCTTACGGAAGCCGGCCTGCCCATCTTCAAACCCAACCCGCGCCAATATCAGGCCGAATTACCTGCTTTGCCTGAGTTGGGGGTCATCTTCCAGCGCCCTGGTGACATTGTGGTCAGCGTGCGTCAAGGCAGCGTGGACTTTGGCATGACCGGCCTCGACATGGTCGAAGAAAAGCGCGGCGAAAACGGCGAACTGCTCATCCTGCATGAGGCGCTGGGATTCGGTCATTGCGCCTTGACCCTGGCTGTTCCAGAGAGTTGGGAGACAGTGACAGACCTGGCCTCGCTCCAGGCCTACGCCTCGCGCTCCGACAGACCTCTGCGCGTGGCCACCAAATTCCCCGTCTTGACCGAACGCTTTTTGAAGCAGCATCGCATTGCCCATACGCTGATTTTTGCCGAAGGCACCCTCGAAAGCGCCCCGGCCATTGGCTATGCCGATATGATTTCAGACCTGGTGTCATCCGGGCAGACCCTGCTCGACAACCGCCTGCGTCCCTTGCCCGATGGCGTCATCCAGCCTTCTCAAGCCGTATTGATTGCCAACCGCAAAGCCCTGCAAACCCGCCCCGAAGTGCTGGAAATGGCGCGCCGCCTGCTCGAATACATCGAAGCCCATTTGCGCGCCAAAGACAACGTGCTGGTCATTGCTAACATGCGCGGCGAAAGCCCCGAAACCATCGCCCAAAAAATATTTACCCAGACCCACGTTGGCGGCTTGCAAGGCCCCACCATCAGCCCGGTCATCACTCGCGAAAGCCCGCAAGGCTGGCACTCTGTCACCATTGTCGTGCGCCGCGATTGCCTGCCGCAAGCCATCACCGAACTGCGGCAGGTCGGCGGCAGCGGCATTCTCGTATCGCCCCTCACCTACATTTTCGAAGAAGAGCCGCCGCGTTACACAGCCATGCTTGCGGCCTTGAAAGGATAACCATGCTCCGACAATACGACCCCGAAACCGCCCGGCAAACCATCCTCAAACGCACCCCGCCCGATGAATTTCCCGTCAGTCAGCGCGTATTGGATGGGATTGCACAAATGTTTGGCGAGCCTTTGACCCCCGAACAAGCCGTTGCAAAAATTTTGAAGGATGTGCGGACGAACGGCGACGCCGCCCTGCAAAGGTGGACTCAGGCCCTCGATTCACTCTCCCTTCGGCCTGCTCCCGTTGCCCCGGCCTTGCTCCAATCTGCCGCCGACTCGCTGCCGCCCCCTCAGCGCGCTGCGCTCGAAAAAGCCGCCGCCCGCATCGAAGCCTTTCACCGCCGCCAACCGTTGACCTCCTGGTTCACCCATGAACTCGGCGGCGCGCTGGGGCAGATCATTCGCCCCATTCGACGGGTGGGCTTGTACGTCCCAGGCGGCACCGCGCCCTTGCCGTCCAGCGTGTTGATGAGCGCCATTCCGGCGCGCGTGGCGGGCGTGAAAGAGATTGTCGTCGTCACGCCGCCCAATCGTTCGCTTGCAGAGCGCACCCCGCCGATTGACCCGGTGATTCTGGCCGCTTGCGCCCTTGCCGGCGTGGACGAGGTCTACGCCCTTGGCGGAGCGCAGGCCATTGCCGCGCTGGCCTATGGCACGGAGACCATCCGGCCTGTGGATAAGATTTTCGGCCCCGGCAACCTCTTCGTCACGCTTGCCAAGCGGCAAGTGTACGGCGTCGTCGGCATAGATGGGCTGGCAGGCCCCACCGAGACGGTCGTCATCGCCGATGAATCGGCGAACCCCGTCTGGGCGGCGGCCGATTTACTGGCGCAGGCGGAGCATGATTGGTTGGCGTCCGCAATTCTCTTGACCCCCTCCCAGAAATTGATCGAACAGGTGCAAATCGAAGTGGCCCGCCAGGTCGAAGGACGCAGCCGCGCAGACGTGATCCTGGCTTCGCTGGAAAACCGCGGCGGCGCGGTGCTGACCGCCGACCTCGAAGAAGCCGTGCAACTGGCAAACGACTATGCCCCCGAACATCTGGCCTTGTCGGTGCGCGAGCCCTGGCGTTGGGTGGAAAAAGTGAACCATGCTGGCGGCGTATTCGTCGGCGAACATTCTTTCGAAGTGTTGGGCGATTATCTCGCTGGCCCCAGTCACGTCATGCCGACCGGCGGCTCGGCGCGTTTCGCTTCTCCGCTCAACGTGTGGGATTTCGTGAAAATCGTCAGCCTGGTGGCGCTCGACGAAGACACCGCTCAGGCCATCGCTCCGCTGGCGGCTGCGATTGCCCATTCCGAGGGCCTGGACGCCCACGCCCACGCCGCCCGCTTGCGGGCAGAGACATAAGCGGGCGTCGAACTGCCGCCCCCTCTCAGGAGTCGTCATGCAAGTCAGACACCATCTCGAATCGCTCCCCCCTTACACTCCCATCGAACCGTTCGAAGTCCTCTCGGCGCGCCTGGGAAGAAGCCCCGGCCAAATCGTCAAACTGGACGCCAACGAGAACCCCTACGGTCCCTTGAAGGCGGTGCGCGAAGCATTGGCAGAGATGGAGTTCCCCCACATTTACCCCGACCCCGAAAGCCGCGCCCTGCGGGAAGCGCTTTCCCGCTTCACAGGCCTCGGCGCGGAATATCTGCTTGCCGGCGCCGGCGCGGACGAGTTGATTGATCTGCTGATGCGCGTTTTTCTCGAGCCAGCGGATTGCATTCTGACCTGTCCGCCGACCTTTGGCATGTACGCCTTCGATGCGCAACTCAACGCCGCCCGCTGTATCGAAGTCCCTCGCCGCCCCGATTTTTCGCTGGACCTGCCCGCCATTCGCAGGGCAGTCGAAGCCCATCGCCCCAAACTCCTCTTCATCGCCTCGCCCAACAATCCCGATGGGTCGCTGACGGATGCGGAAACGATGGATGCCCTGCTGGAACTGCCGACCCTGATTGTGTTGGATGAAGCCTACATCGAATTTGCAGACGAACGTCTTGGCGCGTCTCTCAGCCGCATGGGGGAAGTGCCGCAGCGCGAAAATCTGGTCGTTTTGCGAACTTTCAGCAAATGGGCCGGGCTGGCCGGCTTGCGCGTCGGATACGGCGCGTTTCCGCTGTGGCTGATGCCCACGTTGTGGAAATCCAAGCAGCCCTACAACGTCAACGTGGCGGCAAGCGTCGCGGCGCAAGTCTCGCTGGCGCACGCGGACGAACTGGCAGCGGTCATCGAACGATTGAGGGGCGAGCGCGACAGGCTGTGGAGGGCTTTGCAGCAAGT
>DAOUCM010000025.1:0-1627 GCA_034431895.1 Anaerolineales bacterium
GAGTCCTGGCGCTACCCGCACTTCACCATCGAGATGGAGACGGGCACCGGCAAGACCTATGTCTACCTGCGCACGATCTATGAGCTGCGCCAGCGCTATGGCTTCAGCAAGTTCATCATTGTCGTCCCGAGTATCGCCATCTACGAGGGCGTGGTCAAGAACTTCGCAATCACGCGCGATCACTTCCGCGCCCTCTACGGCAACGAGCCGGTCGGCTTCACCCGCTACGACGGCAGCCAGTTGAGCCGCCTGCGGGCCTTTGCCACTTCGACCTTCGCCGAAGTCATGGTGATGACCCTCGATGCCTTCAACAAGATTGGCAACAACCTCTACAAGGCGTCCGAGAAACTCCCCGGCGAGCGCAAGCCCTTCCAGTTCATCCAGGAGACCCGGCCCATCCTCATCCTGGACGCGCCGCAGAACATGGAGAGCCCGCGCGCCCGCGAAGCGCTGCGCACGCTCCACCCGCTCTTTGCCCTGCGCTACAGCGCCACCCACCGGACAAGCCCGAACCTTGTCTACCGGCTCACGCCGTTCGAGGCGTACCGGCGCGATCTCGTCAAAAAGATCCAGGTGCTGGGCATTACCGAGCGCGACAACGCCAACACCAACCAGCTCGCGCTCCTGAATGTCACTCGGCAGCCGATCACGGCCAAGGTGCGCACCTTCGTCTACGAGCGCGGGCGCACCAGAGAGAGCGATTTGACCCTCAAGCAGGGCGACAATCTCTACAAGAAAACTCTGCGCGAGGAGCACGTCGGCTACGTTGTCGCCAACATCGACGCGCGGTCGCAGGTGGTCGAGTTCGAGAACGGCGAGCGGCTGGCGCTCAACGAAGCCGGCGGCGCGGGTCGTGCCGAAATCTTCCGCGTCCAGATCGAGCACACGATCGAGCAGCATCTCGAGATGCAGGAACGCCTGGCCCCACAGAGGATCAAGGTCCTCTCGCTCTTCTTCATCGACCGGGTGGCCAGCTACACCGGCGAGGATGGCATCGTGCGCCGGATCTTCGATGAGGCATTCTAGCGCCTCAAACACCGCTCCGAGCGCCTGCGCGGTCGGCGGCCCGAGGAGGTGCGCGAGGCCTACTTCGCCAAGGCGAAGGCGAAGACCGGCGAAGAGGTGGCGATCGACACCGAGGGCAAGAACGCCAGGGAGCGCGAGGCGGAGAAGGCCGCCTTCGAGCTGATCATGCGCGACAAGGAGCGCCTGCTCTCCTTTGACGAACCAGTCTGCTTTATCTTTGCCCACTCGGCCCTGAAGGAGGGCTGGGACAACCCGAACGTCTTCCAGATCTGCACGCTGCGCCAGACCACCTCGGAGATCCGGCGCCGGCAGCAGATCGGGCGCGGCATGCGGCTGTGCGTCGACCAGACCGGCGCACGGGTGCCTGGCGACGAGACGAACCTGCTGACAGTGATCGCCAACGAGAGCTACAGCGCCTTTGCGCGCGGCCTCCAGGAGTAGTACGAGTAAGACGGCGATGCCCCGCCGCCGCCCCCCAGCGACGCAACCAAGAAGTGGGCCAGGCGCAACGACGCCATCCTCGAGCGCCAGGAGTTCCGCGACTTCTGGACCCGCCTGCAGCGCCATGTTGACTACCGCATCAGTGTGGACACCCCGGCGC
>DAOUCM010000026.1:0-3211 GCA_034431895.1 Anaerolineales bacterium
TTCACTGCCGCCGTGTCCGCCCTGGTCAATCTGACCGTGGTCGGAGAAGACAAGCAGGGTGTCCTGCTTCAGGTCCAGCCGCGCTGCGATCTCGCCCAGCAAGGCATCGGCGCGGCCGGCGGCCGCGTTCCAGCGCGGGTCGCGCGGGCCGCCCTCGTGGTGACCGGCGTAGTCCACCTGGTCGAGGTGGATGAGGACGAGTTGATAATCGCCGCTTTCCAGCCAGGGCAGGGCGGCGGCAACCACAGCGCGGTCGGCGGCGTCGTCTTCCTCGGGCGTGACGTAGAGGGCATCCACGCCGGAGTGGGCGAGCATCCCCTCGAACCAGATGTAACCGGAGACGGCAGTCTTCAAACCGGCGCGCTCGGCGGCGGCGAAGAGGTCATCCTGCGTAAAGGCGCGGACGCTGAAATCGTCTGGCGGGTTCATCGGCTGACTGTCGTTCAGGTCGGGCCACGCGCCGCTCAGCAGGGTCGTCCAGCCGGGGGCGGAGAAGGACGGCGGGCGGGAGTGCATGCTTGCCGCGGCGCCCTGGGCGCGCAACCGGTTCAGGGTCGGCATGACCGAGGCGTCGGTCGAGGTGTCGTAGCGCAGGGCGTCTATCAGGACGAGGACCACGCGGCGGGTCAGCGGCGCGCCGACGGCAGGTCCGGGGGCGGGCGGATTTTCTGCCAGGGGCGAGCGGTAAGTTTCGAGCGAATCCATGATGCCGGTCGCCCACAGATAAGCGCCGAGGGCGGTCAGCGGCAGGAGAAGGATTCCCAGCACGAACCAGTTAATTTTCGTCGAGCGTCGTCTCATTGTTTCCTTCTGTTTGGGCTTGAAGTTGCTGGCGCAGGGTGTCGAGGGGTTCGAGATTTCCGCGGTTTTCGTATAACCAGAGTTCCCAGCCGTTGGCGGGTGCGCCGCCGGAGAGCGCCTTTGCGACGGCGTGAATCGAGCCACTGAGATTGCCGCAACGCAGGCGACCGTCTGCCAGGACGATGGCGGTCAGCGAGTGGTCGCGGGCGAAGGTGAGACTCTGCCCCGGCTGGAGCAATCCGGCCTCCAGCAGCGCTCCAAACGGGACCCGAGGCCGGCGCCGCGCTTCGATGAGCGTCAGCGCTGCCTCGGGCGCGGTCTGGACGACGGCAATGCGTTCCTGCGCCAGGCGGACGTAGGCCGGGTCGCGCTCGATGCCGATGAAATGCCGCCCCAGTTTCTTGGCCACCGCGCCGGTCGTCCCGCTGCCGAAGAACGGGTCCAGCACCACGTCGCCGGGGTGGGTGGAGGCGAGCAAGACGCGGTAGAGCAGGGCCTCCGGCTTTTGGGTGGAATGAGCCTTTTGGCCGTTGATTTTCAGCCGTTCCCTGCCGGTGGCCAGCGGCAGATACCAGTCGGAGCGCATTTGCAGGTCATCGTTGAGGGCTTTCATCGCCTGGTGGTTGAAGGTGTACCTGGCGCCGCGTTTCTTCTGCGCCCAGAGGAGCGTTTCGTGGGCGTTGGTGAAGCGCACGCCGCGGAAGTTGGGCATGGGGTTGTCTTTGATCCAGACGACATCGTTCAAAATCCAGAAGCCCAGGTCTTGCAAAATGGCGCCGACGCGGTAGATGTTGTGATACGTGCCGATGACCCACAGCGTGCCGGTGTCTTTGAGCACGCGGCGGCAGGCGGAGAGCCAGGCGCGGGTGAAGGCGTCGTACTCGGCGAAACTGCTGAATTTGTCCCAGGGGTCGTCCACCGCGTCCACTTTGCTCTGGTCGGGGCGGTAGAGTTCCTGCGAGAGTTGCAGGTTGTAGGGCGGGTCGGCAAAGACCAAATCCACCGAGTCTGCGGGCAGGCGGGGGAGGACTTCGAGGCAGTCGCCGGTCAGGATTTGGTCGAGGGGGAGGCTTTCGATTGCAGATTTCACGTTTGCTTCCGCAGCCGCGTTTTCAGTTCCTGAAGATGAGCCAGGATGTCAGGATGAAAGTCGAATTTTCCCGCGCGAGACAGGGCAGTCTTCAGAATTTGTTCCAGGTCATCCATATTTACTTGGCTGTGCCGAATCAGAAAAACGAGATCGTCCAAGTCGCGGTCACTGCCGCGATCCAGTTTGCTGAGAGCGATGCTGTACGGATCCATAACATATACGTTTACTTTCCCATATTGACCTATATGAATTTTGCGTTGCTCGTGTCCTTCCGGCAGTGGAATAAAATGCTCGATGGGAACAGCCTCCGTATCCAGGCCCAGTTCATTGGCAATTTTCTCGATGGCAATTTGAAATTCGTTTTTGTGGACATCATCACCCACATAATCAATATCGAGCGTTTCGCGTGCACTTCCGAGGAGTATCAACGCGCTGCCTCCAAGCAGATAGAGCGTCGCCTGCTCGGGATAACGGTTTCCCAACTGCTCAAAGAATTCTCGAATATTCTGCTTGGACACCTTCTTCATTTGAATTTTTCCATGTACTTGATAAGACGTTCTGCGCTGTGCTGGTACGTTTCGAGCCAGTTGATGATCTGCCCGCTCAAGGTTTGATGATGTTTCCCCAAACGGGCGAGCGATTCCTCGATGTCTTCTCCGGGCAAGAACCCCAATTTTTCCGAGAACAAATCGGGCAAGGGGGGTTGCTTGCCGAAGATTTTCATCAGCCGTTCCCTGTGTTTCTTTTGGAGAAGAACGGCGGCGGTATAGTAGAAGCGAAGATAGAGTTGCTCTGCCGGTGACAGCCTCTCGTCTGCTACAATGACATCTTTGGAAAATTCGGGGTGACGCAAGAACAGCGGAATCAACGCCATGCGCAGGCGCGCATCGTGGCTCTGCGCCAGCGAGACGATGAGATGAGCGGGGTCGAGCGTCGGTTCGGGCGTGAGTTGTTCGCCCATCAAAAACCGCACGTCCCGCGCCCAGAGTTCGGAAATCAGCATCTCGTCGGTCACAACCAGGGGCGTGTTCATGCGCAGTTAATTCTCGCCAAAATCGTTCATCGTTTCCAAACACCTCTTTGCCAGCGTGACGGCAACATCGCGGCGGTATTCAGCAGAGGCCCATTCGTCGGCGGCATCGTGGGCAGCGTTGCGGGCGGCGGCGAACAAACCCTCACCCTCGTTCCCTCTCCCAGCGGGAGAGGAAGATAGTTTGCCATCCATGGCCACGGAAGGGGACGCGCCCCAGCCGCCGATGACCAGCCGCGTCCGGCCGGAGGGCCACTGCGCCAGCGCCGCGCAGACGATGGGTTGATCGG
>DAOUCM010000027.1:0-22839 GCA_034431895.1 Anaerolineales bacterium
AAGGTTGCGCCGTATCTCAAGGCATTGCAGGAAAAGCGCATTATCGCCCTCAACGCCGGGCTGACCGTCATTCGCTTGCTGCCGCCGCTGGTCATCACCTATGAGCAGTTGGACAGGGTAGCGCAGGCGCTGGGCGAGGCGCTGAGAATGGAAATGCCCGGCGAGCAGTGATACTGGAAACAGTCGGTGGTAATTACGGTAGAAGAATTTGCCGCCTTTGGCCCACAGGCGCGCGGCGCGGTGGAATGGTTTCTGAAGCCAAGAAATTGACTCAATTTCTACGCGATGTTAACAAGATTCTTGCATTCATGCGGTATCCTATGGCAGTCAGAAATTATTTTTAAGGAGTAAAGCCATGGGTAAAATCATTGGAATTGACCTCGGAACCACTAACAGCGTCGTGGCCGTTATGGAAGGCGGCCAGCCGACTGTCATCTCGACCGCTGAAGGAGGGCGCCTTTGCCCCTCGGTAGTGGCTTTCAACAAGAATGGAGAACGCCTGGTAGGGCAGACGGCCAAGCGTCAGGCCGTCATCAACTCGGAGAATACCGTCTATTCTATCAAGCGCTTCATTGGTCGCCGTTACGAAGAGACCGAAGTGGAGCGCAAGATGGTGCCGTATCAGGTCATCAAAGGGCCGTCCGATGACGTAAGAGTCAAAATACCTGTCACCGGGCGCGAATATAGTCCGCAAGAAATCTCGGCGATGGTGCTGGCAAAGTTGAAAGCCGATGCAGAAGCCTATCTCGGCCAGCCGGTGACTGAAGCCGTCATCACCGTCCCGGCTTATTTCAACGATAGTCAGCGCCAGGCTACCAAAGACGCCGGTCGCATTGCCGGCCTGGACGTGAAGCGCATCATCAACGAACCGACTGCCTCGGCCCTGGCCTATGGCCTGGACAAGAAGAAGGACGAGACCATCCTGGTCTTCGACTTGGGCGGCGGTACTTTCGATGTCTCTATCCTCGAGGTGGGCGAGGGCGTCATCGAAGTCAAGGCGACCAACGGCGACACCCACCTGGGCGGCGACGACTGGGACCAGAGAATCGTCAATTGGGCGGCGGATGAATTCCAGAAGGAACAGGGCATAGACCTGCGCCAGGATCGTCAGGCCCTCCAACGCCTGCGCGAAGCGGCCGAGAAGGCGAAAATCGAACTCTCTACGGTCATGGAGACCGAAATCAACCTGCCTTACATCACCGCCGACGCCAACGGCCCCAAACACATGGTCTTGAAACTGACGCGCGCCAAATTCGAGCAAATGACCGAAGACCTGCTCAACCGCTGCCGCGGTCCGTTCGAAGCGGCGCTGCGAGATGCCAACATGAAAGCCAGCGACCTCGACGAAGTGGTGCTGGTCGGGGGTTCGACGCGCATGCCTCAGGTCCAGGAATTGGTGCGCAAGTTGACCAACGGCAAAGAACCGCACAAGGGCGTCAATCCCGATGAGGTGGTTGCTGTTGGCGCAGCCATCCAGGGCGGCGTGCTGGGCGGCGAAGTCAAAGACATCCTGCTGCTCGACGTGACCCCGCTTTCCCTGGGCGTCGAAACCCTGGGCGGTGTGATGACCGTCATGATCGAACGCAATACCACCATCCCGGTGCGCAAGACCGAGATCTACTCCACCGCCGCCGACAATCAAACCGCTGTGGACATCCACGTCTTGCAGGGTGAGCGTCCGATGGCTGCCGACAACATGAGCCTGGGCCGCTTCCGGCTGGACGGTATCCCGCCGGCCCCGCGCGGTATTCCCCAAATCGAAGTCACCTTTGACATTGACGCCAACGGCATCCTGAACGTCACCGCCAAAGACAAAGCCACCGGCAAAGAACAAAAAGTAACCATTACCGCCTCGACCAACTTGAGCAAAGAAGAAATCGAACGCAAAGTGCAGGAAGCCCGCCAGCACGAGGCCGAAGACAGGAAACGCCGTGAGTTGATCGAAGCGCGCAACACCGCCGACAATCTGGCCTACCAGACCGAAAAGACCCTGCGCGAACTGGGCGACAAGGTGCCGGCCTCCGAAAAGTCGAACATCGAAAGCAAGATCAACGACCTCAAGCAGGCCGCGCAGGGCGACGATACCGCGCGCATCAAACGCCTGACCGAAGAAGTCCAGCAGGCCTTCCATGCCCTCAGTCAGCAGTTGTACGCGCAAGGACAGCCGCAGCCTGGCGCGTCCAGCGCTGGCCCCTCTACGCCGCCCCCGAGCGATGGAGATGTGATTGATGGTGAAGTGAGGGAGGCGTGAAACGTAAAACGTGAAACGTAAAACGTGAAACGTAATGTGGAATGCGTGACAGGCGGTTCGCGGGGGAGGGCCGCCTGTTTTGTTTGATATAATCCTCCCATGCAGAACCCGAAACGACTTTTCGACGCCTGGCGCTGGATTCCTCGACCTCGCTCGCGACGGACCCGCTTCCTGCTGGCCGTTTCATTGGCGTTGATCCTGGCGATTGGCCTCTCCCTGCTCCCCCCCATCCGTGAGCGCCTGGCCTGGCGGTGGGATGCTTTGCGTTCCCAGGTGGCTTACTTTTTCAATCCGCCCGACCAGGCCGTCTTCCAACCCGAACAAAGCCCCGCTTTCGATACGATTCTGGCGACCACGCGCGCCGAGTATGCCGCTACCCTCACGCCCCAGCCTACCTTTACGCCGCGCCCTGGCCTTACACCCACTCCCACCCTCACTCTCACGCCTTTGCCGCCGGCCGTTACCTTAGCGGGTGTCAAATATGAAGACCAGCGCAACCGCTGGAACTATTGTGGCCCGGCCAATTTTTCTATGGCGCTCACCTTTTGGGGATGGAAAGGCAACCGGGATGTCATCGGCAAGGCCATCAAACCCAGCGACAAGGACAAGAATGTCATGCCTTACGAACTGGTGGACTATGTGAAAGACGAAGTGCCGGGCCTGGGTGCGTTGCAGCGTTATGGAGGCGACATCGAAACGCTCAAGCGCCTGATTGCGGCTGGCTTCCCGGTCGTGGCCGAGAAAGGGTACTATGAGCGCGATTACACCGGCAAAATGGGCTGGATGGGTCACTATCAATTCGTCACCGGGTACGACGAGGCCACCGGGACATTACTGGCGCAAGATACCTACCTGGACGGGCCGAATTTTGCCATACCCTACGAAGAATTCACGCAGGGTTGGCGCGCCTTCAATTATCTGTTTGTCGTCACGTACCCCTCGGAGCGCGAGCAGGAAGTGTTGACCCTGCTCGGCCCGCTGGGGGACGCAAACGCGGCCGCGCAGCGCGCGCTCGAAAGGGCGCAGGCTGAGAGCCAGACCCTGGACGGCATCAACCGTTTCTTTGCGTATTTCAACATCGGCACCAGCCATGTCGCCCTACAGCAATATGCCGATGCCGCGTATGCCTACGATTTCGCCTTCCAACTTTATGCTGGCCTGACCAGCGATGACAGCATCCGTCCCTATCGCATGATGTGGTATCAAACCGGCCCCTACTTTGCGTACTATTACAGCGGCCGCTATGCCGATGTCATCAATCTGGCGACCACCACTTTAGAGGATACCATCAGCGAACCGGTATTGGAAGAGAGCCTCATCTGGCGGGGGCGCGCCTACTACATGGCTGGGCAAACCAACAAAGCCATTGCCGACTATCGCGCTGCGCTCAAAGTCCATCCCAATTGGCCGCCGGCTGTCCAGGCCCTGCGCGATTTAGGCGTCCAGCCTTGAGCCTCTAAAAGTCTACCTTCTCGGAGAGATGCCTTATGACGCGATATCGCATCCTGTCTTGGAAACACATCCCCTCTGCGATTATCCTTCAGGGAGAGGGGCGGGAGATCAAAGTCCAACTACCAGCGCGCTTCCAAAAAGCCATAGACGCCTATGCCATGGCCAGCGGCGAAACGGACAGCGAGGCCTACATGGCTGCATGGCAAAAAAGCGAGTGGGTCGAGCGTGAAGGCAGCCTGGAACAAGTCGCTGCGGCGGTTCTCTCTGAACTCGAAACTGCCTTTTCGAAAATCGAAATCCCGCGCCGCAAGGTCTGAGGGGGGTAAGAGGAGGGGGCGTTTTGGGTCATATTTGCCATACCTTGCGCCTGGATTTTTCTGTATACTTAAACTGAATTCGGGATAAGCCTTCGAACCATCCCAAAGGCTCGATTTTGCTCATACAATGGCTCTAAAAAGCCTTCGGGAAGGTCATCCCGAACTGGCGTTATCCTTACTATGGAGGAAGTTCGATAGGAGGATGGCTTATGATAACCCGCCTTGCCCGTTCTTTTTTGTTTCTGATGGCGATTTGGGGGTTGGCCGCTGTTGCCTGCAATTTACCCGCTAGTCAAGCCAATGCGGTAGCGACGCCGACGCTTGCGTTGCTGCCTTCCCTTGTACCGGTTACGGAAATCCCTACGGCCACGCTGGTGCCGGCGACAGCCACCGTCACGCATGTTCAGCGACCGTCTGATGCGCCGCCCGCCGGAAAACTGGTCTATGATGTCGAGTCCGCCGATACTGCCGCCGAGAAGCGTGCCCCTTACGGCGATTCTTACCAGATCAACCGCCTGGAACGCCCCTTCCAGCAAGATATGACTTACATCCCCGACCTGGACATCGTGACCTTCACGCTCAGTCAGGATGACACCTATATCTATGTGTCCCTGGAATTGAGCGGTTTCGACCCCAACAATGCGGTTGGTATCAACTATGGAGTCGAAATAGACCTGGACGCAGACGGCTTTGGCGACCGGATCATTTGGGCGCATCCGCCTTACGTTCCTGCCTGGACGACCGACGGCGTGCAGGTCTTCGAGGATTCCAATCACGATACCGGCGGTTTGTCGGGTGAACGCTCGGACGCTCCGCTGCCAGGGGATGGATACGATAAATTGCTCTTCGACAGCGGCGTTGGCGAGGACCCCGACCTGGCCTGGGTGCGCGTGAATGCGGGCCGACAGGCGACGGTGCAGTTTGCTTTCAAGCATTCCCTCACCGATGGCGCTTATATGCTGGGCGTGTTGGCCGATGCCGGGTTGAAAGAGGCGGGAAAATTGGATTATGTAGACCGCTTTACCGAAGAGCAGGCCGGTTCGCCGGAAAAGAGCGAGAAATATTATCCGCTCAAAGCCTTGTACTCGGTGGACAATACCTGCCGGGAGGCGTTTGGCTTCAAACCCACCGGGTATGAGCCGCAACTCTGTCCGCGAGACGAGGCCACGCCCAAGCCGCGGCCGACGCATCAATTCTGCCCGCCGCCAATCACGATGTGGTGCAATTGGGATCCGATAGAGTGCAGGTGCAGGTAATTCAAACGAAACGCAGGAAGACCTGGTTTCCCAGTAGGCGCCCGCGCGCGGTCAGCCTCAAGACTTCGGAAGTCTGTATTTCCGCCCATTCCAGCAGGCCCAGCCGCGTCAACTCTTCGATCTCGCGCCCAAAGATGTCGCGCAGGTCGCGGCCAAAGCGCGCGCGGAAGGTTTCAGGAGCGACGCCCTCGCGTGTGAGACGCAGGCCGTTGAGCATGAATTCGCTCATGTCGTCTTGCAAACTTTGGCGGTGATGGTTGACAGCGGCGGGGGTAAGGGGGAAGGGGTGAGGTGTATGGCCTGCTGGGGGAGAGGTAAGGCGTTCGATATAGGTTTCGATGCGCAAGACGTTGGAGTAACGGACGCCATGCGCGTAACCGTGCGCGCCTGCGCCCAGTCCCAGGTAGGGAAGTGCGCGCCAGTATTGCAGGTTGTGGCGGCACATCCATGGGTCGGCTTTTGCCCAATTCGAGATTTCATATTGGAGATAGCCGTTGGCCGCCAGATATTCTCCTGCCCATTCGTACATGTCGGCGGCCAGGTCGGGATCGGGCAGGGGGAGCAGCCCGCGCGCGGCCCAATGTCCGAAGGGGGTGCCGTGTTCCAGGGTGAGAGCGTACAGGGAGAGATGTTCTGGGCGCAGGTCGAGAGCGCACTGAAGGCTGATTTGCCAGTCGGCCAGCGTTTGCTCTGGCAGACCGTAGATGAGGTCGAGGTTGAGATTGTCGAAGCCGGCCTGGCGCGCCCATTTGACCGCCTGGATGACATCGAAGAAGGTGTGCGAGCGTTCCAACAGGCGCAGTTCGCGAGGCCGCGCCGATTGGACGCCATAACTCAAACGATTGACGCCCAAGGCGCGGGTTCGTTGCAAGTATTCCAGCGAGACGGTGCCGGGGTTGACCTCTAGTGTGACTTCGAGATGGGGGGCAAGGCTGAAGGCAGAGCGCAGGGCCTCCATAACGGAGGCAAGTTGCGGCGGGGAAAGAAGCGAGGGCGTTCCACCGCCGAAGAAAAGCGTCCCAATCGTCTGATCGCCGGAGAGGCTCGCAGCCGCTTGTCCGAGATAGAGAATTTCGTCCCTCAGGGCGTTTACGTAGGCAGGAATGGATGCCTCTTGCCCGGCGTAGGTGTTGAAGTCGCAATAGGCGCAGCGATGGACGCAGAAAGGGATGTGCAGGTAGATGGCCAGCGGCGCGCTGGGGGACATGGTGAGGCGGCTGGCTTCGTTTTTCAATCGGCAAACGTAATGGTGCCGTTTTCCATGGCGGTAATACGCACCAGCGCTTCGATGGGGATGCGCAGCGGTTGAAGCGCTTCGCGCCCGCCCTCGAAGGTCTTTTCGATCAAGGCGCCGACCCCCACCACTTTAGCCCCGGCCGCCTCGGCCAGGCGCACCAGTCCGAGGATGGTTTGTCCGCTGGCCAGGAAATCGTCTATGATGAGCACTTTTTCGCCGCCCGACAAGAACTCTGGCGAGACGATCAATTCGACCGTTCGACCTTTGGTGTGCGAGGGCGCCAGGGTGAGCAATACCTGATCGGGCATGGTGATGGGTTTGTGTTTGCGGGCATAGACGACCGGCAAACCCAGGTGCAGGGCTGTCGCTACTGCGGGGGCAATGCCAGAGATTTCGGCTGTCAGCACTTTGGTGGCGCCTAATGCCTGGAAGCGGCGCGCAAACTCACGTCCGCAGGCGTCCATCAGGGCCGGGTCTACCTGGTGGTTGACGAAACCATCCACTTTCAAAATGCCGTTCCCTAAATTCTTGCCCTCTTTTAGAATGCGTTCTTTCAGTTCTTTCATCTCAACCTCCTCCAGAGGAATGTTAATGCCAGTTCGGGATCACCGTCCCGAAGGCTTTTTAGAGCCATGGTATGGGCAAAATCGAGCCTGCACCCTGCGGGTACTTCGCGGGAGGGTTCGAAGGCTTATCCCGAATTCAGGTTGTATTACCGCTCGGGTTGTATCGTTTGCGCAAATCTGAGTGGTATCGAATTACACGAGCGTATCGAGACACGCCGCCTGCTCGACCTGCGCTCCCAAGGACAGGCAAGTTTGGTTGCGGCGGAGGCGGCGCTATAGTATTACTCTGCAGAATCTATCACGTTTGTGAAGATTTTGTTGCGTGGCATTCATGCCGTCTTGGGTTGCGGGATACATCCCGCGCTACGTTTAGCAGTCTGGACTCCGAAGTCTGGAGACTTTGGAGTCCTTGAAAAGGACACCAAAATTTTACCACCGCCATCGCTGAATTACCATCACAAGAGTGGAAAGTGACCAGCGGAGGGAGCGGATAAACAGATGAGGCGCTTCCATCCGTTCATTCCCTTCGATATCCGTTGACCATTCTTTATGGGGATACCGATACCCATACAGGCGTGTCTGGCTCTAGCGTCAGTTCCACAACCGCCATGGGGAAGGGGAGATAGTGACCGGCGGGATAGGAAAAATCTGGGTCTTCAGGGCCGGTCAAGAACGGCAGCGATTCGCTGAACGCCCGTATCGTGATCTGACCTTGCGCCTGAATCCGCAGCATGGGACCGTTGACCAGCCCCCAGGCAATCTCGCCGGGCGAGACCTCTTGCCTATATTTCTCTGCCCAGCCGGGGGTGAAGCGCGTTTCTGGCTCTACCAGCAGGGAGATTTGCGTCTTCACCGCTTCTGGCCCATGATAGGAAACTTCCAATCCGGCTGGCGTCAGCCTGAAGGTCTTTGTGCGCTGGCCGTCGGGCGAGCCGAACGTCAACGTATCACCTCGCAGAGTGGGGCGGTAGACCTCGAAAGCATCGTCCAGGTCGGTGAATGCGCCGGGGTAGGCGCCTGGGTCGGCGGCTTCGCCTTTGGACAGGTCCCATTGGGATGGGTCGCTCAGTCCCACCGCTGCTTGCCAGGAGGGGCCGATGAGTTGTCGCAATGAGGACACAGTCCCGCTTTGTGTCAAGGAGAACAAATAGGTTAGCCTTGCTCCGCGTGCGTCGAAGATGGCAAGGTAGTTTCCATTGGCAAGGACGCATTCCGCTTCGCCGTCTTGGTCCAGGTCTTCGGCGCAATGGGAAAGCGGAGCGCCTTGCCAGTTTTCGATGAAATGCAAGACGGGTTCTGTCAAACCCTGGTAGTGTAATGCAAGTTGGGCGTGCGCTTCGTCGCGTGGCAGGGGGCGGAGTTCTGGCCAGCCAGGTTTGGCTGGGAATTCGAGCAAATCGTCAGCGGTCAAAACGTGGATGTAAGGGCGGCTGGCAAGCCAGGCCAGCATCTTGCCGGCCATTTCTGGATGACCCCAGGTGCTGTGGCGCAGGCTGCCGCCCAGGACGAGCAGGTCGTTTCGTTCTTCGTTCAGAGCGGTTTCCAGCAGGGCGCGCCGCACTTCCAATGAGGGGCCGCTGGGTGTGGGCTGGTTTTGGTCGCTTTGGATGGCTATCGGGATGATTTTTGTGTCTGAGAAAAGGGGCCGATAGAGATGGCTGGCATCGCCGCTGGCGGCAAAGGTGGGGGCGTCCGGTTGTATCTCTCCATAAAAGAAAGGGCTGTCTTGCAGGTCGAACAGGGCGCCTGGACGGGATGGGTTGGGCAGGAGCAGCAAACCATCTTCTTCCATGCGACGGATACGCGGCAGCAGGCCCATGGCCTCCAGCGCAGAGAGGTTTTGGGGTGTTTTCAGGTCGAGCAAGACGAGGGGAATCTGGTCAGTTTCGGCTGCCTCCAACAAATGCTTGAGGCCGTGACGCTCGCCGCGCGGGCCGCTGTGGGCCGCATCCCAACTGCGCAGCGCCTCGGCGGGAAAACGGCCGGCAAACGTGTCGTAGAACGTCAGCAGCACAGGGGCTGTGTGTGGACACCCTGTCTGCGGGTATGTTGCCGGCCTTGGGACGGTCAGCGCATCTTGGGGGGTGGTTATCTCTATGCGGGGGTGGGCGGGAACTCGAGAGCGGGGAAGCGTTACGGTAACGGTAGCCAGTTCGGGGTCGAGGGCGAAGCGGACCGAATCTGCCGCAGCGGGGAGGTGGATGAGGAGCGGGGCCGCTTGGGGGTTGGCCTCGTCTCCAATTTCTATATCCAAAGAAAGGTCGTCGGCGCTTTGGTAGGCCAGCAAGTCTATGCGAATTTCTATGTCTTCGTCTTGCGAGCGCAGGTAGACGGCCGTCAGGTCGTAGGGGGGATCGGCGTCGGCGGGGTCGAGGACGCACCAGGCTTCCTCCCATGCGCCGCGCGGCGGGAGAGGCCCGGCCGCCGTTTCGCCGCCAGTAGGGGGCAGGCAGCCGGCCAGCAGCAGGCACAGCAGCAGGCCGTGTAGGGTGTGTCGAGCGATGGCGCGTCTCCTTCTGGGCAAGCGCCAGGACATTCCTGGGCAAGCGCCAGGACTTTCCTGGGCAAGCGCCAGGACTTTCAGCGCAGCGACACCGTCAACGTATAAGCGGCGTAGTTCAGCGCGCTGCCGCCTTGCCCTGCCAGCAGATGCAGGCTATACGGACTGCCGGCAAACAGGCTCAAAATCAACTGGCTGGTTTGCCCACATGGCAGGTCGTTCCAGGTTTGCAGGCGCACGCCCGCCTGGATGAGTTCCAGCGCCAGCGGGGCGTTGCCGGTGCATTGCAGCATGACCGAAACGCTGGCGGGCTGTCCGGCCTGGCCGGGCAGGGTGAATTGCACCCAATCATCCAGGTCGCCTTGCGGTGAGGAAACATCGCTGCTGTACTGGAACGCGCGCGTTTGCGTTGCCGATAGGGTTAGGCTGACGGCCGGGGATTGTGGCGAATCGTTGTCCGTTGCGGCTGGGGACTGGGCGGCCGGCGGGGCCGGGGAGGGGGATGCCCCCGCTTCGGGCTCCGACGGGGTGCCTGCTTCCGTTATCGCAGGCTGTGAGGCGGCCTGGACGGCCGTCGCTGCTGGCTGCGGCTGTTCGGCGATGACCGGCACGTCTGGCGATCCGTTGACTTGGACGAACTGGGCCGTAATCCAGCCCGTGCCGCTGGGGCTTTCGGGGAACTGGATGAGGTACCAGCCGCCGCTGGCGTCTTTGCCTACGATTTGCACCTGAGCGAACATGTAGACCGTGCCAAGCAGGTTGCTTTCGGCGGAGGGGGCGCTGCGCACGTTCAACTGGCTGGTGGTTTGTCCCTCTATTGGTTGTACGGGCGGGGTGGAAGTGGGGGGCAAGGGCGTGGGCGAGGGGCGCGGCGTGAATGTGGGTGGCAGGGTGGCGGTGATGAGGAACGGCGTTGGCGTAGGCGAGGGCAGAGGGGGTGTATCCACGCCGCAGGCGGTCATGGCCGCCGCTAGAACGAGCAGGATGAGAGAGTAAGTAAGATGACGAAAGTTGCTCACGGGGCAATTTTACCGTGAAGTGTTTCGAAAGGGAGGCGTGAGTATCCTTTCAAGTATTATCGCTCGTCATTTGCGTCGAATTACACGAAGGACTCGAAGGCTTTACGTTGGGTTGCGGCTGGAGGCGCAGAGAAACGGCACCTCTTTTGCCCGTGAGCCAACGTTGCAAACAAACCAGAAAAAATTTTTGCATTCGAGCAAAAATCGGGTAAAATTTATCTTGCCGGGGCGATGGCGGAATCGGCAGACGCAGCGGACTTAAAATCCGCCGGTGGTGACACCGTGAGGGTTCGACCCCCTCTCGCCCCATCTGTGTCATTGCGAGACAGTGGTTTTCTGCCGAAGCAATGCCCGCGGCATTCATGCCGCATTAGGTTTTGGGATAAATCCCGCGCTACGAGGAGGCGAAAATGAAAAAATTTGTGATGGTAGCTTTGTTGTTTTTCTTTTTATGGGCGTTCAGTGGTTGTTCTGCAGTTCCCTTCTTGATGTCTACTCCTACTTTGACTGCTACGCCTAAACCTACTTTAACTTCAACTCCACTTCCAACCCCATCCCCATCCCCTACCCTTACTGTGACGCCAAGCCCTACAGCAACCGCGACGCCTGTAATCGAACTTTCTCCACCGGCGGCGGGTAAAGCCAGTGCAGCCGGCTTGGTGTTGTGGAATGGTAAGCCAGTACAATATGTGAAAGTGTTGCTGTGTCAGGAGTTTGAAATTTTTCATGGCTGCTCGGGCAATGAGTACTCTACTAACTCGGACGAAAAAGGTCGCTATGTCTTTAAGGATGTCAAACCTGGCGAATACAAGTTAGTGGTTAACGTTCCAAACACTGATTGGTATATATACAATACGGAGAAGAAAGAAACTCTCGAGGCAGATCAAATTCGATACTTCGATGCAGTCCATATTTTCAAGGTAGATTTACGTGTCAAATATCCAACGGATAATATGACAATTAGCGAAGACCGTCCAACATTGACTTGGAAAGAATATTCAGGAGCATCTTACTATGAGGTCGTGATTTGGACGCAATATTTCGCCGACATTCAAGAATTTCAACAAGTTCAAACTACGGAATACACTATCCAGGCACCTCTGCCGGAAGGTTATTACATTTGGGAGTTATCAGCCTTCAATGCAGATGGAATAAAGATTGCAGAAGCCGAAGGCGTTCATTTCACTGTGGACAAACCGTAAATGGACTTTGTGCATTCGCGAAAAATTTATTCTGACTTGCCGAGCCATGCGTGGATGGTTTTCTATCGCGTAGGACCTTTACGGTTAGCGTAATTTAGTAATAGGTCGTGATCAAATGTTCTTTACCCGTCAACAACTGGAAGAAATCGAAGACAAAAGCCTGGCGCCCTATGGAATGCGCAGCAAAGACAGCAAAGGCCGCGCGTACCTGGATTCCGAGCCAGAGTATCGCACCTCCTTCCAGCGCGACCGCGACCGCATCATCCATACCACTGCTTTCCGCCGCCTGGAGTACAAGACGCAGGTCTTCATCAACTATGAAGGCGATTACTATCGCACGCGCCTGACGCACACGCTCGAAGTGGCGCAAATTGGGCGCACGATTGCCCGCGCTTTGGGCGGCAACGAAGATTTGACGGAGGCTATCTGCCTGGCGCACGATCTGGGGCATTCCCCCTTCGGTCACGCTGGAGAAGCAGCCCTGGCGCGCTTGATGAAGGATTACGGCGGCTTCGACCACAATAAACAATCTCTGCGCATCGTCACCGAATTGGAACAGCGTTATCCGGAGTTTCCCGGTCTCAATCTGACTTGGGAAGTGCGCGAGGGCATGGTCAAGCACGAATCAGAATACGATATTTCAGACGCCTCGGCCTACAATCCCGAATTGCGCGGCAACCTGGAGACCCAGATTGCCAACGTGGCCGATGAATTGGCTTATACCGCTCACGATCTGGACGATGGCCTGCGTTCTGGAATGCTTACGCCGCAAATGCTGGCGGGCATTTCCCTGTGGGAGATTCTGCTGGATGAGATAAAATGGAAGCCGCCCATTTTGGAAGAGATCGCTCGTCATCGCCTCATCCGTCAATTGATTGGTATGGAAGTGACCGACCTGGTGATGGCTACGGATGCGCGTTTGAAAGAATGTGGCGCGCAATCTCCGCTCGACATCCAGAAATTGCCTTACAATGTCATCAGTTTCAGCGAGGAGATGCGTCGTCGTAACCGTGAGTTGAAAGACTTTCTGTACAACAAGATGTACCGTCATTATCGGGTGGTGCGGATGCAGGTCAAGTCGGAGCGTATCATTGCCGAGTTGTTCCAGGCCTATCACGACGAACCATCCACCCTTCCCAATCACGTCCAGGCCTTCATCGAAAGACGAGGGCTAGAGCGTACCATTTGTGACTATATTGCCGGTATGACCGATCGCTATGCGATCGAAGAACACCAGAAACTATTGAATCCCCTGGAGAAACCCTGATCATGGCTGAGCAAATCCATTATCTTACCGCCGAGGGCGTTGCGCGCTTGAAAACGGAATTAGAAGAGTTGAAAGGCCCCAAGCGTGAAGAACTGGCCGCGCGCCTGCGTTCTGCCATCCAGATGGGCGACCTCTCGGAGAATGCCGATTATCACAAGGCCAAGGAAGACCAGGCCTTTCTCGAAGGCCGTATCCAGGAACTCGAATACCTGCTCAAGAACGCCGTCATCATCGAAAAGAATGCCAATCAAGAGGTGGTTTCGCTTGGCTCTCACGTGACTATTCAAGAAGAGGACTGGCCACCAGAAACCTATCACCTGGTGGGCCCCACCGAGGCAGATCCATCCAACGGCAAGATTTCGTATGAGTCGCCTATTGGCAAGGCGTTGTTGGATCACAAGGTGGGGGAAACGGTCGAAGCCGAAACGCCGGGGGGCAAGATTCGCTTCAAGATTTTGAAGATAGAATGAAGAAAAAGGCTGGGACGAAACCCAGCCTTTTTGTTGTCTACCTTTGTTTCGGCCATACGGCCATTTCCAGCGTCACGCGCTCGAAGTAACTCTCCGGCGGTAGGGCGCCGACGCCGTATTCCAAGTCTACGATGGTGACCAGCAATTGAAGCGCCGCTGTTTCAAGCATGATTTGTTTTTGCGGCTCGATCAGCACGAGTTCACCTTTGGCTTCCAAACGGGCGCGGATGTTGGGGTCGCCAAAGGCGTGGGAACTCATCAAGACTTTGGTGGCGGTCTTGATGTCGTTCTTATCGAAGAGCCACACTTCCAGGGCTGTGACTTTTTTGGGGTCGCCCACGCCAATGGTCTCGGAGATGCCTACGCCATATTCGCCGAGGAAATCGCCGCCTTGGGTGTCTATGCTGAAGGATTCGTCGTACAAATCATCGCCCAGCATGTAGGTCGTCATGGTTTGGGTGACAGGAGGCGCCAATCCCAGCGATTGGAAATCGGTGCGTTCGGTGCGACGTGCCACCTCAGCGGCTTGCATAGCCGGGGTGACAGTGCCAGAGCGCGGCCTGAAGACGTTACGAATCAGGTAAATGGCGCCAAAAACAATCACCGCTAGGATGAGGATACTTGCCACCGTAATCAGGAGGGTGCTGAAAGACATCCCCTTTTTCTCCTCTGGCAAGGGCGCTGCTGCTTCGATGGGTCCGCGCACGGTTTGGATAACTTGCCCAAAAGCCGCGATAGCGCCCATATCCAGCCCAGCCGGGCTTTCTTGAATTTTCAGGTAGAGGGTGCGCGCGTTCGGCCCCAAATCGTCCCAACGGCGCACCGCTAGATTGGGGTCGCCATTGACGCGGAAGGAGTCGATGGCCATTCGCAGGTAGTCTTCTTGCAGGTCAGGGCGCAGCAACTCAGGGGTGGTATTTGTCCATTCTACCGGCCAAAGCCACCATCCTATAGTCAGGCCGAGCATCAAGCCACCGATGAGACCCAAAACAGCCGCTACTGTTGGGCGTTTGATCAAAACAGCGAATAACTGGAATATCGAAGCCATGTCACGTCCCTTGGATTGAATCGACTTGTCGGTGGCATCCTCTCGCTCAGTGGGGCGGCGGGCTGGGCGCGCATAGAGCGTCTTGCTCCTGGCTTCCCCTTTCTTTTCGAGAAGATAGCACTACCATAATTATATCCCATCGAACCCAGAAAACTCACTCACCCACTAGTATTACAGCGCATGTTTGTCCCTCTCCCTTCCCTTTCCCTTTGGGAGAGGGTTCGGGTGAGGGAGAGGGTAGAGGGTCAGGCCAGGCTTTCGGGGACGATTTCTTCCAACAGGAAGGTTTCTTGGCAAGTGGAGCATTGCGCTTCTCGTTTATTGGCAATCACCAGCAAGCCGCCGCATTTGGGGCAAGGTTGGGCAAGCGGCTTTTTCCATGAGGTGAAATCACAGGCCGGGTAATTGAGACAGCCATAGAAGATGCGGTTCTTGCGCGTTTTGCGTTCCACAATCTCGCCGCCGCATTTCGGACAGGCGACGCCGATTTTCTCCAGCCAGGGTTCGGTATGGCGGCACTCTGGGAAACCGCTGCACGAGATGAACTTGCCGTAACGCCCGTAGCGGATGACCAATTCCTTGCCGCAATCGGGGCAAGCGCGCCCGATGGGTTCTGGTCCGCTTTTGGTGACCGGCATCTCGGCCTGCGCTTTCTGCACCTTGACCGAAAACGGCCCGTAGAATTCGCGCATCACCGGCACCCATTCCACCTGGCCGGAGGCGATCTTATCCAGGTCTTCTTCCATGCGGGCGGTGAAGTTCAAATCCACGATTTCGGGGAAATATTGGAGCATCAAGTCGTTGACCAGCATTCCGGTCTCGGTTGGAATCAAGCGGCGGTCCACTCGTTCCACGTATCCGCGCTGTTGGATGGTGGAAAGGGTGGGGGCGTAGGTGGAGGGCCGGCCGATGCCGTATTCCTCCAGCGCCTGTACCAGAGAAGCCTCCGAGTAACGCGGCGGCGGCTGGGTAAAGTGTTGTTCGGGTATCAGGCGCACCAGTTCCTGCTTTTGCCCCTCCGCTACCCCGGCCGGGATGCGGACGTTTTCCTCGTCTTCCTCGGCTTTGGCATCTTCGTTTTTGGCTTCTTCGTAGACCACCAGAAAACCGGGGAATTTGATTGCCGAGCCAGAAGCGCGAAACAGGTACTCATGTGCGCTGCTCGTGCCGGTCACTTCCACTTGCAGCGTGTCGTACACGGCCGCTTCCATTTGAGAGGCGACAAAACGCTGCCAGATGAGTTGATAGAGTTTGAACATGGCCGGTTCGAGGTAGGGTTTGACCTTCTCCGGGTCGCGCATGACCGAGGTCGGGCGGATGGCTTCGTGCGCTTCCTGTGCGCCTTTCGATTTGGTCTTGTATTGGGGTGGCTCGTCGGGCAGGAAGTCTGCACCGTATTTGCCCCTCACGTATTCACGGGCTTCCTTTTGTGCTACTTCTGCAATATTGGTCGAGTCGGTGCGCATGTACGTAATCAAGCCGGTTGTGCCGCCTTCGCCGACATCCTGGCCTTCGTACAGGCCTTGCGCCAGTCCCATCGTGCGCTTGGCGGTAAAGCCCAATTTACGCGAGGCCTCTTGTTGCAGCGTGGAGGTGATGAAGGGCGGGGAAGGCCGCCGCTTGCGCTCGCCGCGTTTGACTTTGGTAATGACGTAAGCCGCCCCTTCCATATCTGCCAGCAAAGGTTTGACCGTTTCCTCGTTTGGAAGGTTGGGGTCATTGCCATCTATCTTGGACAGTTTGGTCAGGAAAGTGGAGCGGATTTTCTCCGGCTTGAACTCGGCTCCGATAGTCCAATATTCCACCGGCACGAAAGCCTCGATCTCACGTTCTCGCTCGACGATGAGCCGCAGCGCCACCGATTGAACGCGCCCGGCCGAAAGGCGGCTGCGTACCTTTTCCCATAGAATCGGGCTGATGCTATAACCCACCAGGCGGTCTAGCACACGCCGCGCCTGCTGAGCATTGACCAAGTCTTCGTTGATGCCGCGTGGGTGTGAAAAGGCCTCGTTGATGGCTGTTTCAGTGATTTCGTGGAAGACCACGCGCTTTGCCAGTTTTGGCTCGATTTGAGCCGCTTCCATCAAGTGCCAGGCAATGGCCTCGCCTTCGCGGTCGGGGTCGGTTGCCAGGTAGATTTCTTGGGCGGTCTTTGCCAGTTGTTTGAGCTCTTTGACTACTGCTTTCTTTTCGTTGGGAACGCGATATTTGGGCGCAAAGTTGTTTTCCACGTCTACCGACAACTGCGAACGCAGCAGGTCGCGCACGTGTCCCACCGAAGCGCGGACGGTGTAGCCCTTGCCTAAGAAGCGCCCTACCGTTTTGGCCTTGGCCGGCGATTCGACGATGACCAGTTTCCCTTCGCGGGTGTTCACGGCTTGCGGCGGCGTCAGGCCTTCATGAGCAGGGGTTTTGCCTGCGCGGTATAATTTTGTGCCGCATTCCGGGCAGATACCTGTCGTAACAGGCGAACCTTGGGCGTTGAAGGTTGCTTCGGGGTTTTGGATTTCACGTTTGGTCCTGCATTTCACGCAATAGGCTTCCATGAAACCTCCAGGTAAAGAGAGTAGAGAATAGAGAGTAGGAAGTAGTAGGAAGTAGGGAAAGTAGGCTTAAGTATAGTGTTCCCACTCTGAATTTTTCAAATGTTCTACCATCTGGCGCACCTTGGCGGCTTGTTCCTTGTGACAGATGAGCAAGGCATCGCCTGTATCTACGATAACCAGGTTATCTATGCCGATGGTGACGATGAGACGCCCATCGTGATTTCCATAGATGAGCGAGTTGGACGTATCTACGGCGACATGCTGACCGCCGAATACGATGTTGCCGTCTTGATCGGTTGGCAAGACATCGAACAGGGACTCCCAGTTGCCGATGTCATTCCATTCTAATCCCTCCGCTGGCAACACCGCAACTCGTTCGGCATGTTCCATGATGCCGTAATCAATCGTCTCGCTGCGCAGGGCCGGCCACAGCCTCTTCAGGGTAGCAGCCTGCTGCGCGCTTCCCCATACCGTCTCGAGGTCCGTCAACACAGAATACAGATTCGGCATCTGGCGCGACATTTCGTTTAGGATATTTTTTACCTTCCAAAAGAACATCCCTGAGTTCCAGAAATAATTGCCTGCTTCGAGCAGCGAGCAGGCTTGTTCTTTGTTCGGTTTTTCGACGAAGCGCAAAACCCGATGCGCGGCGTAGTCGAAGGATTCGGGCAAGCGCTCACCGCTTTGAATATAACCGTAGACGCTGGCCGGGTAGGTGGGCGTGATGCCCAGCGTCACCAGGTAGTCTTTTTCTGCCACAGCCATCGCTGTGCGCAACAGCCCGGCGAAGCGTTCATCGTTGCGGATGTAGTGATCAGCCGGCAAGACGGCCATGCTGGCTTGTGGATGGCGCTTTTGGATGGCGATGGCTGCCAGCCCAATGGCAGGAGCCGTGCCGCGCGGGACGGGTTCGAGCAGAAAGTTTTTGTCGGGAATGAAAGGAGCCTGGCTTTTCAGCCTCTCGGCTTGCTCTTCGACCGTGACAATCAGCGTGCGGTCGGGAGGAAAAAGCCTTTCCAGACGCCGAAGGGTAGCCTGGAACAAGGAGTGTCCTTCTACCAGAGAAAGCATCTGCTTGGGACGTGCCCGTCTCGAAAGCGGCCACAAGCGCGTTCCGCCGCCGCCCGCCATGATGACCGCGTACGTATGCTCTACATCATTCATTGCTGACCGAATAATCCGATTGTACCTCACGAACGGCTACATATTGCATTCCGCCGACCTGGCGCACCATGCCTTTGAGTTCCATCATAATCAAAGTGGCAGAGACCTTTTCTACCGGCAGGCCGGTCTGGCTGCGGATTTCGTCTACATGCAGCGGCTCGTCGCTGAGGGTCTCCAGCAGTTTGGCTTCTACGGCGTCGCTGGGGAGGATCTTGCGGGCCGCCTTTTGTTGGCCGAGGCGCGTCAGATCGAGGGCTTGCATCACATCGCTGGCGTTCAAGAGGGGCAGCGCTCCCTGCTGGATGAGTTTGTTCGTGCCTTTGCTTTGCGCCGCCAGGATACTGCCCGGCACGGCAAAGACTTCGCGCCCTTGTTCGGCGGCAAATTCGGCAGTGATCAAAGCGCCGCTGGTCTCGCCTGCCTCCACCACCACGACCGCCATCGAAAGCCCAGAGATGATGCGGTTGCGGGGAGGAAAATTGGCGCTTTCGGGGGGCGTGCCGGGGGCATAGTCGCTCAACAAAGCGCCGTGTTCGCAAATTTGCTCGGCCAGAGCGCGGTGTTCGGGTGGGTAGATGCGGTCCACGCCGCTGCCTAGCACCGCCAGGGTGCGCCCGCCGGCGCGCAAAGCCGCCTGATGGGCGAGGGTATCTATGCCGCGTGCCAGTCCGCTGACGATGGTCATGCCGTTGCTTGCCAAAAAGGAAGCAATTTGCTCACTCACTTGCCGGCCATACGGCGTCGCTTGGCGCGTGCCGACGATGGCTACTGCCCAGGCGTCTTCTGGCAGCAATTGACCGCGCAAATACAGCACCGGCGGCGGTTGGGAAATTTCGCGCAGGCGCTGCGGGTAAGCCTCATCCTGCCAGGTCAAAATTTGGATGCCTTTCGACAGGATTTTTTCATACAGACGGGGAAGGTCTACCTGCTGGCGGACGGCGACCAGCCGCTCGATCACTTTCGGACTTAGGCCGGCTTCCGTTAAAGCGGATGTTTCCGCCTCCCAAGCCGATTGGGCGTCGCCGAAGCGCTCCAGCAAGCGTTGGAAGCGGACCGCGCCAATGCCTTTGATGAGGCTGAAGCCAATCCAGTATCCTTTTTCGTCCATTTCAGGCATGACGATTGTGCTTCGATGGGGAGGCGGTCAAACCGTCCAACAGGTGGACGCGCATGAAACGGTCAGCAGGCCGAATGTCGAGAATGACCGCAGGGATGGCGGGCAACAGGGTCTCGCGCCCGTCTGCATCCCGTACCACATATACGTCGTTGGCGCCGGTTTCGAGAATTTCTATCAGCGTGCCAAGAGGCTGGCCCTGGTCGGTGACCACGTTCAAGCCTAGCAATTGATGATGATAATATTCTCCTGGGGGCAAGGGTGGACGGTCGGCGGTGCGGACGTAAACCCAGGTATTGCGATAGCGGCCCACTTGTTCGGGCGTGTCGAGGCCGCGAAAGCGCACCAGCCAGCCCGATGAATGGGAGCGGCGGCTGGCGAGTTGCATGGGGAGGCGCTCTTCTCCTACGAACAAGGTCACGCCGACCTTCAGCCGCTCGGGAAAATCGGTGTGAACATCCATGAGAATTTCTCCCTTGACCCCGTGCGGACGGCGTAGAAAGCCGACTACTAAATATTCAGGCTCGCCAGCGGGCGGCGAGCCTGTCTCAGCGGCGGCCGGTGTCTTTCCAGGCGTCATCAGGGTTCCAGCACGTCGAGCGTCGCTTGTTTGCCTTCGCTTTCAGCGGCCACCCGCAATAGGGTGCGAATGGCGTTGGCTACCCGCCCGCTCTTGCCAATGATGCGCCCCATATCGTCTTGGGCAACGCTCAGTTCGATGCGCACGCGGTTGCCATTGCGAAACTCGCGCACTTCGACTTGTTCGGGATGGTCTACCAGCGATTTGGCAATATACTCGATCAGGTCTTTCATAGGCGCCCAATCTTTTTGGTCATCGGGCAGGCCTCAGGCTCTTGCCCGCATGGAAGATGGATCAATTGCGGCGGGTCTTAACGGTGATGTTGCGCGCGGCCTGGGCTTCGGCGGCTTCTTTGAGCAGGGTTTCGAGATCTTCACCCTTTTTGTAGCGTTCGAAGCGCTCCAACACGCCTGCTGATTGGAGCACCTGACCAACCGATTCGGTCGGCAGAGCGCCGTTTTTCATCCAGTGATAGATGCGGTCTTCTTTGATGGTCAGGGTAGCCGGCTCGGTGCGAGGGTTGTAGGAGCCCAGGATTTCCAAGAAGCGGCCATCGCGCGGACTTTCCTTGTCCGCAGCGACGATGCGGTAAGAGGGTTGTCCCTTCAAACCAACACGGCGAAAACGAATACGAACCATTGAGAACGTTCTCCTTCGAAGGTAATTGACTGAATTTTGTAGAGGGCGACCGCGCTTGGAGGAGAGGGGATGCGCGAAAGGAAGCGCGCCTCGCAAGGGCCGTTGTCGCAAGGGCATATTTTACCAGATAAGTCAGGTAGAGAAAGGAAATTCGAATCCTAATTTACAATTTGCTGCCGTACATCAAGAGAATTCTTGCTCATCTCCAACGCGAATTATGCTAATACATCAAGGAAATAAACGACCCATACGAGTCAATGCACTTTGAAAATCGAATAAAGCTTCCTGAACGGAAGAGCAGGCCAGCGCATAGAAACGGATAAATACGATAGGCTAGTCCTCCATCATCATTGAGGAGGTAGCCGTGAAACAGAAAAAGCAACCGGTGTTCACCGTGCGTATGGAACGTCTTCCAAACCGTAGAGCTATCGAGCGTGTGCGTGAAGCATACCAGCGATTCTATCATGCGGCAGAGGAAGTTGAAATTGAGCAACCAATTCAGGAGGCACAAGATGAACCAGATGGCAGCGATCTATGCGAGGGTCTCAACCTTGCAGCAGGAACAGGAAGCGACTATTGATAGTCAAGTGGCCGAGTTGGAAAAATATGCCCAAGAGAAAGGGCTGCGACTATCGAAAGAATTTTATTTTTTGGATCAGGCAGTCAGTGGAGCGCAATTAGCGCGTCCTGCACTGGATCGTCTGCGCGATTTGGCAGTGGAAGGATTGTTTGATACGGTGTTGTGCCTGAGTCCCGATCGGCTCTCGCGGAAATACGCCCATCAATGGATCTTGGTGGAAGAGTTGAAGCGTTGCGGGGTAAGCGTGGTGTTTGTCAACCAACCGCCTGTGGAAGACAACCCGCAAGGACAATTGCTTTTGGGGATTCAAGGCTTATTCGCCGAATATGAACGGGCATTGATTACCGAGCGTTTGCGGCGCGGCAAGCTCTATCGTATCCGCCGCGGAGAGCTGGTGAATCCTGTTGCGCCCTATGGCTACCGCTATATTCGAGTGAGCGAACCCAATGGTGGACGCTGGGAAGAACACCCGCTGGAAGCGGCAGTGGTTAGACATATTTTTCGGGAGTACACCGAAAAAAACAGGTCGATTCCGCAAATCGTGGCATATTTGAATGAGAATATAGCCGCCATGCCGCCGCGTGGCAAGCGTTGGTATCCTGGAATTGTCCAAACAATCCTAAAACAGCCTGCCTACATGGGCAAAACGTATTACAATCGCACGCGTACTTGTTACGAGGTAGTTGGTAAACCGCGCAGGGTTGGGCGTGGCCTCAAACAGTACGCCGCTCATTTGCCGCGCCCCAAAGAAGAATGGATTCCCATGAGCGTGCCGCCGCTGGTCTCGGAGGAGACCTGGCTGAAAGCGCAGGAATATTTGGAAATGAATTTCAAGTTTTCGCCGCGCAACAACAAGAAGAATTTTTTCTTGTTGCGCGGTCTCTTGGTGTGTGGTGTGTGTGGACGCACCTTAACCGCGCGGGAACGCCGCGGGCATATCTATTACTCTTGCATTCGTGAGCAGCGCAGCAAATCTGAATTTCCGCCGCATACTTGCTCAGTCAACGCCCAGGTGATTGAGCCAGTAGTCTGGCAGGCGGTCACTGACCTCTTGAAAAACCCCACTTTATTGACAGACGCTTGGGAGAGTGAGTTGCAAACCAATGCCAATGCTCCTGAAGAGAGCAATCGTTTACACTCGCGTTTGAAAACTCTGGAAACCCAGTGGCAACGCTTGCTCGATTTGTTTCAGGAAGGAAAGATAGACAAAACCGAACTGTCAAAACGCAAAACTCGGATTGACCAGGAGCGCGCTTCTGTTCAAACACGCTTGGAGCAGTTTGACCGTGTTGCCCGCCAGAAGCAAGTCAAACAAGCCTTGACAAAAGACTTTGTAGACTTCTGTCGGAAGATCAAGAGCAGCATGGAAAATCCCACCCCCCAACTTCAGCAGGAAGTGATTCGATTGTTGGTTGATCATGTAGTCGTTGGCAAAGACGAGATTGTTATCAAGCATATCGTCCCCGCCGATGATAATGGTCGTTTATTACCTGGACGTAAACAAGCAAGCTATTTCACCAACAACCAACATCGCATGTACTATCTCGATATGCGTGCAGATGGTTGGGTAATCGGCAGCGGCATGGTTGAGAGTGGCGGCAAACGGTTCAAAGACCGTTTCACCCAATCCG
>DAOUCM010000028.1:0-3647 GCA_034431895.1 Anaerolineales bacterium
GCGTCATATCGGATGCGTCCGCCCTTCACTTCGAGAATCAGGACGCCCTTCTCAGGATGAGCAACGATGAAATCGGCCTCGCCATCTTGCGCCCCCTCGCGGGACGAGCGCGCCTGCCATGCCGCGCTGTAAAATACGACATACGGCTCCGGCAATTGCGCCAATTTCTCGAAAACTTTTCTCTCCGCCGAGCGATTGGTTTGCTCAAGTGCCCATTGGGGAAAACGTTGTGGGTAGATTTTTGCCATAGCGCGTTTCAATGAGATGTCCCTTTACGAACAACACCGCCTGCATCGCGGGCGGACGCAGGCGGAAAAAGGGCTATGATATAATTCCCTCAACCGCTACGCGCCGCAACCGCGTAGCACAGCAAGCCTCGCCGGTCTCAGCGGCGGGGTTTTGTCTATTTTAGCGCAAAATCAGTGAGCAGGTGACAGCGTATTCAAAATTCTATCCTGAATAGCCTGAATCGCCCGAAAGCAAAAAGTCCCCTTGAGGGCACACTTTATTGATGTGTTGGTGTTAGAGCGGTGAGATGTCTATGTGATATTTCACCGCTCTCATTTCATTTCTGCCCATAGTACGTTTGCGTGGGCAGCACATTTTCTTTGTTATTTTGTAACTGCCTACCCTGTTGTGATATTCCTGATTACGAAGGCGGCGAAAGCGTCCAGAACAGGATGGACAGGATGTTTCGGATTGTAGTTCTCTGTATGTTGAAGTTTATCCTGCCTATCCTGTATATCCTGTCCGACAGGGTAGGCAGTTGCTTTTGCGGCCCTATTCGCGAACATCGGTAAGCGTTTGATCAAGTCTCCCAAGGTCTATTTCATGGATACGAGCCTGTTATGCTACCTGGTTGGTTTGCGTGATGTCGAGCATGCTTTCGCGGGGCCAATGGGCGGCGCGATTTTCGAAAACCTTGTGATTGCCGACCTGTACAAGACTTATTTGCATCGGGGTGAGGAGCCACCGCTTTATTATTGGCGCACGGCGGCTGGCTCGGAAGTGGATTGGTCATCGAAACCCAATCCGGTTTGGTCTCGCTTGAAATCAAACTCTCTGAAACCCCGCGTCTGGAGATGGCAAAAGAAATCCAGGCATTTCGGCGAGACTTCAAGGAGAAAGCGCTGAGCGGATATGTTGTTCATCCCGGCAGCATGCTTCTCCCGCTTGGACAAGGCGTGACGGCTTTACCGCTCGTCAATTTGTAATTTTCCGTAATTACCTACCCTTACCCTAACTCTCTCTCGAACGGAGATGCAAACGGACGCAAAAAGCGGATGTCGTGGCCGAAAACGCCCCCGCCTCCTTTCCTTTCGCGAGCACCTTTGGGGATGATGAGGGGGAGGCAGTTATTGGAATGACTTAAGGCTTTTGCCGCGCCTTTAGTTCAACGCGGCTTCTAACTCACCGACCGTGTCGTGAACGAAATCGCCGTAACCCCAGCCGATATTAGCGGTGCGGTTCATTCGCAGCAATCGCTCACGAAAACGGGCATACAGTTCATGGCGGGCCGGGCTTTTTTTGAGTTCGGTGGCAAAACGGTCGAGCATGTTGATGAGCGCCTCGTAAAAAGGCATATCAATATCGCCGAAATCGTTGGTGAAGGCGTGGCCGCGCTCAACGTAAGTGAGCATCAAATCCAGCGTTCTGACCAGGTCTTGGGTGGCCTTTTTGTATTCGCTGATGACCTTTTTGGCTTCCCGAAAGCGCGGCATGTTTGGGAGTTTGCGGACCGGATTGTAGATGGCTTTGATGACCTTCTGGCGGCATTCTTCCAGGTAGGCCGAATCTTGTCCAACAGGCAGGCAGCGCCTGGGCGCGCAGCCAGGCTTTGTTTTGCGCTGAAAGGTCGTACAGGCCTTTCAGCAATTCCAACAGGCGTTCAGGGGGAGTTCTTTCAGGAATTTACGCAGTTCTGTCCAGTTGGTCATTTTGGTCTCTTTTTTCTCTACCGCCCGGCGCGGCATGGACGAGGGTTGGAGGACGGATGAAGGCGGAAGGTTGAAAGATGAAAAAGATTACAAACGCGCCAAAAACTCTGCCGGGCGCAGGATGGGGATGTTTTCGAAGGGTGTCAAGACCAGCAGGTCGGCGTCTCCCGAAACGATGTAATCTGCTTCGGCAGCGAGAGCGGCTTCGAGAAACTTGTCATCTTTGGGGTCGCGGCAAGCGGTCACTTTGTGGGTTGGCATCACCAGTTTCCCCCGCAGGCGCAATAAATTGATGAGGGCGGAGATGTCATCCGGTTCGATGTGATATTTTTGGCGAAAACGAGGGTGATCCAGCACGTCAATGATTTCCACCAGGATGTCAGTGGAGTAAATGACGGTGAAGAGTCCATTGCGCAGGGCGAGTAGCACATTGCCGGTCGTTCCCTGGCGGCGGATCAACGCGCTGACCAGCACCCCCGTATCAATCACGGCGCGCATGGGCTACCCCCGCGCCGCTTCGATGTCGGCGGCCAATTCTTCTTCGCTGACCGCGGCGTTCATTTCCGCCAGACGGTTCCAGACCCTCTCGAAACGCGCCAGCACCTCGCTCTCCTGCATTTGCTGAAAGCGCAGGTAGTCTTCGTAAGAAATCAGCACTGCTTCTGGGCGCGAACCGCGCGTCAGGATAATCGGAGTGCGCTTACTGACCACCTGGTCAAAAAACGAGCGAAATTTGCGCTGAAGTTCGGTGACACCAATGATTTGCTGCATGTCAGGCTCCTTTCTATGTATTGCAATTTATATTATAATACATACAACCTGATGCGAAATACTCCAGCTACCCGAAGAAACGTATGACGCTCTCTGTTCACCGGCCTTTTGGCCGGGTTTTCTGGCCGCATCCTGCCCGGCGAGTTTGAGGCCTTTGAGCAGGTAGGGGGCAAGGCGTTGCGCGAGTTGGGCGGGGAGTTGAGGGTCCATGCGAGGCTCCTTTCGGAGAATGCGAGGCGGGAAGGGGCATCTACTGAAGACTTTGGGAGGCTGTTCGTGGCTTGTTGAACGACAACGGTTACGGTTGGCAGCGGTTTGCCCGTTCAATATTTCTTCTCGACATATTTCACGCCATCGAGGTCTTTGAAGTGTTCATCCTGTGTCCAGAGGATGGCGTTATGGGCGCGGGCCGTGGCAAGAATCAGACTATCCGCCATGGGCAGTTTGAGTTCAGCCGAGAGTCTGGCGGCGCTCAATGCCAGTGATTCGTCCATCTCGATGACCTTCCCGTGTTTCATATCGCCGACGTGAATCTGTGCCTGATACTCCCCGCTTTGCTGGAGTAACTTCTTGAAGACTTCGTAAACACAGATGACAGGTACAAGTAAATTCCCGGTGTCTTCGATGGCGGGGGCGAAAAAATCGGCATTGCTGCCTTCTGCGAAGTATTCCAGCCAGCCCGAAGAGTCGACGATGTTCATAGGCGGTCCTCTTCGTCGCGCTCGATGCGGGTATCCATGCCTTTCAGTGACCCGCGCGCCTGTTCGATGGGGCGGACGGGGATGAATACCACCATATTGTCGTAGGCAATGACGTGCATTTTTTGCCCAGGCTTGACGCGCATTCTTTCGCGCACTTTCAAGGGAATAACCACTTGATATTTAGGGGAAACGGTGACTGCGTCCATGCGATACTCCTATCGAACCAAAAAGCGTATGA
>DAOUCM010000029.1:0-11765 GCA_034431895.1 Anaerolineales bacterium
ATAGTTGTCATTGCGAGGAGCGTTCTTTGCGACGAAGCAATCTCCTGGCAGACCGGGAGACTGCTTCGCTATCGCTCGCAGTGACAAAAAACATAGCGTTTTTAGAACAAATGTTTAATGTGACATTGTCAAAATAGTTTCTCGCTGCCGGGCGCTGTGTTGGCACGCTTTTGACCTTGAAACGACTTGTTTTTATAGGGTCTTTGTGAATGACAACAGGGTAACGCATAGTTTCTCACTTTTTGTTGCCGTAATCTGGCAAAGTGCAACGATCAGCCGTTGTGCCACCGACCTTGGGTCGGTTCGACCAGGCAGAGCCTGGTGATACGCTGTTTGCGCCTGGAGTCGGTTTCTAGCAGCCCTCGTACCCCCGACCTTCGGTTGGCTCAACCAGGCCGAGCCTGGTGATACGCTCCCCCGACCTTTGGTCGGTTCGACCAGGCCAGAGTCTGGGGATACGCTGTTTGCGCCATCGAGCCTTTGGGACGGTTCGAAGGCTTATCCTGAATTCAGGTTACTTACGACGCCCTGGCAAAGGCGGTGGCAGCCAGAATCAATACCGAGAGAAGGATGTTCAATCGCAACAATCCTCCTTCGCGCTTTTGCAGGTTGAGCAGTTCGTCTTCATCCAGCGCGTCTTTTTCCATCCGAAGCAGTCCGCGCCGAATGGCTGGCAATACTTCCCAGGTTTGCACGGCGCTGACGGCGACCATTGCCATGCCCAGGAGATGCTTGGTCAAAATAGCCAGCGACCATTGGCCGGTTGTGGATAGAAAGCCATCGTAATGCGGATTGACGCTCATCTGGAACAGGCCGGTTACGGCCAGCAAGGCCATGCTGAACCAGGCCAATGGCTCCAAGCGGCGCTGGATGGCTGTAACCAACGCCAGCCGCTCGGCAGGTTTCAAGGTCTGCTTTGCTGCCGGGTAGACCAGCAGGAAAGTGGCGGCTAGTCCGCCTAACCAGGTCACCGTAGCCAGTAGATGTAGCCAGTAGGTCAATGCCAGCGCCCAGGCAGGAGGTGAGACAAGCATATCCGCTAAGGGGTGGGCGTTTCGGTGGGCGGTTCCAGGGTCGGCTCAGGGATTTCCGTTGGGGGATAGCATTCCTGGTATGCCTGGTTAGCGCCTTTGGCTGCCTGCGCATCCAATTGGCCAATGGCTTGCGCAGCCTGATATTGCTCGTAGGCTTCGCAGTAAGCCCCCTGCGCCAGCAATTCGTCTCCGTAACGCATGGCGGCATAGTAATATCGTTCTGTAGCGGTCATGGTGCCGTCCCAGAGGCCAGAGCCGTTGAGTTGGGCAAAATATTCGGCTGCGAGTTTCCAATCCAGTTCCCAAAAACTGGCGGCGGTGATATAGAAACGGGCGTTGTCGCGCAAGATGTGTGCGGTGTTGTCCAGCGGGGCAAAACGTTCAGCCAGCGTCAACTGGTAGATGCCGCCTTCCAAGTTGCCGGCTTTGATCATGTCCACGCCCAGGTTGCGCAAGCAGAAGTAATACATGCCGTCTACCTGCACAGTGTTGAACGAGGGGTTCTTTTTGCGTAAAGTGTCTAACACTGTTAGGGCGTTTTGCCATTGACCGGCTGCTACCAATTGCTGAGCCTGGGCAAAAAGGGCGTCGTAGTTCGTCTCGTCCACGATCAATTGCGGCGTGGGGGAGACGACCGGTGTAACGGTTGGAATATTGGACAAGACCATGACTTCGGTCAATTTTTCCATCGCGCCCGGAAAGGAAGGGTCAATGTTGATGATGTATTCCAGGCGCTGTTTGGCTGTGTTGTAATGACCGAATTGGATATCCACTAAGGCGCGGGTGAACTGATCGCCCAATTGCTGATTGATGAGCGTTTCTTTGGCTTGCTTACGGATGCTCAGGCCGCTCTGATAGCCTCCAAAAACACCCACGCCAACGATGATCAGGAAGACCAACAGGTTCAGGAAAAATTGGCCCAGGTTGAATTTTTTCTTTGGCCGGGGGCCTGGCGAGTCTGACTCGGTGGGCGCTGGTTCAGCAGAAGTTGACTTTTCCGCCTCGACTTCTGGTGCCGGGGCGGTTGCTTTTGGTTTGGAGGCCTTGCGCGCCTTGACGGGCTGCGTGGCTTTGATGGGTTGCGTGCTTTCGGTTTCTTCGGACATGGGGCGTATTATAACGCATCCTTTTGCCTTATAGTATTACTCTGCAGAATCTATCACGTTTGTGAAGATTTTGTGGCGTGGCATTCATGCCGTCTTGGGTTGCGGGATAAATCCCGCGCTACAGGATTACCCTTGAGAATCGTTCACGATCGTAAAGATTTTGCACGATGTTCGACCATCTGCAATGAAAAGCATCTTCCCTTGATTTGCTCTTGTATGCACACAAGCCTTGTCAGGTGCAGAGTCGCAAGTCTCCAGACTTTCGAGCAAAATCTGGAGATTTTGCAGTCTGCAGCGACAACCTTAAAAAGCCTGCTTTGCTCTTGAAATTCTTTCGAAAACAATTATAATAATGAGTGATTATGATTGTTTGTGATTATCTATGACTTACTTCGACACTCTTTCCAATTATGAGCGTCAGGCTCAGTTAGTGCGGTTGATCGAGCAGTCGGGCCGTATCTCGGTGGCGCAAATCTGCGAGCATTTTGGAGTCAGCGAGGCTACTGCCCGCCGCGATTTGGAAATGCTATCAGAGCAGGGGGCGATTCAGCGTGTGCATGGGGGGGCAATTGCGGTGCGTCGGGCCGCGCCCGAAGAACCCATCTTGCGGCGCAGTCACGAGCAGGAGGCCGAAAAAGAACGCATTGGGCGCACAGCCGCAAGTCTCATTCAAGATGGAGAGACGGTTTTCTTGGGTTCTGGGACGACGGTTTTACAAGTGGCCCAACATCTTGTGAATCGTAAGTTGACCGTTATCACCAACTCGCTCCCGGTCATCAACTTGATGGCTGGGAGAGAAAACATCACCCTGATTGCCTTAGGCGGAATGCTGCGTGACAGTGAATTGTCTTTCATCGGTCATATTGCGGAACAAGCCTTGAGCGAGGTGCGCGCTGACAAAGTGGTGATGGGGACGCGCGCTATTAGTCTGGAAAACGGCCTGACCAATGATTACCTCCCCGAAACATTGACCGACCGTGCCATTTTGCAAATTGGCCGCGAAATCATTGTCGTGGCCGATCATACGAAGTGCGGCGTGGTTTCTGCGGCTTTCCTGGCTCCGTTGGAGAGCATTCATGTCCTGGTGACCGACTCGCAAGCCGCACCCGACTTCCTGGCGGCCTTGCGCGAGCGCGGTATCGTCGTTCACCTGGCTTGACGTTGACATCTGATACCTGATAGCCTGCCCATGCTCCTGCAAAATTTTCGCCCCCGTTCTCAACTCGTGACCAAGACCACCCATGTCGAAAAGCCGCGCTTTCCGGCCATTGACGCCCACAATCATCTGGCCGAACCCTTCGGCGGCGGCTGGGACAAAAAGCCCCTGTCCGAATTGCTTGATCAACTTGACCAGGCCGGCGTTATCCACTATGTGGACCTGGATGGCGGTTGGAGCGAAGATGTTCTTCAGGCTCACCTCGACTATTTCAAAGCCAGAGCACCTGAACGTTTCCGCATCTTTGGCGGCGTGGATTGGAGCAAATGGCCTGAACTGGGCGAGGCCTTTCCCGAATACGCTGCCCGCCGCCTCGAAGTGCAAAAATCCTGGGGCGCTGAAGGCCTGAAAATCTGGAAGCCCTTTGGCCTGCACGTGCGCGATCACAAGGGTGAACTTGTCAAAGTGGATGACCCGCGCCTGGATCCGCTCTGGGAAACTGCCGGGCGGTTAGGGTTGCCTGTGATGATCCACGTCGCTGACCCGGTCGCCTTCTTCGACCCGATTGACGAGACCAACGAACGCTGGGAGGAACTCGGCCAGCATCCCGATTGGGCTTTCACCAGCCCGCCCTTTCCGCCCTTCATGGAGATCATGAATGCCCTTTACAACCTGGTCAGGCGCCACCCACAGACGATCTTCATCGGGGCACATGTGGGCTGCTATGGCGAGAACCTGGCCTGGGTGGGCAGGATGCTGGACGATTGCCCGAATTACTACATTGACATTGCCGCCCGCCTGGGCGAACTCGGTCGCCAGCCCTATACCACCCGCCGCTTTTTCCTGAAATACCAGGACCGCATCCTCTTCGGCTCCGATTTCGGCCCGCACCTGGATGCCTACCGTCTGTATTACCGTTTCCTGGAGACCGACGATGAGTATTTCAACTACAACGTCGGCGAAATCCCGCAGCAGGGACGCTGGCATGTTTGCGGTCTGTATCTGCCGGAAGATGTGTTGGAGAGAGTTTACCGCGCCAATGCAGAGAAAATTTTGAATATCAGCGAACCTGTCGCCCCTCAAGACCAATTGACGAAATAACGATGAGACGAGAAGACTATCACACCTACAACGAAATCAAATCGCAGACTCAGGCATGGGAACAAGCCTTGAATCTGGTCAGCACGGCGTCTTTGCCTAAGACTGCGGACTACGGTCAGGTACTTTTCACCGGCTGCGGTTCGACCTATTACCTTTCGCTTTCTGCGGCGGCTTTGTATCAGGAATTGACAGGGCGCGCGGCGTGGGCTGTGCCAGGTGGGGAGTTGTTGTTGAATTCGCAAACCGTTGTCGCTCAAACTTCCTGCTCACCCTGCTTGCTGGTTGCCGTCAGCCGTTCGGGGACGACGACCGAGACGGTCAAGGCGGTGGAAAAGTTCAAGGCAGAGAAACGCGGCCAGGTGGTCGTCATCAGCAATTATGATGAAGCCCTTTCTCGTTTGGCGGATTTCAACATTGTCATTCCGAAGGGGCAGGAAGAGTCCGTTGCCCAGACTCGTTCCTTTGCTTCGATGTATGTGGCGGCAGCGACCTTCTGCGCACGCATGGCAGGCCGCACAGATTTGGTCGAAGCAATGCGAACATTGCCCGAAGTGGGGAATTCCGTCATGGACAAATATGAAGCGTATGCAAAGGAGGTTGGCGAAGACTTCGAATTCGAGCGTTTCTATTTCCTGGGTTCGGGCATCCGGTATGGGCTTGCCTGTGAATCCAATCTCAAGATGAAGGAGATGACTCTCACGCACAGCGAGCCGTTCCACTTCCTGGAATTTCGCCATGGACCAATGAGCATGGTCAATGCAAATACGGTCGTGGTGGGAATGTTGTCGGACGCAAACCGCGTCCATGAGGCGAAGGTGCTGTCAGAGATGGCCAGGCTGGGGGCAACGGTAGCAAGCCTGGGGGAGTCTGAGGCGGATGTCGCCTTCGAGTCGGGCATCCCCGAAAGCGGGCGCGGCGTCCTGTATTTGCCTGTCCTGCAATTGATGGCGTTCTATCGTTCGCTGGCCAAGGGTCTGAATCCTGACCGCCCTGAAAATTTGACGGCGGTGGTCGAATTAGATTTATAAGATGAAGTCACAATGTTGCCAAGCAACAATGGCGAGCGGCGGGGTGCGTCTCTACCGATAGCCGTGTTCCCTGTCTGGCACGCGCGTAGGCGTGGTGTCGCGGCTATCCAAGTAAAGGAGAAGAAAATGAAAAAACTCTTGTTCGTTCTCACTGTTGTCAGCCTTTTGTTGGCGGCCTGTGGCGGTGGGGCAAAGCCTGCCGCGCAGGAGGGGCCTGTCGAGATCACCTTTACCATGTGGGGTGCACCGGAAGAACTGGCAGTCTGGCAGGCGGTCGTGGACGATTTCCAAAAAGCCAACCCAAACATTACCGTGAAAGTGGATGTTTCAGATTGGGATTCGTACTGGACGAAGTTGAACACGCTGATTGCAGGCGGAACGCCTCCCGATGTCTTCGCTATGGACGCCCCGCTCTTTTTGGACTGGCAAAGCCGCGGCGCGCTGCTCAACCTTCAGCCTTACATTGACGCCAACCCCGGCTTTCTCGATGGCTTCTACCCGCAGACTTTGACTGCCTACAAGACAGCAGACGGTTATTACGGCTTGCCGCGCGATTTCCAGACGATTGTCCTGTTCTACAACAAGGATATGTTCGACGCTGCGGGCGTGGAGTATCCGACGGCGGATTGGACATACGACGACTTGCTGGCTGCCGCCAAAAAGTTAACCCTGGATACCGACAATGACGGCAAGATTAACCAATATGGCTTCTGGTCGGATACCTGGGACATGGAGTTGCTGTGGAGCGAAGTCATCTGGGCGTATGGCGGTGACATCATCAGCGCAGACCATACCAAGACTCTGATTGGTGACGGCGGCGCGCGTGACGCCTGGGCTTACATTGACAGCCTGTACAAGGAAGGCGTCATGCCTACACCGACCACTTCGGGCGAGTTTGGCTTCGATCTGTTCCAGTCGGGCATGGCAGCGATGACCACCATCGGTCACTGGGCCGTGCCGGGTTACGTCCAGGCGGGTATCAATTTCGATGTGGCGCCCATGCCGCAGGGACCCGCCGGGCGAGCGACCAGCGTCAACAGCGCGGGCTTCGTCATCGCGAAGGGTTCCAAACACCCCGATGCGGCGTTCGAGTTCATCCAGTTTGCCTTGAGCGAAGCCGGGCAGAAACGCCTGGCGGAGTTGGGCTTTGCTATCCCGGTGTTGAAGTCGGTGGCCGAGGGTGACGCCTATCTCAAACAGCCTGGCAATTTGAACCAGCAGGTCTTCCTTGACTCGCTCGCCTTTGCACGCATGAAGCCCGTTTTCAAAGGATACGAAGAATGGGCAGGCGTCGTCGGCGATGGCTTGATTCCCGTCTTCGACGGCGAAGCGGAACTCAACGCCACGCTCGATGAAGTGATTGCGGCAGCGGACGAAGTGCTGGCGAAAAATAAATAATTTCCCCTCCACCCCTACCCTTCTCCCAAATGGGGGAAGGACGTGCCCCTCTCCGTCAAAAGGAGAGGGGCCAGGGGTAAGGTCAGGAGCGTGTATGGATTACGGCCTCAAACCGCTTGGGCGCGAAAAACTCTGGCTTTGGCTGATGCTGACCCCAACCCTCATTGGCCTGGCGTTTGGCACCGTTGGCTCTTTGCTGGCGACGCTGGGATTGAGCCTGTTCAATTGGGACTTGATCAATCCTCCCCAGTGGGCGGGCTTAGAAAATTATGTCCAGTTATTCGAAAACAAGGATTACATCGAAGCCTTTGTCAACACGCTGAAATTTTCCGCGCTGTATGTACCGGGCGTGGTCGTCCTCTCTCTGCTGGTTGCCATCTTGCTCAATCGTAAGATTCGCGGCGTGGGCTTCTTCCGCACGGTATATTTTCTGCCGACCGTGACTTCTGCGGTCGCCACCGCGTTGGTCTGGAACATGATTTACGGCAAGGAAACGGGCATCCTCAATTTCGTATTGGAAAGCCTGGGCCTGGCGCCTGTTTGCTGGCTTTGCACCGATAACGCCATGCTGTCGGTGGTCATCGTCAACGTTTGGGGCGCAATTGGCGAGGGGATGATTATTTTTCTGGCAGGGCTGACGACCATCCCGCGCGACTACTACGAAGCCGCCTCGCTAGATGGGGCAAACGAGTTACAGCAATTTTTCAGAGTTACTTTGCCTCTCATCACACCCAGTATTTTCTTCCAGACCCTCATTTCTGCCATCAACGCTTTTCAAGCCTACGACTACATCTACATGCTGACGCGACGCGGACAGGGCGATAGTTCCGTCCCGGTGGCGGTGTACTCGATTTATCGCAACGCCTTTCACTTCTTCCGCATGGGGGATGCCTCTGCCCAAGCCATTCAACTGGCGCTCTTGGTGGCGATTTTCATGGCGATCATGTTCTGGTGGGAACGCCGGTACGTGGTGTACGAATAGGAGAGCAGCGCATGTCCAAATCGGTTTATAAAACCTTGCTCGATCTTCTTTCTTATGTCGTCTTGCTCTTTGGCGCGTTGACCATGCTTCTGCCCTTTGTATGGATGATTTCGGTCTCGTTTCGCGCCCCTGCTCAGCAGTTCTCCCGCAACATCCTCCCCAACCCCTTCACCGTTCAAAACTACTTCAACCTGTTTCGCGACTTGCCCGACAATGCGTTTCTCTATCTGACCTTCAACAGTTTCAAGATTTCCATCCTGATGGTCATCGGTCAGATATTGACTTGCGCCATGGCGGCGTTCGTCTTTGCAATCGTCAAATTCAAAGGCCGCGATTTTCTCTTTGCCCTGCTTGTTGCCACACTGATGATTCCGCCGCAGGTTTCCCTGATTCCGAACTTCATCATCTTCAAATATCTGGGCTGGATCGGGACTCAACTCCCGCTCATCGTCCCGGCCTTTTGGGGCGGCGCGTTCGGGACCTTCCTCCTGCGGCAGTATTTCCTCACCATCCCGCGCGATTTGGTGGATGCCGCCCGCATGGACGGCGCTTCGCTCTTCGATATTTTCTGGCGCATTTATTTGCCGTTGTCCAAACCCGCCGTTGCAGCCCTCTCTATCTTCGTGTTCAAGGACGCCTGGAACGACCTGCTCCATCCGCTGGTGTATTTGACGACCGACATGCACAAGACCACGCTGACGGTGGGACTGGCGTTCTTTCAGCAGCAACTCCAGATGGGCGGGAAGTTCACCGTTCTGATGGCGGGCGCGTTCCTGTCCATTTTGCCGCTGCTCATCATCTTTTTCATCGCTCAAAAGCAATTCATCGAAGGCATTGCGTTGAGCGGGATGAAAAGGTAGCAGGTAAACAGATGAGTATTCGCTTACAAAATCAGGAGTTCCTATGACCAAAATCGCCTTCATCGGCGCGGGTTCGCTCGGCTTCACAGGTGAACTCGTCCGAGACATTCTGACCTTCCCCCTCCTCCAGGACGCTCACCTGGCGCTGATGGACATCCACCCCCGGCGCCTCGAATGGGCCAAAAAGGGCGTGGAAAAACTGATTGCCGCCGGAAACCACCCCGCCAAAGTGACCGCCACCCTCGACCGGCTCGAAGCCCTGCGCGAGGCCGATGTCGTCCTGACCACCATCCTGGCGGGCAGCACCGAGGTCTGGCGGCACGACATCGAAATCCCCAAGAAATACGGCGTAGATATCAACGTCGGCGATACGCGCGGGCCGAGCGGCATTTTCCGCTTCCTGCGCACCATCAACCCAATGATGGACATCGTCCGCGACATGGAACGGGTCTGCCCGAACGCCGTTCTGCTCAACTACACCAACCCGATGGCGATGCTCGTCTCGGCCATTCAAAAACAATCCTTCATCTCCACCACCGGCCTGTGCCACTCGGTGCAAGGCACGGCTATGATGCTGGCCGAATGGATTGGCGCGCCTTACGAGGAAATTGATTACACCTGCGCGGGCATCAATCACCAGGCCTGGTATCTCGATTTCAAGTGGAAGGGCAAAGACGCCTACCCGCTGATTCACCAGGCCATCACCACCCGCCCCGAAATCTACAACGCCGAACCCGTTCGCAACGAAATGTACCTGGCGCTGGGCAAATACGTTACTGAATCGAGCGGCCACAATTCCGAATACAACTGGTGGTTCCGCAAGCGCCCCGACCTGATCGAAAAATACTGCACGCACGGCACGAACTGGAATCCTGGCGAATATGCCTACATCCTGAAGGAATACCAGCGCAACGAAGCCACCTGGCAAGACCAGGTGAAAGCCGAACTCGAACGTCCGTTGACCGCGGAAGACCTCCAGCGCGGTCACGAATATGCTGCTTACATCATCAACGCCCTCCAGGGCGGCGAACCGTTCAAGTTCAACGGCAACGTGCAGAACACGCACCTCATCACCAACCTGCCGCAGGGTGCCTGCGTTGAAGTGCCGGTGCTGGTAGACCGCGCTGGTTTCCACCCCATGCACGTCGGCGCGCTCCCGCCCGAATGCGCCCTGATGACCGCCCTCTCCAGCGGAATCGAAGAACTCGCCATCCAGGCCTCGCTCTCCGGCGACCCGACCCTGGTCTACCGCGCCATCTGTCACGACCCGCTGACCGCCGCCGTCCTCTCGCTCGCTGAGATTCGGGAGATGACCAATGAACTGTTTGCCGTTCATAAAGAGTATTTGCCCCAATTCAAACATCATGCGGTGTAGGACAAGACTTTGTCCTGCCCTGCTTCTGATGTTTTTCCTTCTGGGATGCGCTCCTGCCTCACCCCCGCCGAATCCTGCTCCCGTTTCGGTGGAAACACCAATCCCCATGTCCACCCCTTCCCTCATTCCCGAAACCCGATCCGAATCTTGGTGGCGTCCCCGTTCGGGTCTCACCTGGCAATGGCAAATCGGCGACGACGACATTGACACCTCCATCAAAGCCGATGTGTACGATATTGACCTGTATGTAGATCAGGCTGTCGTTGACGAACTGCACGCCAAAGGGAAAAAGGTCATCTGCTACATCAGCGTCGGCTCTTATGAAGACTGGCGTCCCGATGCGGACCAGTTCCCTGAAGAAGTCCTCGGCAAGGACTATGAAGGCTGGCCCGGCGAAAAATGGCTCGACATCCGCCGCCTCGACCTGCTCGCCCCGATCATGCGTTCCCGCCTCGACCTGTGCGCCGCCAAAGGCTTCGATGGCGTCGAACCCGACAACATGCAAATCTGGGACAACGATACCGGCTTCCCGCTGACCTACACCGACCAGTTGCAATACGCCCTCTGGCTGGCCGAGGAGGCCCACAAACGCGGCCTGGCTATCGGGCAGAAGAACGCCTCCGACATGGTGGCCGACCTGGTGAACATCTACGACTTTGCCATTACCGAAGACTACTTCTTCTACGGCGAGGCCGAAGCGATGCTGCCCTATATCCAGGCGGGCAAGCCCGTCTTTGCCGCCGAATATACCGACCTGCCCGGCGACTTTCAGGCCTTTTGCCGCCAATCCAAAGCGTTGGGTTTCAGCACCATCCTGAAAAACCGCGACCTGGATGCCTGGCTCGAAACCTGTCCATAATTTCTCAGGCGCTTGAGCAGCCCCGCTTTCTTTCGCGGGGCATATCGAGACCACCTGCCCCCGCCCCATGACACCTGACACTCGAACACTCACCATTGGCAAACTGCGCGGACTGCAAACCTGCGCCTCCCCGCGCGGCACCTTCACCTTCCTGGCCCTCGACCATCGCCAGAACCTGCGCCGCGCCAACCCGCGCTTTCAGGATCAGGCCGAACTCAGCCGCTTCAAACTGGACGTGACGCGCGAACTGGCCCCCTATGCCACCGCCGTCCTGCTCGACCCGGAAGTCTCCGCCGCCCAGGCTATCGCTGCCGGCGCCCTGCCCGGTGAGCGCGGCCTGGTCGTTGCCCTCGAGTCCACCGGCTACACGGGCGAAGCCACCGCCCGCCGCTCGCAAATCCTGCCCGGCTGGAGCGTGGAAAAGGCCAAACGCATGGGCGCCCAAATGGTCAAACTGCTGGTCTACTACCACCCCGATTCGCCAACCGCCGCCGAAATCGAGGACTTCACCGCCGCCGTCGCTGCCGAATGTCAGCGTTATGACCTGGCCCTGATGCTCAAACCGCTCTCCTACCCGCTGCAGGGCGAAAAACTGAGCGCAGACGAGAAGCGCCGCGTCGTCATCGAGACCGCCCGCCGCCTGACCGCCCTGCCCGGCGTGGACCTGCTCAAAGCCGAATTCCCCCTCCCCGCAGAGACCCCTCCCGCGGAGTGGTCCGCCGCCTGCGCCGAACTGAACGCCGCCAGCCGCGTCCCCTGGATTGTCCTCTCCGCCGCCGTCTCCTTCGACCTGTACCTGCAACAAGTCATTGCCGCCTGTCAGGCTGGGGCGAGCGGGGTAGCGGTAGGCCGCGCCGTATGGCAGG
>DAOUCM010000030.1:0-2586 GCA_034431895.1 Anaerolineales bacterium
CGCGCCCCAAATCAGGCTGTTTTCGCTGAAATCGAACAGCGCGCCCGTCAGACCGAACGCCAGCGTCAGCCAGCCCAGCAGGGGCAGGCGTCCGCGCACGAGATGGAACAATCCCACCCAGGCGGCGAGCCAATCCGCCAGAAAGAAACCATCCAGCACGAACAGCAGGCGCATTCCGGTCAGATAGGCGGTTTGTTCAGCGGGCGAGAGCGGCAGGCTGCCGGTGAGAGCGGGCAAACCGGGGTAGAACATCCCGCCGGGCAGGCTGATGAACGCCATGCCGAGCAGGAACAGGGTCGAGAGGGAAGCGCCCAAATGTTGCCGTGACTGACGACCACCGGCTTTTCGGAGACTTCGATGGTTTCGAGCGCGGTGCGCTGACCGGTGTGGGCGACATCCACCAGCATCCCGACGCGGTTCATTGCGCGTTCCAATGTCTCAATCGTTTCGACAGTTATAATTTTTCCCACTCCTCGCGGCTGATTTGCGCCTGACGCAAGAGGCGTACGAGTAAATCTTTGCCGATATCTCCCCGATGTGGATTGGGCAGCACAAGACGCAGTTCTCCCCTGACCATGAATTCGTGTTTCCCGCCCGTGAAAGGACCGTTGAAACCGGCCCGCCGTAAGGCCTGAATGAAATCTCGACGATGAATGGGCGCGAATGGAGGCATCGTTACGACTCGGCTGGCACCAGACGAATCCCTGCCACTTCTGGTAGAGAATGCCCCATGCGCAGGCCCAAAATGAGCCAGTCTTCCAGGGCGCTTTGCAGTTCGTTGCGGCAGTCTTCAAGGGTTTCTGCTTGCGCCCAGACACCATCGAAGCCGGAAATTTCTCCGTAGTAACTGCCGTCTGGAAGCAATTCGTATCTGGCCAACCGCATGGCGTTTTGAAGGTATTCCAGTAACATCTCGACCTCCAGATATTGCTCTTCACTCTTGCGATTTGTGCAAGTTTTGGGCTTCGATCGAACCAACCAACTCCATTTTATCAGCATTCACATCGTACCCGAAAGGGTCTGTGACTAAGGCGCATTGCTGTTTCTTGAGGCAGGTTCATTTTGTCCCGATTTCGCTCGAAGCGCGTTCGAGCAGGTCTGTCAAATGGATTCCCGCGCCCAGGTGTGTGAATATTCAGATCGAGTTCAGCGGCGCAGACCTTGAGCGGGCCCAGCACATGCTCATTCGGCGCCAGGCAGGCGGACGGGGACGAGGGACTCGGCGCGCCCTGCCTGCTCGGAATCCAGCGTCACCAATGCGGCGGCGAAACGGCGCGCCACGGCCACATACACCGCATCGCTGCCGCGCAGACGATGGGAGGCGGCAATTTCGGCGGATTCCTCGGCCAGGTCGTCATCGAGGGGGACGAAGGTGATGTCTGGAAAGCGGTTGACCTGCATCGCAAAGGCATACCCCAGGTCGGGTTTGTCCTGGCCCCGCCCGATGGCAGCGGCGATTTCGACGATGACCAGGGTCGGTACGATGAGCGGTGCGCCCTTCTGCCGTACTTGAAGAAGAAAATCTTTGCTTGCCTGATGCGCCGGTTCAGAGGGGGTGAAGGCGCTGACAAAGACGCTTGCATCTACGGTAAAAACAGCGCTCATCGCCGCATCTCCGAGAGGATTTCCACGGCGCTTTTCTCGCTTTGCCAGTTGCGCGCAATCGCTTTGCCCAATTCTTCCAGCCGCGCCCAGACTTCATCCGCATCCGACTGAGGAGGCAGAGCATCTAGCGGCACCAGGACGGCTGCCGGACGCCCGCGCCGGGTGATGACGTAGCGGGCACGGCGTTCTTCGACGGCGCGCACCATTTCCGAAGCGCGCGCTTTCAGTTCACGGATGCCGATTTCTTCCATTGGGGACTCCTTTCGTGGTCACTTCTACGTTCTATTGTAGTCACTTTGGGAAGGGAAGTCAATCATCTGCTTGAAACCGTCCCGAAGGCTCCAAACTTTCGGGATGGTTTTTTTTTTCATTCTCCCACCCTCACCTTTCCCAACACATTCCAGCCGTGCGCCGCGTCCCAAACGCCCTGGTTGGCAAAGCGGATGGCGTAACGCGGGTCGGCGCGCAGCGTCTCGGCGGGGTCAGGCAGCCACAGGGCCAGGGTATATTCGCCGGGCGGAAGGCTGGCACTGAGCGGCGCGAATGTTTCGGCGGGCAGGGTAAATGCGGCGGTGAAGGTATGTTCGCCTGGCTCCCAGCGGCGGGGGTCAACGTTCACGCTGTAGCGCAGGATTTCATCCTGTGCTTGCCCGGCAAGAATCAGATAGACAGGACGTTCCAACAGAGGGGAGGCGAATCCCGTGTTCTGGAGTTCGATCCGCACCCGCAGTTCGCTTCCGGGCTGGACCTCGGAACTGAATCCCGCTTCGAGGAGCGTGAGCCGATACCCCAGCCTTTGACGAATTTCGGCGTAACAGCCCTGGTCTTTCCAGCCCTGAATCACATCAGGATGCCAGCCTTCGTTGAGCGCCGACCAGTGCAGGGCAGCCATTTCCTGCAGGGCGGTTTCGCAATCGGAGCGGGGCGGGTTGGGGTTGCAGGTCTCGCCGCTGACCGGCACGAAACGGCTCATTTGGGCGA
>DAOUCM010000031.1:0-2697 GCA_034431895.1 Anaerolineales bacterium
TGGAAAACACGATCCACGCCGCAAAAAGCAAAATAATGGTCGAAAATCCTGTGGGGACTTAAATGCAAAGCAGGCGTCTGATCCCCCCAGACGCCGAGCACGGGGCGTAGGCTTCGCCGCCCCTATGCCGGTAACCAATAGTAGTGTAAACTTTTTTCTGTAAAATTGCTTGCAAGAAGAGGTAGGTCTGGTGTATCTTTCTGGAAGCACAAACCAAAGAAAGGAGTCACACCATGACCTACCAAGACAATTGTACCTTACCAAAAGAAATTCTGGAACACATTGCTGAGCAAGGCTTGAATTACCTGCCGGCGTTGATACGCATTGTGGTCAATGCGGCGATGAAAGCGGAACGGCAGCGCTATTTGGGTGTTGCGCCTTACGAACGGTCTGACGAGCGACGTGACCAGGCCAACGGCTATAAGCCCAAGACGGTGCGAACCCGTTTGGGCGACATCACCTTCGACATTCCGCAAGTGAGACGGGGGGAGTTTTACCCCCAGGCGCTGGAAAAGGGTCTGCGCAGTGAACGCGCCTTGACGATGGCGCTGGCGGAGATGTATGTGCAAGGGACCTCGACCCGCAAAGTCAATGCGATTGTCGAGAAATTGTGTGGCAGTCAGGTGTCGAGTGCGATGGTGAGCAAAGCGGCGGCGGAACTGGACACGATCCTGGAAGCCTGGCGCAACCGTCCCTTGGGAGAGATCGTTTACCTGTTTTTGGATGCTCGCTACGAGAAAGTACGCCTGAATGGTCAAATCGTGGACATGGCCATCTTGATTGCCCAGGGGATTGATGCGGAAGGTAAAAGGCGGATTTTGGGAGTGTCGCTCGGGTTGGGCGAAGCCGAAGTCTACTGGCGCACCTTTCTACAAAGCCTGGTTCAGCGTGGGTTATGCGGCATTCAGCTGATTACCAGTGATGATCATAGTGGGTTGCGCCAGGCGTTACGAGCGGTGTTCGGGGGTATCCCCTGGCAACGTTGCCAATACCACCTGCAACAGAATGCCACCCAGTATGTTCCCCGCAAAGAGATGCTCGCTGAAGTGGCGGCTGATATTCGCAAGGTCTTCGATGCGCCGGATCGCCCTACAGCAGAGATGTACTTGAAGCAAATTATCCAGAAGTACGAGAAGAGCGCTTCGCGTTTGGCGGATTGGATAGAACACAATCTCCCCGAAGGATTGACGGTCTTTGCTTTCCCGGAAGCGCATCGCCGTAAACTGCGTACCAACAACGGTCTGGAACGGCTGAACCGCGAAATTGACCGCCGCACCAGGGTTGTCGGAATCTTTCCCAACGAGGCCGCTTGCTTGCGTCTGATCAGCGCAATTTTGATGGAGCAGGATGAAGCCTGGCAAACCGGGCGTGTCTATCTTGCTATCGAGAAGGAATAGTCAAAGCCCCCCTAATGAAAACGAGAACAGCCGTTGAAAAGCGCTGTTCCCGTTTCGTGGGGGGGAGGGTAATTCTACCCGAACTTTGTCTTTTCAGAGTCGCTCTCTGCTTCCAAAGGGAGCCAGACCACTTTTACAGAAAAAACCTTGCACTATCGTACCAATTGGTAGCCGAGTTTTGCTGCCTTTTTCTTCATGTATTTCACTTGCTGTTCATCGTACTTCTTCTGGTATTCGTTCACGCTCAACGGGTCATATTCCACTTTGTATTTGAGCATTTTGTACACCACCCGCGCGATGGCGTGCGCCACCGCCACATAGTTCACCAGCAGCGCCACGATGTCGTAGATGCCCCACACGTTGCCGGTTGTCTCCAGGATGACGGCGTCGCCCTGGCGCAGCCTGCGGCACGAAGTGCTGGTTGGCGGCTGCCCACTCGCGGAAGCGTACCATCTCCACCTTGCGCGGTCGCAGTACCCATTCCTGGGCGGCGCTCATCGCCCCGACCATGACGTACTCTTTGTGAAGGTCGAGCGCAACATAACGTCGAATGGCTCTTGATTCTGGTTCTGTGTTCATGCTATACTCCAAATGGAAGTCTGGGGCGCGGATTTCGGGCTGAGACTTTGCAACTACCGATGCGGGTTCTGGCGCTTCGATGCGCCGTCCCAGATTAAAGTATCCGCCGGGCAGCCAAATAAAACCTCGGGCTTGTCCTGCGAAGGGCATACCATACGGTGGTCGAGTTTGTCGAGACCCGGCTGCAGGACCACCCAGACGCTGGGTGGTCGAGTTTATCGAGACCCGCCCTGAAGAGGCGTTCCCGGCGACGGTATCAATCCCAAGGATACGCCTCCTCCGTGTCCCAGACAAGGACATGATAATAACGCAAACCGTTGGCACGCCCCGTGCAGAATTTTTGGGTCTTGAAATAGCATGACTTCCGTGCTATCATGCGGATATGATTCAATCCTTCAAAAACGCAGGCACGGAAGATATTTTCAACGGCGAAAACACGAAAGCGGCGAGAAGCATTTGCCCTAACAACATTTGGAAAATAGCCGCCCGAAAACTTGACCAACTCGACTCCGTTTCTGCGCTTGCCGAATTGCAAATTCCGCCCCATAATCGGCTTGAAGCGTTGTCAGGTGATAGAAAAGGTCAATACAGCATTCGTATCAATGACCAGTACCGTATTTGTTTTATTTGGACAGAAAAGGGACCTGACCAAGTTGAAATCGTGGATTACCACTAGAAGATAGCAGGAGAAGAAAATGGTTCGTGTTCCTACCCACCGCCC
>DAOUCM010000032.1:0-8672 GCA_034431895.1 Anaerolineales bacterium
GTGGGCAATCACCAGCGAATTTTGCTTGACTCTCTTTTGCAGGTATGGTAATATCGGCAGGCTTCGATGCGGGGTAGAGCAGTGGCAGCTCGTCGGGCTCATAACCCGGAGGTCGCAGGTTCGAGTCCTGCCCCCGCTACTATGTTGTCAACGAAAATCGCCTGGTCAACAGCAGGCGGTTTTTCATTTTCCTGGTTGCTTTTTAGCCCGTCCCAGCAGTAAAGATTGGCAACGAACTCTCATTCGCCTTTGCCAAGAAAAAACAGCGAAATCTGCCTCATCTGCGCATCATTTGGCATTTCGCGCAGCCGGGTAACGCTTCTTTATTATCAGGCAGGTAGTTGCCCCAAATGGGCAACCTTGCACCGGAACAATAGGATTGTTTGGCTATCCGCAGCGTCTTGACGCTTTATGGGGGTTGTGCTACTATCGCTTCTACTTGTTCGAACGATTTGAGGAGAAGAGTCATGCACCACCGAAAATTTGTTTTGCTGGCTTTTGGTCTTTTTTTGCTGACCACGATGTCCCTTTCGGCTTGCCAATTGCAATATTCCCAGGCGCCCCTGACGACGCCTACCTCACTGCCGACCAGTTTGTTCGTTTCCCCCTTCCCGACCTCGGATAATCCAATGGCATTGGTCGAGGAATTGTCTACGGGTACGGCAATGGCCGAATTGGCAGCGGCGATGACGGCCGGCACACCGACAGCCTCGGCAGCGACCGCTACTCCAAACGCGAGCGTTAGCGCGACCGCAACATCGAGCGAGACCACTCCTGTTGCTTCTGCAACGCCCACCCTGGCGCTCGTCACACCTTCTGCGACTCAACCGCTTCCCACCACCACTACAAATCGCCCGGCAATTTATACTTTGCAGAAAGGCGAGTTCCCCTATTGCATTGCGCGGCGTTTCAATATAGATCCGGGCGAATTGCTCGACTTGAACAGCCTGACCAGCGGCGATATTTATTATCCCAATTTGACGTTGAAGATCCCTCAATCGGGCAATCCGTTCCCTGGAACGCGCGCCCTGCGGCCTCATCCCGATACCTATACGGTGGCAGACGCCAGTTTGACTTTGTATGGGGTGGCTTGTGTGTATGGCGATGTAGACCCGGCCGCCATTGCGCAGGCCAACAATCTACAACTCTCTGCCGCTTTGACAGTGGGGCAGAAATTGAGCATTCCCTGACCAGCGCGAGATGCGCCCTCGACGCCCAAGCAAAGTTGCTTTGCTTGGGCGTTTTTTCCAGGAGGTTGTCATGCCCTTCGAATTGCTGAAGTCGGAAATTTTGATGAAAGGCCGCGCCTTCACCATCCGCCGCGATTATTTGAAGACCCCCGATCACCGCGAGACGAAATTCGACATTATCGAGCATGTCGGTTCAGTGGTCATCTTGCCGCTCGATGGAAAGGGCAATTTGCTGTTCGTGCGGCAATATCGTCATGCCGCGGGCGGCGACTTGCTGGAATTACCGGCCGGCACGCTGGATGACGCACACGAAAGGCCCGAAGCCTGCGCTGCGCGCGAGATACGCGAGGAGACGGGTTTTGCAGCCGGAAACTTGCTCAAATTGGGGGAATTTTACCTGGCGCCCGGTTATTCGACCGAGTTCATGCACGTTTTCCTGGCAACCGACCTGCGCCCCGACCCGCTCGAGGCAGATGCGGACGAATTCTTGAGCGTGGAAGCCGTCCCCATAGCGGAAGCCATCCGAAGGGCGGAAAGAGGCGAGGTGCCAGACGCCAAGTCGCTGGCGGCGTTGTTCCTTGCCAGGCCTCATCTCGAACCGCTGATGTCAGCATAATTCCGATGGCCGGAAAAGAGGGTTCTACGAACGGCGAAACAGACGCTGGCTCTTCTCTACCCACCGGGCGGTTCGAGCAGACAGGATTTGCTGGGCGCTTGCATACCAGGGTTTGCGAATCAGGTAATCCAACCGATAGGTGAAGCGCGCCGGCATCAGGCCAAAGAGACGCGGCAGGTTATCTACCGGGCAGGTGCGATGAACGGCGTAATAATCTACCCAAAAGGAGGAGGCCGGGAAACGCGGCAGGAAGGTTTCCAGGGTAACCGTCAGAGCGCGCAGGAAGGGTGGAGGCACAGGCAGCAACAGACGCCTGATGCGGGTAACGTTCATGATGATTTCCAACACTTGCCGTAAGGTGAAGTATTCGCTGCCGCCCACTTCATAGGTCTGATAGAGGGTTTCGGGATTTTCCAGCGTCCAGAGCAGGCAGGCTACCAGGTCTTCTACCCACAAGGGCTGGACGCGCGTGCCTCCGTCGCCGTAGAGGGGGAACACGGGCGTATAACGCAGCATTTGGGCCAGGGAGGTGGTAAAGTGGTCTTCGGGGCCGTAGACGATAGAGGAGCGCACGATGGTATACGGCAACCCAGATTTGCGCACATACTCCTCGGCGATGCCTTTGGCTTTTTGCAGCGGATAGGCGGAAGCGCGGTCGGCGTCTAAATGGCTGAGATAGAGGAAACGCCCCACGCCGGCATCTTTGGCGGCTTCGGCCAGGTTGCGCGTCCCCTGAATATCTACCCCTAAGAGGTTGGCTTTGCGCCCGGCATGTTCGCTGCCGGCCAAGTGGATGACGGTGTCTATGTCGCGCAGGGCGGCGCGCAGGCCGCGCACATCGGCCAGACTGACGACGGCCACCTCGACCGGCACGCCTTTGGGCAGGCGCGGGCTATGCGGGGAAGGACGCAGCAAGGTGCGGACGGGGTAGCCCGCCTCGACCAGGTGGCGCACCATGACGCGCCCAATGAAACCGGTGCCGCCTGTGAGCAGAATCATGGGCTGGCAAAATCTACGGTGAAATAGCCCCCATAGACGCTGTGGGCGACATAAGCATAACCAATGCCCATTTCGATGGCTTTGGGATTCAGGATGGCGTTGCGATGGAGGGTATCGTTCATCCACCAGTCGAAGGCCTGTTGGGCGTTGCCGCCGGCATAGATGATTTCTTCGGAGTAGGAGGGGGTATAGCCGGCTGCCACGATGCGCGAGTGGACGGTGGAGCCGTTCGAGCCGCTGTGGCTGAGCAGGCTGTTGCAAGCCATGTCAATGCTGTGACCCTGGGCGGCGGCGCTCAAAGGGAGACTCAGGCCGAGCGCCGGCAGGCCGTTTTTCGCTCTTTCGGCGTTGATGAGGGATTGGATTTGGTTGATGTAGGCCGCGTTTTCGCTGAAATCGCACCTCTCGCTGCCGTTCGTTCCGCCAGGGGCGGCGGTTGCGGTAGGACGGGAGGGGGAATCCCCTTCTCCAACGATGATTTTGACCCAGAACGTCTTTTCGGTGCCGATGGGAATCGACTCTCCCTGCGCAGTTTTCAGGGTAAAGTAGGCTGAATAGGTGCCGCTGGCGGTTGGGGCTGTCAGTTCCAGGGAAAGGTCTACGGTCGAGCCGGCCAGCGTATCGGGGATGGGCGCAGAATCGGGCGCTCCCATGCGGTCGCCGGTCAGAAAGTGGATGCGGTAAGAGGACCAATGGCAGGTGCCGGTGTTCTTGAAACGCCAGGTTTTGGTGAAGGTCTGGCCAGCCGGCAAGCGCGTTTCGTCGGGGATGGTTACGTCTTCCATCAAGACGGCCTGGTTGGTGCAATCGGGCAAGGCGGTAGGCAGGGCGGTGGAGGAGGAAGCGCTCGTGGCCGCCGAGGTGGGCGGAGTGCGCGTGGGCAAAGAAAAAAGCGATTTTGTCGGCGGCAGGGTGGAGGTCACGAAAAGAGGCGCGGAGGTGGGGGATTCCCCGCCCGAGGAGATGGAGACGCAGGAGGTCAAGAGAAGCGTCCACGACAGGAGCAAAGTCCAGGTTTTCTTCATGCCTGGATTGTACTGCAAACTTCACGGCTGAGAAAAGGCTTATTGTTCGGCCAGCATTTGCAGGAAACGCTCGACCACCTGCGGGTCGAAGTGTTTACCGCTCTGTTCGGCAAGGTATTGCCGCGCCTTTTCTTCTGGCCAGGCTTTGCGATAGGGGCGGTCGCTGGTGAGGGCGTCGTAGACATCTACCACAGCGAAAAGGCGCGCCGCCAGGGGAATTTGCTCACCTTGCAGGCCGCGCGGATAGCCGCTGCCATCCCATTTTTCGTGATGGCACCATGGTATATCGAGCGCCGAATGCAGGTAGGTGATGGGTTGCAGCATTTCGTAGGCCAGTTGAGGGTGACGGCGCATCAGGGCCCATTCTTCCTCGCTCAAGGGGCCGGCTTTGCGCAGGATGGAATCGGGGATGCCCATCTTGCCGATGTCGTGCAACAAGGCGCCGCGCCGGATGTGGTTGAGTTCTGCGCTGCTCAGGTTGAAGCGTTGGGCCAATTGCAAGGTGAGGCTGGTGACGCGCTGGGTATGGCCTTCGGTCTCTTCATCGCGCAGGTCGAGGGCCCGCGACCAGCCTTCGATGGTGGCGTCATAGGCAACGGCCAGGTCGAGGTGAGCGCGCTGCATGGCGGCAAACAACTGGTTGTTATCTATGGCGATGGCCACCTGACTGGCCAGGGTTTCGAGGAATTCTATCTGTTCCAAATCCAGAGTCAACGGCTTGTTGCTGAAGACTTCCAGGACGCCTTTCACTTCTCCTTTGGCAATCAGAGGCGCAGCGTAGTGTTCGGCAAAGGTCTCGCCAGAGGGCAAAACGATGTGCAAGGCCTCATCGGCGGCGCTGTCGGAGGCAGAGGCGCGCAGGATGGCGCGTTCCAGGGCGGCGCGGCCGGCCAGCCCTTGCCCCAGGCGGACAGGCGGACGGCTGACATTCGCACCCCAAAAGCCACGCCCAGCCGTGTATTCCAACGTTTGCGAGACCGGATTCAGCAGCAGAACGCTGGCGGCGTCCATGCCCAGGCGCGAGAGCGCCTGGTTGAGGACGATTTCCAGCACGGGGCGCAGGTCGAAACTGGCGGTGACGGCCTGGTCTACTACATGGATGGCTTGCAGATTTTCCAGGCGGCGCATGGTTTGCTCGTGCAGCGACAGGCGCTGCAGGGCGGCGCCAATCATTTCTGCAATGGTGTTCAACAGGCGCACCTGGTCTTTGCTGAGAGGCCGCTGGGAGGGCATGGAGACCAGCAAGACGCCCAGCATCTTTTCGGAGGATTGGATTGGCACACAGGCCCCGCCCCAGCCGGCTGGCAATTGGTCGCGCGTCGCTTCGCGGGTTGCGGGATCGGCGCGGAAATCGTCGGAGAGATACGTCCTGCCGCTGGAAAACACCTTGCCAAAGATGCCTTCGTTGGCCCGGTTGGGCACTTCGATGATTTCGGAGGCCCAGCCGCGCGCAATGACCGGCCTCAGGCTCTGGCTGGCCTCGTCCCACAAACTGATGGAGCCGTGCGTGGTATCCAAGGCGTTCAGGGTCTCTTCGAGCGCCACCGCCAGCATGTGATCGCGCTGCGAGACGGCCCGCAGGGCCACAGAGATGCGATTGAGGCTTTCCACCTCCAAGGCGCGGCGGCGGATGTCTTGGAATTGGCGGGCGGCTTGCAGAGCGGCTGCGGCTTGCGCCGCCAGGGTGGTGAGCAGGCGCTCGTCATCGGCGTCGAAGCCGAGGCTGCTTTCGCTTTCCACGCCGATCGCGCCCAACACTTCTTGCCCGGCTTTCACAGGCACATACAGGCCCGAGCGGATGCCGGGATACGTCTCGATGTAGCGCGGGTCGGCCGGCAAGTCATTGCAGCGCACCGTCTCGCCGTGCTGGATGACCCAGCCGGCCATGCCTTGACCGACGCGCGCAATCAGGCGATTCAAGCGTTCGATTTCGCCTCGCTCATCTTCTTGCCTCAAACCGGGCGCTCCGTAGCCGATGACTTCCAGAACGTCGCTGTCTGGCTGCCGTATGCGCACTACGGCATGATGCCAGTTCATCCGTTGGGCCAGGATTTGGACGATTTTCTGCCCAATTTCCTGCGGTTCGAGCAGGCTGGCCAGCGCCAGGCCGCTTTCGTACAGCACTTCCAATTCGTTCACCCGTTGACGGGTTTCTTCGTACAGGCGCGCCTTGCCGACCGCCAGGGCCGCTTGATGGGCAAAGAGCATCAGCAAGTCGAGGTCTTGCTGCGTGAATTTACGTTCGGACTCGCCGATTTCCTGGACCGCCAGCACGCCAATCAATTTTTCCTCGTACAACATGGGGGCTTGGATGACGGCGCGGAAGGGGATAGAGGCGTATTGTGGAGCGCGGCCTTCCCAGGTCTGGTAATCGTCCACGATGAGCGGCTGGCGGCTTTGCGCTACGCGGCCGGCCATGCCCTGGCCCAAGGGCAAGCGGACGCCGACAGGCACAGCGACGCCGACGGAAACAGCCATCTCCAGGTCGTTGCGCGCGTCATCATACAGGTAAATTCCGCCGCCTGGCGCCCTCAGCAGGGTGCGGGCGCGTTCGACGATGGTGGAGAGCAGGGCGGTCAGGTCGCGCTGGGCGGTCAGGTCACGGGTGGTTTCGTAGAGCGCGGTGATTTCTTCGGCGCGGCGGCGCAATTCGGTCTCGGCCTGTATACGCGCGGTGATGTCGGTGATGACGCCGATAGTGCCGCTGAATTTGCCGCTGCGCGGGTCGTAACGGGGGCTGCCGCCAATGACGCACCACACCGCCTGACCGTCCTTGCGGCGCAGGCGCAGTTCGTAACGGTCGCTCTGACCGGATTTGCGGCGTTCTTCGGCAGCCAGGGCAATCTCTTGCTGGTCGGGCGGTACCAGTTCGAGCCAGGCGCGACCGACGAGTTCATGTGGTTCGTAGCCCAACAAAGCAGACAGGGCAGGGTTGATGTAGGTGATGGCGCCTTGCGCGTCGGTGACCACGATGCCGCCGGTCATGTTTTGGACGATGCTCTCGTTGAATTCGTTGAGTTGTTGCAGCTGTTCTTCGGCTTCCTTGCGGGCGGAGATATCTTCCATCACGCCCTGAGCGTAGAGCGCCTGGCCGTCTTCAGCATAGACGACCACGGCCTCATCACGCACCCACACGTATCGGCCATCGCGCCGGCGCAGGCGGTATTCGCAGCGGAAAGGTTCTCGGGTCTCGATATGTCGCCGGTTGGCGGCAAGCACCCGCTCGCGGTCTTCGGGATGCAGGTTTTCGGTCCACAGCTCGGGGGCGGCCAGCCATTCTTCGGCGGTGTACCCTGTCAGTTGCTCGATTTGTGCGCTAGCGAACAGGGAAGTGGCCTGTTCATCCAGCGCATCGCGGTAAATGACCACCGGTACCTGCTCTACCAATTGGCGATAGCGCGTTTCGCTCTCGCGCAAAGAGCGTTCCAGGCGTTTGCGTTCCTCCAATTCCGTTTGGATGTTGCGGTACAGGCGCGCCTTCTGGAGGGTAAGCGCTGCCTGGCTGGCAAAAGCGGTCAGGAGTGGAATCTGCTCGTGGAAGGCCGCCGTCTGCCGGCTGTGCAAGTACAAGATGCCGACCACGCGCTCTTCAGCCAAGAGGGGAAGCCCAAGCACCGATTGGATGCCTGTCTTTCGCAAGGCAGGATTGAGCGTGCGCGGCGCGCCTGGGGGCGGCGGCGGATAGACGCGCCCATCCTTTCTAATGCGCTCGACCAGCAGCAGCCGGCGGTTGTCCACAATCCAGCGGGTGAAGCCGTGCTTGCGGATGCGTCCTTCCAACGAAGGCACGCCCAACAAGTTTTCAGCGCCTGCCACAGGATGACCGTCTTCGTCCACGAGGACCACGCTGGCGTAATCTGCGCCGCTGACCTCTTTGGACAAGGCAACGATTTCATCGAGGGTGGTTTCCAAATCCAGCGAGGCGCTGACGGCTTGCGAGGCGCGGCTGAGAGCAGTCAATTGCGCCAGGCGTTCCTGTAAGGAGCGTTCGACGCGCTTGCGCTCGGTCAAGTCTACGATCGCAACAATGGCCCTCGCCAGGTCGGTTTCGTGGCCGGGCGCAGCCGACCAGGTGAGGGCAATTTCCAGCCTTTGCCCATCCAAAGTGTAATTGACGCCTTCCCAATAAAAAGCAGTATGCCCGGCGGCTATCTCGACCAGTTCATGCAGGAAGCCCTCATAGGAGTCTTTGCAAAAAACGATAGGCAGGCTTTTCAGTAAATCGGTTTTGTGGGCGGCATGGTAGAGGCGCAAAGTAGCGCGGTTCACATCCAGGATGCGCACCAGGGCAGCACACTCACGCACGATTTCGGGATGGGCCTCGAGGTATGCCTGGAAGTCCTGTACGCCTTGGGCGCGCAGGGCCTCCAGGCGTTCCTTGACCGCCGAAAAATCTTCTTCCCACAGCGAAACGGGCGAATCCTCGAACAGGCTACGATAGCGCGCCTCGCTGAGGCGCAGGGCTTCTTCGGCCCAGCGGCGGGCAGAAACATCTTGTTTGACAGCGATGAAATATTGCGGTTGGCCGCTGGCATCTGGCACGGGGGTGATGGTCATTTCTTCGTCGTAGAGCGTGCCGTCTTTTCGGCGGTTGACCAGCGCGCCGCGCCACACCTGGCCGCTCAAGATGGTGTCCCACAATGCCTGGTAGAATTCCTTGCTTTGAAGGCCCGATTTGACCAGGTCGCGCGGATTCTTGCCAATAGCCTCTTCGAGGGGGTAGCCAGTGAGGGCGCTGAAGGCCGGGTTAGCCCATTGGATGATTGCCTGCCGGTCGGTGATGACGATGGCGTTGGCCGAGGCTCGCAAGGCGGCGCTTTGCACTTGCAGTTGTTCTTCGGC
>DAOUCM010000033.1:0-2170 GCA_034431895.1 Anaerolineales bacterium
TCCATGATCCAGTCTTTGTACGAGTCCTGAATGCGCTTGCCCTCGGCCGGGTCAGTGGTGGTCAGCAGAGGCCCCCACGACTTGGCATAGATGATGTCGGCGTCTTTGCAGGCTTCGAGCATGCCGTCTTTGCTGTCAATGATCTCGAAGTTGGTGCCTGCGAGGCGCGCCTGTTCGCGAGCCTGTTCGACGATCTCCGGCATGAGTTTGAACTCGGGCGGGTAGGCCAGGGTCACGTCCAGGCCGAAGCGCGGCATTTGCAAGATGAGCGACTGGGGAACGGAAATCGGCTTGAGATAAGAAGCAGCGTAGGCCCACGAGACGACCATCTTCTTGCGGCGCAGGTCGCGGCCTTTTTTCTCGATGATGGTCATCAGGTCGGCCAGGCACTGGAATGGATGGTAGATTTCGCACTGCATGTTGAAGACAGGCGCGCGCGAGTATTTGGCAACATCGTTGATATATTTGTTGCCCACGCCCCAATCCACGTGGCGGATGGCGATGCCGTCGAAGTAGCGGCCAAAGATTTCACCAATTTCAACCGGCGTATCGCCATGAGCGATCTGGGTAGTCTTGCTCTCGATAAAGGCCGCGTGGCCGCCCAGTTGGTCAATGCCAGCCTCGAACGAGCCGCGCGTGCGAGTGGACGAGAAGAAGAACAGCATCGCCAGCACTTTATCGCGCAAATAGGGATGGGGTTCGCCCAGGGCGCGCTTGCGCTTCAGGTCGAAGGCCACGTCCAGGACGGTTTCGACTTCTTCTTTCGTAAAATCAAGGTCGCCGATCAAATCTCGGCCACGGAAATTTGTTTGCATAAGTCAGTCTCCTTGTGTGATTTCGTTTACTTGTCTACATGCCTACGTGTGTAGGTGTGTACCTGCCTACTTATTCGCCTCGTACAACTCCTCGAATCGCGTGAGAATTTCAGGCATTTCGAGCGCCTCGGCAAATTGTGTCAACCAATGACGGATGTAGGTGAGATCCAGTTTACCGCGCTGGCGATAAAGAACTTGAGGAATGTCAAGCCAATCTTTTTCACGGTTTGCGATGACTTTGTGGATGATGAAATCCTCCGCAGTGCAGACGCGCGTTGCAACGCCCATGATGTCTATGGTGATGGCCCGGCGGACAGCTTCCTTCTCATAATCGAAGATACTGACTAGAAAATCTGTTGCAACTCCCGGCGCTGCCCATACTTGAAGAACGTACTGGCTCTTTTTATGGGGTGGAATTTTCGTGGGGCGCTCAGGGAATCGCTCTAGAATCAATTTCCTGAATTCATCCAGGGAGGTATTGGCGATGACTTTGAAGTCCGCATCATGGGTAGCGCGTCCCTCGCCCCAGATTGACATCGCCAGGCCGCCAATCACCATATAGGGGATCTTATGTTCATCCAGAAATTCGATGACCGATTGAAATGTTTGAGGGTTATCGAACATTCTTGCTTCTCTGAGCCAGTGTTTCCCATTTCGCGATCAAGGATAAATAATGATCAGCCTGAGATTCTTGTAATTCTTCTGGCATGTCAGGTCTGTGGGCAAAAGACACTACGAGTTTGTTCCACATGAAGTACTTGCGAACGCTTTCCTCGAGTGTTTCTGTTGCCAGGCGCGCGCGCAACTCTTCCCGCTTCATCTCGTGGATGAGTTGATATTGAGCCGCCCATTCCTTCACAGCCTTCTTGTCCATTGCTATTTTAGTCTGATAGTCTGATAGTCAAATAGTCTGGCAGTCTGAACCACAGTCAACCATCCGACCACTTGACTATTCGACTATTTGACTACTCCATCGCACCCAACACCAGCGCCAATAGCGCCATGCGCATCACCACGCCGTTGAAGGCCTCCTGCCAGTAGCGCGACCAGCGGGTGATGTCCACGTCGGTCGGGACCTCGTCCATGCGCGGCAGGGAGTGGAGCAGGATGGCGTCCGATTTGGCTTTGGTCGCCAGCAATTCGCGGGTGATCTTGTAGTTGGCCGGGGTCAGGCCCACGTCGCCTTTGCGCTCGTCGCGAGACTTGGTGTAATCGGGCTGGACGACCGGCTCGACCAGGATGACATCCGCGTCGGCAATGGCCTGCTCGACATGCTCGGCTTCGCGGAAATCGAGGCTGTACTGGCGCAACTCGGCCTTGAATTCCTCGGTCAGCGACATATCGGGCGGGGCCAC
>DAOUCM010000034.1:0-3093 GCA_034431895.1 Anaerolineales bacterium
TCTCCGTCCAGGCCAGGCAATGGTCGGAGCGGACGCTGGAACTTTCAGGATTGCTGGGATAAGAGGGCAGGATAAATGCAAACAGCGTAACACCAGGCTTTGCCTGGTCAAACCAACCAAAGGTTGGTGGTACGAGATTGCGGCAATAAACGGACTGGACAGGCGCGCCCCGTTCCAACGGCTTGCAGAATTATTCACCAGAATCTCTCATGTCCCATTCACCGACGCTTGGGTTCATGCACCGTGAAACTGCGATACCCACCCGGCTGCCAGGTTTCCTCCCGCAATTCGTCGCGCAAGCGAATCAATTCAGGTTCAAGGTTATATTCGAATGCTGCAACCGAGGGATGCCTACGCCGCCCTTTGGATGCCTTGTCAAACGCCAGCCAAAGATTGAATAAATCGTAGATTTGTGGGTAGAAGTTTTTATAGATTTTGCCCATATCCATTCAGACCGTCCCGAAGGTTTAGGAACCGTCGGGACATTTTGTGAAAACAGCGAGATTCAGAAAATCAGGATTCCAGAGAACAGAAGCCAGCATCAAGGAAGAGAGCGGGCGCAACGAAAACCAACATCGTTATAAGCAATGCCGCCGAAGGGATTTGTCATCACTCTGCGATTAGACGATACCAGTTCGCGGTGATCGCTGTTCCAAGAGCCACCTCGCACTACGTGATATTCTCCTGAAGCAGGTCCCGTAGGATTGGAAGAAGGTGAATTTTGGTAGTAAGTGGCTGAATACCAATCTGCAACCCATTCCCAAACGTTTCCAGCCATATCATAGATGCCAAAAGGGGTTTCTTCATCATGATAGCCAACGGTGATGGTATCGCCCACACAGTAAAAGTGACCATAAATATATCGCTTGTAATAATAAAAATTGGCATCATGGCAAGTAATATTTTCACCCCAAGGATAGGTACGCCCATCAATACCTCGCGCAGCTTTTTCCCATTGAGCTTCAGTGGGCAGGCTTGCTCCCCGCCATTTACAATAGGTTTCGGCTTGATTTCGACTCACATAAATGACAGGGTAACTACCAAACTCAAAATTACCGTAATAATGGGGACGGGTATAAGAACTTGTATATTCTGGTGGAGTGCAATCACCGGCATCCACACAGGCTTGGTAGTAGGCATTGGTCACCTCGTACTTGTCAATATAAAAGGCATCCAGATAAACGGTGTGAACAGGGCGCTCATTGTCACTTCTTTCGCTGCCCATCGTAAATTCGCCCGCAGGCACGAAACGCATGGGGACGCCTTTGGCATCAACGATTTCGGTCGGGTAGGGAGTGGCAGTGGGGATGCGAGTGGACGTAGGCATCAAAGTAGGCGTGAGGGCGGGGGAGATGCGCGTTGTTACAAGCGCAGTCGTTTGCGTGAATGCAGGCGCGGCAGTTTCCCCTGCGGGCGCAAGCCATGTTCCCCAGGGCAGGCTGCCCAGCACAGCGGCCAGGATGGTCGCCGCCGCGCCTACGATGGCAACGATGACTTGCACGCTCAATTTTTTTCGTTCCAGGTCAGGCGAAACGGCGCCGGGCGCTGGCGGCGTTTTTTTAGGAGGTTTACTGGCGGCAGGCGTAATCGTTTTTCGCGGCACAGACGGGGTGGGCAGCCAGGTCTTTTTCTGTAACACCGCGCCGATTCGCTCCGCCCGCACGCGCAAGGCGCGCATGAGCATTTCATAGCCGTCGGGTTCGAACAAATCCACCCAATGCCATCTCCGCAGGCTTTCGAGCGTGTTGCATTCTTCCAGGCGGGCGGGAATGATGAAAATCTCGCCTTCAGGCTGTTTCTCCGCCTCATCCAAAGCAATCCGCACTTCTTTTTGCCGAAAGCCCGCCTGATTGAATTGCTTCGAAAGGCAGACCACCACTACATCTGACTCGCGCACGGCTTTGCGAATCTCCAATTCCCAGTCCTGTCCTGGCAGGAGTTTGGCTTTGTCGAGCCATACATCCACGCCGTCTTTGATGAGACGGGTATAGAGCGTCTGGACCGCGTCGCGGTCACTGTGGGCATGGCAGAGGAAGACTTTGAGGGGGCGTTTGTCCATACGGATGAATGCAGGATGATGAAGGATGAATTTAGAGCAGCCTTTCCAATTCAGGTATCAAAGGAGGCAGGTCGTTTTGAATGGTGTCCCACATCAGTTTTTCGTCAACTTTGAAATAGACATGCACAATACGATTCCGCATGGCGCGCATGAGGTTCCACGGAATCGCTGTGTATTTTTCTTGCACTTCCTCAGGAATTTGATTTGCGGCTTCACCAATGATGATGAAATTCATCTCCACCGCCCGAATGGATTTATCATCCTCTTTGAAGGTTTCATAATCCATGCCGCGCGTGAATTGCTGGATTTCGGCAATCGCCTCCAGAATATCCCGAATCCGATCTCGCCAATCTCTAGGTGACACGGATCAACTCCCCCATGATGCTTTCTTTGATATAAGGCTTCAGGCTGTCGGGAGTCCCAAGGTCAACGGGGCAGCCGAGCAATTTTTCGAGATAATCCTGCAAAGCGAACAAGCCGAAATAACCCACAGGGCGATTGAACTCCACAAGCAAATCCACGTCACTGGTGGAAGCGGCTTCATTCCTTGCCACGGAGCCAAACAGCAACAAGGATTTCACACCGAATTTGTTTGTCAACTCGATGTTTTTTTGTTTCAGGGCTTGGAGAACTAAATCCTGTTTCATACCGCTATTATAACGCTCAATCCACGCAGGTTGCGCTTGAACTCTGGCGTGAAAGAAATCTCAATCGCTGGCTTCTGCGGCATTGATGCCTTCCCACAGTTGATCCAACGGGAGAAGTTCGCCATTCATGGCTTCTTCCCATCCCTGGCGAAAACTTAACTCGGCAGGTTTCAACGTCACAGTTTCGCGGAACAGACGTACAATCTCAAGCAATGTTGGCAAATATTCATCAGGTGTCTGGTGAATTTCCTGAAAGATTTTCTCTTCGTAAATTGAAGGATGGGTAGTCATTGTCTTTCTCCTGAACTATGTTGCTATTATAACGCTTTCAGGAAACTATCTCGCGCACAGCCTTGCGGATTTCCAATTCCCAATCCTGCGCTGGGA
>DAOUCM010000035.1:0-2506 GCA_034431895.1 Anaerolineales bacterium
GGCCAATTGCAAACTGGTCGGCCTCTCGGTAGACGGCCTCTACAGCCACATTGCCTGGCTGCGCACCATCCAGGAAAAAATCGAATACAAAGGCATGAAGCATGTCGAGGTCAAGTTCCCGCTCATCGAAGACGTCACCATGGAAGTGGCAAAGAAATACGGCATGATCCAACCCGGCGAAAGTTCTACCAAAGCCGTGCGCGCCGTCTTCTTCATCGACCCGAAGGGCGTCATCCGCGCCATCATCTACTACCCGCTCAGCCTGGGGCGCAACTTCGACGAACTCTACCGCGCCCTTATTGCCATGCAAACCGCCGACGCTTTCTCGATTGCCACTCCTGCCGACTGGCAGCCTGGCGAGGATGTCATCGTGCCGCCTGCCGGTTCCTGCGGCGTCGCGAAAGACCGTATGGAGGGCAAAGAGAAAGACGTGACCTGCCACGACTGGTTCTTCTGCACCAAACCGATTCCCCAAGAGACGATTTTCAAGACAGTGCTGAAAAAGGGCTAACCGCCCGCCAGGGAAAACACCGTCCCGAAGGTTAGAGCAACACAGACCTTCGGGACGTTTTCTTCAGGCAGCCTCCCACGGCGGACGTCCCGCCCCCGCTTCTTTCATGGACCTGGAAACGGCTTCCGTTATATCGGGCAGAACCTCCGCTGCGGCCGCCAGCAGGCCGAAACAGCCCGCAATCATCATATCGCCAAACGGGACGGCAAAATATGGTCGCAGACTCTCCCCTCTCCCTTTGGGAGAGGGGCCGGGGGTGAGGGAAAACATACTCCTCCTCGGCCCCGTCACCACCACATCGAACGCATCCTTCCCAAACTCGAACGGTTCGTTCGAATACATCAACGCGCCATGCCCCATATCGTCGAAGACATCCTCGTGTTTCAACGAGCCATCGGCTAAACGGCGCAGCAGAGTCTCCAGTTTGGGCAAGTCAATCTCGCCGGTGTGATGCTCGAACAAGCCCTCGATGCCCGCCTCACCCAGCCGAAATGCCAGCGTGTGGAAGTTGCCCACATTGACGATGATCTTGCGCGCGCGGCTTGCCACCACAGGGTCGAAGGTCGCACCCAGAACGGCGGCAGGCGCGGTGTCCATCACCACCAGCGGGCAGTCCAGGCCGCCGGCCGAGCGGGCCACGGCCTGCAAGCGCGTCATGGCCGGCGGGATGTCTTCTGGCCGAAAAGCAAAGGCCGAAAGGGAATTCCTGGCGCGGATGCGTTCATCCAGGTAATCGAAGCGAAACTGGCGGTCAGAAATGCCCGGCGGCGCATTCCCATGGTCGAAGACGGCCACCGCAACAGCCGCCAGGTCGGACAGGGAAACGCCGAGGCGGGAAAACGCTCCATGAATGGCTGGCAGGTCCAGGTCGCGGAGTTCGATGCGCTGGACGGAATCGGGCAGGGCGGCGGCTTTGTCGTCCGAGACGATTTCGACGCCCAAGGCCCGCACTTTGTCCAGTTCATCATCCAGCGTTTGGGCGGCCGAGGGCGTGGCATAGACGGGCAAGCCGGCCCGCAGATGTTCCTGTACCGCCCAAGCCGACGGCCCGCCTCCCATCATCACACCGCTCAGCAGGATGGGCGCACGCGCCCGAGTGGCCTCCTTGACCCGCCGGTGAACGTTCATGGTGGGCGAGGGGACGACCAGTTTGAAGCCGTTTTCGATATGCAGTTGGGTGTTGTACAAGAAGATGTCTTGCGTGCCGGTGCCGATGTCTACCGTTAAAATTTTCATAGCGGTTTATGGGACAAAATGAATTTCGTCCTACACGTCTATCCCCAGCCATACGCGGATGAGATAGCCAATGCCAAAACTGAACGCCGCCACACTGAGACTCAACGTCGCCATCTCTATGAAACGGGCGCGGAAGGGTTCGTCCTTGGCGACGGAAATATAGTAGTTGAAGATCGCAATGATGGCGACCGCCGTGAGCAACGCGATGATGAGGTCGGCAATGTAGGTGTTGGGGCTCAACAGGTAGGGCAGCACCAGTAAGGCCACTGTAACGATATACGCAATGCCCGTATAGATCGCAGCGCGGACGGGATGCTTCTCTGTCTTTTCGGAACGGGTGGAAAGGTACTCCGATGCGGCCATCGAAAGCGAGGCGGCGATGCCTGTGATGAGGCCTGAAAGCGCAATCAACTTTCCGTTTTGCAGGGCCAGCGTCAATCCCGCGAGCGCGCCGGTGAGTTCGACCAGGGCATCGTTCAGGCCCAGCACCACCGAGCCGGCGTAGCGCAGCCGTTCCTCGTCCAACATGCCGATCAATTTTTGCTCGTGGATTTCCTCATCATGCACCCATTGTTCGATTTCGGGGATTTTTCCCTTCAAGAGGGAATAGTTGCCCTGGGCTTTTTCTTCCCCGCGTTCCATGAGTTTGATGCCAAACGTGAAGCCAAACAGCCTGCTGACGAGGGTATATTTGAAGATGTCCCATTGGCTGGGTTTGATCTCTTTCTGGGTGTACTTCTTCCAACCTTCGGCGTGACG
>DAOUCM010000036.1:0-5633 GCA_034431895.1 Anaerolineales bacterium
GATAATTGCCTGCATAATGCAAAGGCTGTGACAGAGGAAAGTAGACTGGCAGAGGCCGTCAGAGAGGCGCAAGGCTAGGCTGAAACCTGCGCTCGGTCGAACCCAATCGAAGTTCCCTCTTGAGCCGTTCGGGTGAAGGCGCGCCTCGTTGTGTAGTCCGAACCGTGACTCCGACGTTAGAAGGAGAGCCGATGTTGGTCGGCGACAAGCGAGCCTGAAAAGGCTAATTTGGGTGGTACCGCGGGAACTCCCTCCCGTCCCATAGTGGATGGGAGGATTTTGTTTTCAGAAACTAGAGAGTAGAGAGTAGAGAGTAGAGAAGAGTAGAGAGTAGAGAAGAGTAGAGAACAGTGGCTTCTTCCCCATCCCTATTCTCTCTCATCTGAGGAGGCAGGTATGCTAGACAAATTGAAGCAAATCGAACAAACCGCCCTGGACGCGCTCGGCGCAGCGACCGATCAGGACGCGCTGGAAGCCTGGCGGGTGAAGCACCTGGGCCGCAGTTCGGCCTTGATGCAGGTCTTTTCGAGCCTGGGAAGCCTCTCGAAAGAGGAACGCCCGGCCGTCGGGCAGGCCGCCAACCGAGTCAAAATGACGCTGGAAGCGGCGTTGACCAGGCAAATCGAGGCCGTCAAGGCGGCCCTGCTGTCGAAATCGCTGGAAGAAGAGCAATTGGATGTGACCCTGCCCGGCCGCCGCATCCGCGTTGGCCGCTTGCACCCCTCCACCCAGCAACTGCGCCGCGTGCTAGCCATTCTGGCCGAGATGGGCTTTCAGGTCTACACCTCCCGCGAGGTCGAAACGGACGAGGTCAACTTCCAGGCGCTCAACTTCCCGCCGCATCATCCGGCCCGCGAAATGCAGGATTCGCTCTTCATCGAGGCCGGCGAGCGCGGCGACAACCCGATTTTGCTGCGCACCCACACCTCACCGGGACAGATCCGCGCCATGCGGGAGGCCTCTGCCAAAAATCCCGACAACCCGCCGCCCATCCGCATCGCCCTGCCCGGCATGTGCTTCCGCAACGAGCAAATCACCGCCCGCTCCGAGGTCCAGTTCAACCAGGTGGAGGGATTGGCTGTAGGCGAACACATCACCTTTGCCGACCTGAAAGGGACGCTCTCCGATTTCGCCCGGCGCATGTTCGGACAGGGCGCCCGCACCCGCTTCCGCGCCTCGTACTTTCCATTCACGGAGCCCAGCGCCGAGATGGACATCGAATGCTTCGTGTGCGGCGGCAAGGGTTGTTCGGTCTGCAAGAATTCCGGCTGGCTGGAAATTTTGGGCTGCGGCATGGTGCATCCCATCGTGCTGCAAAACGGCGGCTATGACCCCAAACGCTACACCGGCTACGCCTTCGGCATGGGACCAGAGCGCCAGTTGATGCTGCGCAACAAAATCACCGACATCCGTTATTTCTGGGGAAATGACGTGAGGTTTTTGGAACAGTTTTAGTCGAGAGAATAGAGAGTAGAGAATAGAGAATAGAGAGTAGAGAATAGAGAGTAGAGAGTAGAGAGTAGAGAAAGAGAGCATGGAAGAAGAAGTGAGCAAGGAGAAAGGAATGAGCATTCAAGGATTGAAACGATTGCAAGTGTGGGTACGGGCAAAGGATTTTGCGTTGGCAATTTACAAGCGCGTTTTGCCTGAGTTGCCGCCCGAAGAAAAGTGGAACTTGAATCAGCAACTACGACGTTCCTCTTTGAGCATCTCCGCCAATATTGCCGAAGGGTATGGTCGTTTCTACTATCAGGACAACGTGCGGTTTTGTTACAACGCCCGAGGTTCGCTGGAAGAAACCCTCAGCCACTTGATTTTTGCCTTTGAGGTAGACTTCATCCCCGAATCGCTTTACAAAGAATTGGAAAGCGAAGGCGAAGAAATCGACAAGATGTTGAATGGTTACATCGGCTATCTCAAGAAAAGCAAACAGGGCGCCAACGAACCCGGCGCAAACTACGCCGTCCGTGAAGACTCTGAACCCTATGAAACCAACGCCTTCGATGACTCGACGGATCTCGAAAATACTACTCTCTAATCATCTACTCTCTAATCATCTACTCTCTACTCTCTGAACAGGAGTTTTCCATGAAATTACCATTATCTTGGTTAAATGACTTTGTAAACATTGACGGCCTCACCGTCGAAGACATCGCCCGCAAATTGACGCTGGCCGGCCTGGAAGTGGACGAAATCCGCTACGTGGGCCTGCCTATGCCCGAACCTTCTGCCCGGCACGAGTTCAAGACCAGCGGCATTGCATGGCAGCGCGACAAACTGGTAGTGGCCGAAATCCGCGAAGTGATGCCGCACCCCAACGCCGACCGGCTGGTGCTATGCGACCTGTTCGACGGCGAAAACCAACACATCGTCTTGACCGGCGCGCCCAACCTGTTCGAGTACAAGGGCCTCGGCAAACTGTCCAAACCCATCAAAGCCGCCTATGCCAAAGAAGGCGCTACGCTCTACGACGGTCACGCCGAGGGTCTGGTGCTGACCACCCTCAAACGCACCAAGATCCGCGGCGTGGAATCGTACTCGATGGTCTGCTCGGAGAAGGAATTGGGCATTTCCGAGGAACACGAAGGCATCATCATCCTGGATGAGGACGCGCCCACAGGTATGCCCCTGGTAGACTACATGGGCGACGCCGTGCTGGACATTTCCATTTTGCCCAACATGGCGCGCTGCGCCAGCGTGCTGGGCGTGGCCCGCGAGTTGGCGGCATTGACCCATCGGCCGTTGAAAAAGCCCGAGATACGGTATCAGGCCGAGGGGAGTCCGATCGAGGGGCTGGTCAGCATCGAGATCAGCGACCCGGCCTTGAATCCGCGCTTCGTGCTGGGGCTGATTCGGAACGTCCAATCCAAACCCAGCCCCTATAAAATCCAACGCCGCCTGCGGCTGGCCGGAATGCGCCCCATCAACGCCCTGGTAGACGCCACCAACTACGCCATGCTCGAACTGGGCGAACCGCTGCACGCCTTCGACTACGATGTGCTGGTCGAACGCGCCAAGGGCAAAGCGGTGGTCATCTCCACCCGCGCCGCCCGCCAGGGTGAAAAACTGACCACCCTCGACGGTGTAGAGCGCAGCCTCAGCCCGCTCAACGTGTTGGTATGCGACGCCGCCGGGCCGCTCTCGATTGCGGGCGTAATGGGCGGGCAAGAATCCGAAATCACCGAAAAGACCCGCAACGTGCTGCTCGAAGGCGCGGCCTGGAACTTCATCAACATCCGCCGCACGGCAGCCCAACACAACCTGCCCAGCGAGGCCTCTTTCCGCTTCTCGCGCGGCGTGCATCCGGCCCTGGCCGACCAGGGCGTGCGCCTCGGTTTGCAATACATGGCGGCCTGGACGGGCGGAGTCATTGCACCCGGCCTGGTGGACGAGTACCCCCTGCCACCGCACGACCCGACGGTAGAAGTCACGCCGCGGGATGTCGAGCGGCTGCTGGGCATCCGGCTTTCGGCGCAGGAAATCGCCGACTTGTTGGGACGGGTCGAGTTCGCATGCAAGGTGGAGGGCGAAAAGGTCATCGTCCAAACCCCGCCTCATCGCATGGACATCGGCGAAGGCGTGGTCGGTCTGGCCGACGTGCTGGAGGAAATCGCCCGCCTGTACGGTTACGAGAACATCCCCGAAACCCGCATGGCCGACGCCCTCCCGCCGCAGACCGGCAACCCGCTCCACGAGTGGGAAGAAGCCCTGCGCGATAAATTGGTGGCCCTCGGCTTCCAGGAAATTGTCAGTTACCGCCTCACCTCCGCCGAAAACGAAGCCCGCCTGGGCGTGAGCGGCCCGGCCGTAAAAATTGCCAATCCCATCGCCCCCGAAAAGAGCATCCTGCGCCGCAGTTTGCTGGCCTCCGTGCTAGACAGCCTGGAACGCAACGCCCGCCTGCCTGCCCTGGCAGCCAGGCCAGGGCGCAACGGACTGGCGCTGTTCGAGATTGGCCCGGTCTTTCAGCCTGTAGCGGGCGACCCTTCGACAGGCTCAGGGCAGGCTTTGCCCGACGAACTACGCAAACTGGCCATCGCGATGACCGGCCTGCGGGACGAGACCGCCTGGGACGAAAAGACCAGCCGCGTGTTGGACTTCTACGACCTGAAAGGCCGCCTCGAACTCCTTTTGAGCGGCCTCCGTTTAAGGGACATCGTCTACGCCCCGGCCGGCTCCGTTGAGTACCTCCACCCCGGCAAGGCCGCCGAAATCCAGGCCGGCGGGCAAACCATCGGCGTGTTCGGCGAACTGCATCCCCTGGTCAAGGACAAATACGAATTTGGCGAGCCGCCCGTGCTGGTGGCCGAATTCGACCTGAACGCCCTGCGCACCGCCGTCTCTGCCGACTATGCGCTGACCCCCATCCCCGAAGTCCCGCCCGTGCTGGAAGACATCGCCCTGATCCTGGACGAATCCATCCCGGCGGCGAAAGTCGAGGCGCTCATCCGCCAGACCGGCGGCAAAGTGCTGACCGCCGTCCAATTGTTCGATGTCTATCGCGGTGAACAAATCGGCGCCGGCAAAAAGTCGCTGGCCTACAGCCTGACCTACCAGGCCGAAAAGACCCTCACCGACAAAGAAGCCGCCGACATCCGCAACAAGATCGTCAGGCGGCTGGAGCGCGAACTAGGCGCCAAATTGAGAGGCTAAGCCGAGAACAGTCCTTTACAACTTCGGCAGCACAATCGTCTGCTGTTCTTGATACTTGCCCTTCTTGTCGGCGTAGGACACTTCGCATTCCTCGTCGGCCTCGAAGAACAGCACCTGCGCGATGCCCTCGTTGGCATAGATTTTGGCCGGGAGCGGGGTCGTGTTCGAGATTTCGAGTGTGACGAAGCCCCGCCATTGTGGTTCGAAGGGCGTGACGTTGACGATGATACCGCAGCGCGCGTATGTGGACTTCCCCACACACACCGTCAGCACCTTGCGCGGGATGCGGAAATATTCCACCGTGCGCGCCAGCGCAAACGAGTTGGGAGGAATCACACACACCTCGCCCTTGAAATCCACCATGGATTTGGGGTCGAAGTTCTTGGGGTCCACCACGGCGGAATAGACATTAGTAAAAATCTTGAATTCATCGGCCACTCGGATATCGTAGCCATAGGACGACACGCCATAAGAAATGACGCCGTTTCGTACCTGGCTTTCTACGAACGGCTCGATCATCCTGTGTTCGAGCGCCATTTTGCGGATCCAATGATCAGGTTTGAGACCCATTTTTTCTCCTAAAGGTAAAGTTTCAGCATCCCACGCCTGCCGGCGTGTCAATAAAAAAGCGGGGCGCGGGGTGTTTCGAGCGTGCCATCCCGCATCCCCCCTTCTTTACGTAAGGATACCCAGGACTTATACCGCAAACAGGCCCGAAATGACAAGTGTTCAGCGCCCCGCTCGGGTTGCATCGTCCGCACAAATCTGGCTTGCCTCGAATTACGCTAGTTTGGGCGGCGGTTGCCTGCTCCCTGGGCACTTGTTTCACCTACAGTTGATGGAGTTTAACAAAACAATTCGGTAACCTTCCTTGCGGCTCCGGCGGGAAGCCGCCTCCAGGCGCAAACAGCGTATCCCCAGGCTCTGTATCACCAGGCTCTGCCTGGGCGAACCAACCAAAGGTCGGTGGCACGCAGGAT
>DAOUCM010000037.1:0-7776 GCA_034431895.1 Anaerolineales bacterium
TCTTGGAAGCGCTAACGAGATACATCATTCTCCAACAACAGTAATTTGAACGGCCTCGCTCTGGATGGTCTGGCCGTCCACCCTTCCCTGCGCCCAAATCGTGTGAACGCCCACCTGCAAAGGCCACCAAGCCTGATAGGGCGGCTCAGAAACAGTGGCCTGCCAACGGCCATCCACCCAAAAAGTAACTGGATGGACAGCCGGCTCAGCCAGCGCTTCGAGGAGCAATTGCTGGGCCGAGGCGGCTATGCTGGAGGTCAACCGGTACGTCGTGTTGGGGCGTGGAGAGGTCAAAATAAGGGAAACCGCTTGATCTGCCGCAGAGACCCCGCCATCCTCGGCCAGCAGCGGCAAGCCATTGGCACGCGCCCACGGATAGGCCTGCGGAGGCAAGTCCAGCACCACCAGCGGCAGGCTCGTCAACGGATCGAAACCCGCCTGGACGTAGACGTTATCGAGCCGGGTGGGCTGCGTGCCGGGGATGAACCATTCCTGGCGGATGTGTTGGCAAGCCGGAGTGGGGAGCAGGCCAGAAAGGTCGCAAACCGCCAAACGCAACATATCGGGGGGCCGCTCGAAGGGCTGGTTGGGCTGTCCCTGCAAGAGGCCGCGCATGGTATCGTGCCAGATGGGAGCGGCGCCGGTCAAACCGCTGACATCGCGCATGGGCTGATAGTCGCTGTTGCCTACCCACACGCCGACCAGCAAACTGGGAGTGTAACCAATCGTCCAGTTGTCGTGAAAGTTAGTGGTGGTGCCGGTCTTGACGGCAGCGGTACGGTCGAGTTTTAGCGTGCTGTTTCGTCCAAAGCCGGTGACGCGCGCCTCGTCGTCGCTCAAGATGTCGCTGATCAACCAGGCCACACGCGGATCGAATACCTGGAGAGGGGTGCGCTGCGGCGGCGTATAGAGCAAGTTCCCCTCAGCATCACGGACCTCGAGCAGAGTCTGGATACCACGATAGACGCCGCGATTGGCAAAAGCAGCATAAGCCGCAGAAAGTTCCAGCAGGCTAACCTGTCCGCCGCCTAATGCCAGCGACAAATCATAATCCTGCGGATTCGACAGCGTGGTCATGCCAAGGCGGGTTGCCAGTTCAATGGTCGGTTCGATGCCCACTTCTTGCAGCGTCACGACCGCCGGGACGTTCAAAGAGGAGGCCAGCGCCTCGCGCACCGAGACCGGTCCATGTTCCTGATAGTCATAATTGAGCGGGGTATAGGGGGCGCCGTCGCGGGTGGTAAAGGTGGTGGACACGTCCAAGATAACGGTAGCAGCCGTCCAGGGAGAGGGACGCGCAGGGTCGAGCGCCAGGGCGTAGAGAAAAGGCTTGAAAGCAGAGCCAGTCTGACGCGGCGAGGCGGCCATGTTCACTGCGCCATGAATAGAGGCGTCGAAGTAGTCCACGCTGCCGACCAACGCCAGCACTTCCCCGTTGCGCGGGTCGAGCGCCACCAGGGCCGCATTGTCCACATGGCGGCTGAGACCGCCGCTTTGCGCCCGCAATCGGGCAAGATGGCGCGTAATGACCGCCTCAGCCACTCGTTGAGCGTCCAGGTCGAGCGTCGTGCGAACCACCAGGCTTCGATGCAGGTCGAGTTGGCCTTCCAGGAAAAGTTGGTCGAGTTGGTCTTCGATGAGCCAAACAAAATGCGGCGCCTGGATAGGATAAGGAGCAGGGTTGAAACTCAACGGCGCGGCAAGAGCGTCTTGCTCTTGTTGGGCGCTGAGGTATCCTTGTTGCCGCATCAAACCCAGCACCACAGTCTGGCGTTCTTTGGCCAGGTCGGGATGTGTATAAGGGTTATACAAGCCGGGCGCTTGCGGAAGGCCGGCCAACAAAGCACATTCAGGCAGGAGAAGGTCAGAAACAGACTTGCCAAAATACGTCTGTGAGGCGGCTTCTATACCATAAGCCAGGCCACCGTAATACATCTGGTTGAGGTAGAGCGCCAGAATTTCGTCTTTGGAGTAACGCCGCTCCAGCAGCCAGGCCAGGGCGGCTTCGCGCAGTTTGCGGCGCAGGCTGCGCTCGAAACGCTCGTGCGGCTCGAGCAGCAAGTTGCGCGCTACCTGCTGGGTAATGGTGCTGCCGCCAGAGATGATTTGGCCGCCGCGCAAATCGAGCCACAGCGCGCGCAAGATTCCACTCAAGTCCACGCCTGGGTGTTGGTAGAAATTTTTATCTTCTACAGCAACGGTGGCGTCTTTCATGCACTGCGGAATGACCTCGAAGGAAACGACCGCATGTCTTCCCTCTTCTGGCGGGAGCAACTCATACAGTACGCGCCCTTCACGGTCGGTGATGCGAATGCTCGGCTGGTGGAGGCGCTCGGGCAAGGAATCGAGGGAAGGCAAGCCGCTAAAAATCCATGCCGCAAACAACGCCAAAGCAATCGAGAGAAAGACCAGCGCACGCCCCCTGCCCTTCCATAAAACTGTCCACATGCGGGACAAACGAAGCCACATGTTCAGTATTGTATCAGACTTGCCTATGCGCCTGTAAAGACTGCATCTCAGCCAGGTCAACTTACCCCATTACTCTCCTGCAATCCCACTGTGGGATGCCAGGTGACGCCTCGCACGGGTCCTCCTTCTCCAAGTAGACGAGGCAGGAGGGACTGGAAAGCGGTTACATTTCCCGAGGTGAAGAACTGCAAAGCGCCGCGCCCTCCAGCCGGGCGTTTTTCCCCCTTCGCTTCGAGCAGACGTTTAGCCTGCTTCGCCACCGCCGGGGCGGGGTCTATCACCCGGACGTTTTCTCCCACCATCTGCTCGATAAGAGGAATCACGAAAGGATAGTGGGTACAGCCCAAGACGACGGTATCAATGCCTTTTTCCAGCATGGGGCGCAACGCCGAAGCAAGGATAGCGCGCGTGGCCGGCCCCTCCAAATCGCCGCGCTCGATTTGCCCCACCAGGCCCGGGCAGGTATCTTGCAAGACCGTCACACCGTGGGAAAAACGCTCCAGCACCGAAGCATAGAGCGCGCCCTGGAAGGTAGCAGGCGTCGCCAGCACACCCACTACGCCGGTACGGGTTTGCTCGGCTGCCGGCTTGACGGCCGGTTCCATACCCACGAAAGGCGTATATGGAAACATTTCTCTGAGGGAATGCAAAGCCGCCGCCGAGGCCGTATTGCAGGCCACCACAATCAACTTGGCACCGCGGGCAAGCAAAAAACGACTAATTGCCTCCGAAAATTCGCGCACCTGCTCCAACGGACGCGGCCCATACGGCACATGTCCCTGATCGGCGAAATAAAGCATCTCTTCTTCGGGCATCAGCGCACGCATAGCGCGCAGCACCGACAAGCCACCTACGCCAGAGTCGAATACGCCGATGGGTTGGGTTTGCACAGGCCTCGACATGTTTCTCTCGAAATCCGCCGGCAATCGTCATCCTGCCTCATGCGCCGCCTGCACGAAGGCTTGGAACAAGTTGCGGGTCGGCTGCTGGTCGGTCAACCATTCAGGGTGCCATTGCACCGCCAACGCAAAGGGATGGTCGGGGAGTTCGACCGCTTCGACCAAGCCATCGGGAGCATAGGCCGTGACACGCAAAGCGGGGGCAATATCCTTCAAACCCTGATGATGCAGGCTATTGACGCGCAAAACCGCTTCGCCAACGATGCTAGCCAGGCGCGTCCCTGCCTCCAAGCGCACCTCGTGAACCAGCGCCGTGCGTAAGTTGCCGGGGTAGTCATGGTCGAGCGCGTTGGGGAATTGGTCGCGGAGGTGCGTGTACAACGTTCCCCCCAAGGCAACATTGACGAGTTGGATGCCGCGACAAATACCGAGCAGGGGTTTGCCGTCTCGGATGGCAGCGCGGAACAAACTCAATTCAACGGAATCCCGCAGCGGGTCCACGCCATAGACGCGCGGATGGGGCTGCCCGTCGAACAAATCCAACGCCAGGTCAGCCCCCCCGGAAAAGAGCAGGCCATCCACCCGCTCGTAAACAGATTCCCACCCCCATTCCGCCAGCATGGAAGGAATCAGAACCGCTGCGCCGCCGGCTTGCATCACGGCGCCGACATACGCCTGTAAGAGCATGACAGATGGCAAGTTGTCCTGGTTTTTGCTCTGGTTGGTCGTAATACCAATCAAGGGAGGCATATTCACCTCGTGTAGAAAATAGACCCCAAAGGCCTGAACAGCCTTTGGGGTCTGGATATAGGACGCCAGAAATCAATCGAACTTTTGCTTCAGGCGCGCTGACTTGCCTGTGCGCTCGCGCATGAAGTACAACTGCGCGCGGCGTACTTGTGAATGGCGCTCCACCACGATCTTATCGAGCCTGGGGGAACGCAGCAAAAAAGTGCGCTCCACACCAATACCATTGCTCGCAATGCGACGGACAGTGAAATTCGATTCATTGCCGCCCTTGCGCAAGCGGATGACGGTGCCTTTGAACTCCTGAATGCGCTCGCGATCACCCTCTTTGATTTTGACGTGTACACTCACCATATCGCCGGGATGGAGTTGTGGAATGTTGGCATTCGCCGAGGCTTCCACAGCCTTCAAAATCTGGTCTGTCATGTCGTTCTTCCTTACTCGAATGAATATAAGCCTACTTGGTAACGCAAAGGCGGATTATAGCACGCCTTTTCATATCAGACAAGTTTTTTACGCCCCTAAAAAAGCACAAACTTGACGCGATTTCTGTCTGGTCTTAGAATCACCTCATTCACGAAGTGAACGGGGCTTCTTGCAGTCACAGCCCTTACGTAACGCAGAAGGAAGTCATGCTATCAGTTGCTTGGGCCAACCTGCTCGAGGGACAATCGAAAAAATGGCATGGCTACACATCAGGAGAAAACTATGAGTCACATTGAATCTGTACACGCCCGCGAAATTTTGGATTCGCGCGGCAATCCCACCGTAGAAGTGGAAGTTCTATTGGATGACGGCGCATTTGGGCGCGCGGCAGTGCCTTCGGGCGCCTCCACCGGCGTTCACGAGGCGCTCGAATTGCGCGATGGCGACAAGGCCCGTTATGGCGGCAAAGGCGTGCTGAAAGCGGTTGAATTCGTGAACAACGAAATTGCCGAAGCCTTGTTCTATATGGACGCCTTCGATCAGGCGGCTGTGGATGCCGAAATGCTGGCGCTGGACGGCACGCCCAACAAGAGCAAGTTTGGCGCAAATGCCATCTTGGGCGTTAGTTTGGCTGTGGCGCGCGCCGCTGCTGAATCGGCTGGCCTGCCGCTCTATCGTTACCTGGGCGGGATCGGCGCAAAAACCCTGCCGGTGCCGATGTTCAACATCTTGAACGGCGGCGTCCATGCCAACTGGCAAGGCACGGATTTCCAAGAATTCATGATTGCTCCGCTGGGAGCGCCCACCTTCCGCGAGGCTTTGCGTTGGGGCAGCGAGATCTACCATGCGCTGAAAGGCGTGCTGAAGGACGGCGGCTACTCCACTGGCGTAGGCGACGAGGGCGGTTTTGCCCCAGCGCTCAAGAAAAATGCGGACGCAGTCGAACTGATTTTGAAAGCCATCGAAAAAGCCGGCTACAAACCCGGCGAGCAGGTGGCGCTAGCGCTCGACCCGGCCACCAGCAGCATTTTCGAGGATGGCTTGTATCATTTGCGCACCGAGGGCCGCAAAGTCACCTCTGCCGAATTGGTGGACATCTGGAAGTCATGGGGCGAGAAATATCCAATCGTTGTGCTGGAAGATGGCTTGGCCGAAGACGACTGGGATGGCTGGAAATTGCTCAACCAGACCCTGGGCAGCAAAATCGAATTGGTTGGAGACGATTTGTTCGTGACCAATGTCGAGCGTATCGCGCGTGGTATCGAACAGAACGTAGCCAACGCTGTGTTGATCAAACTCAACCAGATCGGCTCACTGACTGAGACGATGGCTGCCATCCAAATGGCGTATAAAGCCGGTTGGGGCGCAATGGTATCGCATCGCTCTGGTGAAACAGTGGATAGTTTCATCGCCGATCTGACAGTCGCTATGTCCACCGGTCACCTCAAGACTGGCGCGCCTTGCCGCGGCGAGCGTGTGGAGAAGTACAATCAATTGATGCGCATCGAGGAAGAATTGGGCAATGCAGCGACCTATGCCGGGCGACAGGCCTTCGTGCGATAGGCAGATAATTCGATAGGACCGCTCCTGCTCTTCTTCGAATGACAGGAGCGGTTCATATGTATTTTGCATCTTCTCACGAAAAGGGGAGAAGCGGGGGGCAGGCTTGCTGAGCAAACCCAGACCACCCTGCACTTCAATTGATTGAGATGATCGTGCATCATTAAGGAAAGCAACAATGACCGAAATCATTTTGGTTCGTCACGGACAAACAGAGTGGAACCGCATCGAGCGCTTTCGCGGTCGCGCAGACGTTCCACTCAACGAGACCGGCCTGGCACAGGCCGAGGCGACCGGTCGGCGGATAGCAAACACCTGGAAACCCACCGCCATTTATTCCAGTCCGCTTTCGCGGGCAGTCGAAACAGCCAAAGCCATTGCCAAACACTTTGGCCTGACTGTGCAACCACACGCAGGCTTGGCAGACATTGACTACGGCGCATGGCAGGGCCTTTCCCCACAGGAAGCCCACCAGCAGTGGCCCGAAATTGTAGACGCTTGGTACAACCGGCCACATCTAGCGCACATTCCGAATGGAGAGACCCTGGAGGCGCTGCGTCAACGGGCAATGGCAGCCGTGAAAGACCTGGCGGCTCGTCATCCCAAAGAGACCATCGTCCTGGTCGGACATACCGTCATCAATCGCATCATCCTGTTGGGCATATTGGGATTGGGGAACGAACGCTTCTGGCGCATCAAGCAAGACACCTGTGCCATCAACGTCTTCGAGGTCGAAGAAGAAGACTTCACCCTCGTTTCGCTCAATGACACCTGTCATTTGCTAAGCGTTCCCGCCAGGTGAGTAGCGTATTACCACCGATGAGGCGATAAACGCGGAATTCATTCTGCCCTGCGTAGCGCAAGTTTTTGACTTACGCCCCACCCCCAAAAGGAGGCTTTTGTGACCGCCCTACCCAAAAACTACCGCAAATTCCAGGAAAAGCACCCCCAACTCTACGCCGCCTACGAAGCGCTCGGCAAAACCGCCGCCGAGAGCGGCCCGCTGGATGAAAAGACCCGCGAACTCGTCAAGTTGGGCATGGCCGCGGCGCGCGGCTCGAAAAGCGGCGTTCAGTCCCATGTTCACCGCGCCCTGGCCGCTGGAGCCACCCCCGCCGAAATCGAACACGCCCTCACCCTCGGCATCAACACCCTCGGCTTCCCGACCATGATGGCCGCCCTCAGTTGGGCCTGGGAAGCGCTGGAAAAATAGCCACATTGTCATTGCCAGGCGGTAGCCGCCGAAGCAATCCCTTCGCAGGCCTGGAGATTGCTTCCCCTTTCTGTACGCTTCGTGGTCTCCGCTCACGGTAGATCACCACGAAGTGGATGGCTGGCAACCGCCAAGAGATTTGCCGCTGGCTCAGCGGCACGAATTTGCTCGTCTTGTCGGGAGATTCCCTACAGCCAGGGTGACCTTTGTCACTTCATCTCCTGGCCCTTTTCTGCTATACTGACATCATCTCTCCGAAGCCTGACCGCCTAAACAGATTTGCATGGCGGCAGGACAGTGGGACAGGTCTCTGACCCGTCCTGCCGGGTAAAAGTGGAAACGCTTTTGCCCCCCGCCCTCACCCTTTTCCTCTCCCAGAGGGAGAGGGGAGGAATTTGGAAAGGAGACGAAGCCTGCCAGGGGCCTTTTGCCTTGCGCGCCGTCTCTTTTCCCCGAGACGGC
>DAOUCM010000038.1:0-23589 GCA_034431895.1 Anaerolineales bacterium
GAGATCGGTATCAACCACAACGGCGATTTGGACATCGCGAAACAAATGATAGACGCCGCGGTACGCGCCGGCGTGGATGCGGTCAAGTTCCAAAAGCGCACTCCCGAGGTCTCGACTCCTGAGGCGCAGAAGAAGCAGATGCGCGAGACGCCATGGGGCTACATCACCTACCTCGATTATCGCTACAAGGTGGAGTTCACCGAGGAACAATACCGCGAGATTGACCGTTACTGCGCCTCCAAGGGTATTCCCTGGATGGTTTCGGTATGGGACGAGCCGGCGGTAGATTTCATGGAGAAGTTCGACACGCCGGCATATAAGATTCCGTCTGCTTCGCTTACGGACCACAGCCTGCTGCGTTATGCTCGCCAGACCGGCAAGCCGCTCATTATTTCGACCGGCATGTCCACGATGGCACAAATCCACAAAGCGGTGAACGTAGTGGGCGAAGACAATCTGGTCATCATGCACTGTACCAGCACCTATCCCTGCGAGCCGGAAGAATTGAATCTCAAGATGATCGAGACGCTGCGCAAAGAATTCCCGCGCAACCCGATTGGCTATTCAGGCCATGAGGTAGGGTTGGTGCCTTCGGCAGTGGCGGTTTCGCTGGGCGCGTGCATGGTGGAACGTCATCTCACCCTCGACCGTGCCATGTGGGGCAGCGACCAGGCCGCTTCGGTGGAGCCGGGCGGTTTCGAGAAATTGGTCAAGTACATTCGCGTCACCGAGGCTGCACTGGGCGATGGGGTGAAGCGCGTGTACGAAAGCGAGAAGCCTTCGTTGATGAAGTTGAGGCGGGTGAACGACGAATGATGCGAGGTAGGAATAGGGAGATACGAGTTACGGCTTATCAGTTACTTGTCTACGTGTCTACCTGTCTACTTTCCACGGTGACCGAATGAAACTGACCCAAAACCTGCGCCGCGCGTTCCGTCCCATTGGAAAAACTGCGCAAGCCATGGCGCGTTGGAAGCGCCTGACCTTCGATGAAGCCCCGCCCATCTTTGGCAACGCGAAACCGAAGAGCGGGTCGCATTTGCTGTTGCAGGTGTTGAACGGTTTCTGTCGAATCATGCCCTATCGTTATGTGGAGGCGGAGCCGATTCGGACGATCACGAAAGAGGGGAGAAGGAAGAAAGATGAAGAGGTGTTGGAGGAATTGACCCGCATCCCGCACGGGGTCATCGGCTGGGGCTATGTGGAGGCAACGCCGGAAAACGTTTCTTTCCTGACCCGGCCCGGCCGCGTGAACTACTTCATTTACCGCGACCCGAGGGATATGCTCGTTTCACAAGTGTTCTTTGCTACCGAAATGCATGAGGAACACGGGATGCATGACTTTTACCAATCCCTGCCTGACTTCGATGCCAGGTTGAAAGTCGCCATCACGGGCATTGACGAAGAGGGCTTGAAAATGGTCAGCGTGAAGCAGCGTTACGAGGGCGTGTTTGCGTGGTTAGCGACGCCTGGCGTGATGTGTATCCGCTTCGAGGACTTGATCCAGCAGCGAGATGTAACCCTGAACGCCATGCTCGACGAGGTAGAAAAGACCGGTTACCAGATTCCCACGCCGCGTCAGAGGGCGCTGTCCGCGTTGGTGGAGGCTATCCAACCCAAGAAGAGTCACACCTTCCGCTCTGGGCAGGTTGGCGGGTGGCGCCAATACTTCACCGACCAACACAAGCGGCTGTTCAAAGAGGTGGCTGGAGATTTGCTGGTCAGGCTGGGGTACGAGGTGACGAACGATTGGTGAATGAATGACGCCATAGGTCAGCGGTACACCCATCCTTCTTTAGTCGCGCTTGTCGAACTGTGAAGTGGCAGAAAACGGGCCATTTTCGATCAATAAGATGATTAAAGATTTCTACACCCAACGCCTGAAACGCGGCCTGGTTCGCAGGCTCAATAATCTCAAAATTGCGGCCATGGCGCGGCAGGTGGCGAGGCGTGAGCCTGCCCCCTCCGGCGGCGCGCCGGTCGTCTTCTTCAAGGCTTCTACCGGCATTGACGATCTCTCGTGGAATAGCGGTTTTCACCTTCTCACCTCATGGGCGCTGCGGCTGAAGGGCATTCCGGTGGCGTATTTTGCCTGCAAGGCGGGCATGAGCAAATGCGTGTTAGGGACGAACCGCGATCATCCGCACAAAGCCCCGCCATGCGGTTCGTGTGTGTATCAGTCAAGAACGCTGTACACCGGTATAGGCGTACACAGGCACACAAGTACACAGGTAAATTGGTTCACCTATGACCACGACGCGCAACTCGCATCTCGCATTTCGCAACTTTCTTTACCAGAACTGATGACTTTCGAGTACGAGTCCGTGCCCCTCGGCGCGTTGTGCCTGCCCGGTCTGCGGTGGATCTTGCGCATCCATCATTTGAGCGATGACGAGCCAACGCGCTATCTGTTGCGTGAGTACATTCTCTCGGCCTGGAATGTGGCCCAGAAGTTTGCAAACTTCCTCGATCGGACGCAGCCGCGGGCGGTTGTCGTGTTCAACGGGCAATTCTTCCCTGAAGCGATTGCCCGTTATGTGGCTCGAAAACGCGGTATCCGAGTCATTACCCATGAAGTGGGTTTGCAGCCCGCTTCGGCTTTTTTTACGGATGGTGAAGCCACAGCCTATCCCATCACCATTCCCGATGACTTCGAACTGAACGAGGAGCAAAACGCCAAACTGGACGCCTATCTCGCGAAAAGATTCCAGGGCGATTTCACGATGGCGGGCATCAAATTCTGGGCAGATATGAAGGGATTGGACGAGTCGTTTTTGCAGAAGGCAGCCGGTTTCAAGCAGATCGTTCCCATCTTCACCAACGTCATCTTCGATACCAGCCAGCCTCATGCCAACACTGTCTTCGAGGATATGTTCGATTGGCTGGATATGTGTCTCGATGTGATTCGCCAGCATCCTGAAACGTTGTTCGTCATCCGTGCGCACCCCGACGAGTTACGAGAGAGAAAAGCGAGCCGCGAAACGGTCGAAGGTTGGGTAGCAAGCCGGGGTGTGGAAAGATGCGGCAACGTCGTCTTCGTGGGTCCGCGCGAGTCGCTTAGTTCGTATGAGTTGATTCAAAGGTCGAAGTTCGTCATGGTCTATAATTCCACCATTGGACTGGAGGCGGCCATTATGGGGGCGGCAGTGCTGTGCGCGGGGAAAGCACGTTTTACGCAATATCCAACGGTCTTCTTCCCGCAGACGGTGGATGCAGTGAGACGAAAAATGAAAGAGTTTTTGGAGGCGGAGGAGATCGTTGTGCCGCCAGAGTTCAAGCGCAATGCGCGGCGATTCTTGTATTTTCAATTGTTCCGCACTTCTTTGCCCTTCGGGGACTTCTTGACGCCATCGGTGCGCACCACCCATGCCCGCCTGCGGACGTTCGATTTCGATGCTTTGTTGGAATCCAAGGCCATACAGGTCGTTTTGCAGGGTTTGTTGGCCGGCGGAGATTTTTTGTTGAGCGAGTAAAATCGGGCTGCGGTTGGAGCGCTGTCACTGCTGAAAGGCGTTATGCACATTTTGATTGTTCATCAGGCTTTTGCTTCGCTCGATGAGCCCGGCGGCACGCGCCACGCCGAGTTTGCGCGCCTGTTGGCTGCGCGCGGGCATCGGGTGACGGTGATTGCTAGCCCGGTCAGTTACATTACGGGACAGCCCTCACCCCTGCGCCCCTCTCCCAGCGGGAGAGGGGATGGGGGCAAGGGGCAAGGTATAACCGTGCTTCGCGCCTCGGTCTATTCCGCCCACCACAAATCTTTTGCGCATCGGCTGTTTGCCTTTCTTTCTTTCATGTTCTCTTCCTTTTGGTTGGGGTTGGGCGTCGAGAACGTGGATTTGGTGTGGGGCACCTCGCCGCCCATCTTTCAAGGGGTAACGGCTTGGGCGCTGGCGCGCCTGAAAGGAGCAAAATTCTTGTTCGAGGTGCGCGATCTATGGCCGCAATTTGCGGTTGCGGTGGGCGTGCTACGCAATCCCTGGCTGATTCGCGCCTCGGAGTGGCTGGAACGCTTCCTTTACCGTCGCGCCGACCGGGTGATGGTCAACAGTCCGGGGTTCCGGGAGCATGTCGAACGTCGAGGGGCGAAGCGGGTGGACTTGATTCCCAACGGGGCCGACCCGTCCATGTTCGACCCCAGCGATCCTGGCGCTTCGTTCCGCACCCGTTACCTGCTGGCCGATCAATTCGTCGTTCTCTACGCTGGAGCGCATGGCTTGTCGAACGACTTGGGCGTGGTGTTAGAGGCAGCCAAAAAGGTGGAAGGCAGCAAGGTCCACGTCGTTCTCGTGGGCGATGGCAAGGAAAAGCCAAATTTACAGGCGCAAGCCCAGGCGATGGGATTGACCAATGTGACCTTTGTCCCTGCCACGCCAAAAGCGGGGATGCCGGCCGTCATGGCTGCGGCGGATGCTTGTTTGGCTATTTTGAAGCCGTTGGAAGAGTACAAGACCACCTACCCGAACAAGGTGTTCGACTATATGGCGGCTGGTCGAGCGGTGATTTTGGCGATCGACGGGGTGATTCGCGAGGTGGTGGAAGCCGCCGGCTGCGGGGTTTTTGTCCTGCCGGGAGATGCCGATGCGCTGGCAAGAGCCATTCTTGAATTAGCGGCGGATAGGGAAACAGCGCGCCAGATGGGGCTGGCCGGGCGGGCATATCTGGAACGGCATTTCAGCCGCGCAGCGCTGGCGGAACGTTTGGCAGCGCTTTTGGAAGAGATGTCTCGATAGGACTCTCTAGTAGTTGACTTTTTTGCACGAACCTTGTACACTAAGGACAAATTTTAGTATCAGTCTACAACCCAGATGATTTGACGATACTCAATTTACCTTTTTGGAGGAGAAATTATGCCTGGACAATATCAACTGACCATGCGCTCAGGGCCGGTGCCTGGCACAGTATATTCTCTGGAAGGCGAGCAATTGACAATTGGCCGCGATTCCGCGAATGAAATTGCGGTCAACGATGCCGAAGTCTCCCGCCGCCATGCCCGGTTGACTTTTCAAGGGGGCAAGTATGTTTTGGAAGACCTTGGCTCTACGAATGGTACTTTCGTGAACGGACAGCGCCTGACGGGGCCGCGCGTTTTGAAGAGCGGTGAGGTCATCTCGCTGGGCGAGCAGATCGTCTTTGTGTATGAAGCGGTGGATTCCGACCCCGGTGCGACCATGGTGTCGCCGCGCAAAGCGGCAGCGGCGGCGCGGCCTGTTGCGCCTGCCTCTCCTCCACCGCCTGCGCCGCAGCCTTACGCCGGGCAGGTGCCGGCTGGCCCGCCTGCCGCTGCCGGCCAGAAGATGAATCCTTTGCCCATTGTGATCGCAGTCGGCGTGATCGTCTTGATTTGCGCCTGTATAGGGTTCTTTTGGTGGGTAGACGCCAACTACATGTGGTGCACCTTCTTCCCCTTCCTGGGCGGCTGTTGATCATGTTTTCGAGCCGAGCCTCCGTCACAACCGGCGGAGGCTTTTTTGTTCGCCTTTTTCGCGTAATTTGCGTTGAGTCAATGCCCGTTGGATCTACCCGGAAGTTCCAGGCTTCAGGAGGCATATGTCCACGCACTTCACCAACAGACTCAAAGGTTGTCGAACCATCCGCAGATCCCCAAAGGGGAGGCTGTGATGCAGATTCTTGCAGAGTTTTCTGCGTAATCTGTGAAATTTGCGGATTTTCCTCGTCATTGCTGACCCCTTTTGCGTGGACACTGCTACTCTGCCGGGCAAATGTGCATTCCCAATGACCCATAGTATAATTTAACCTGAATTCGGGATAAGCCTTCGAACCGTCCCGAAGGCTCGATTTTGTCCATACCATTGCTCTAAAAAACCTTCGGGATGGTTATCCCGAACTGGCGTTAATTTACAAGATACCCCTTTATGGAGGTTGCATGAGTGAACGAAAGATTCGTGTGCTGGTAGCCAAACCTGGTTTGGACGGACACGACCGCGGCGCAAAGGTCGTTGCCCGCGCGTTGCGCGATGCCGGCATGGAGGTCATCTATACCGGTCTGCGCCAGACGCCTGAGATGATTGCCGAAGCCGCTTTGCAGGAAGATGTAGATGTAGTGGGCTTGTCCATTTTGTCGGGTGCGCACATGGCGTTGGTGCCGCGTGTGCTGGAATTGCTCAAGGCGAATGGGCAGGGACAGGTCAAGGTATTTGTGGGCGGCATCATCCCGGATGAAGACCTGCCGCGTTTGAAAGAGATGGGGGTGAGCGGCGTGTATGGCCCCGGCGCTTCGACGGAGGACATCATTCGGCAAGTCAAAGCGTCTGTGGCGGCTTAGTCTGATGTCGTTGGTCGAATCTGCTCTGGCGGGGGACCGCCTGTCGTTGACGCGCTTGTTGACTCAGGTGGAGAATGACACCCCCGAAGGCCGCCAGGCGCTGGCGGCGCTCTTTCCACACACCGGGCGGGCGCACCTGATCGGCGTGACCGGCGCGCCGGGGACGGGTAAGTCGTCGCTGGTCAACCGGTTGGCGTTGCATTATCGTACTCAAGGCAAGCGCGTGGCGGTGGTGGCGGTGGACCCGTCCAGTCCGTTCACGGGCGGGGCCGTGTTGGGCGACCGCGTGCGTATGCGCGACCTGGCGGGCGACCCGGGCGTGTTCATCCGTTCCATGGCTTCGCGCGGTTCGCTGGGTGGACTGGCGCAGGCGACGGCCGGCTTGGTGCAGGTCTTCGATGCGGTTGGGTTCGAGGTCATCATCATCGAAACGGTCGGCGCCGGGCAGAGTGAGGTGGATATTGCGCGTCTGGCGCACACTACGTTGGTCGTTGAGGCGCCCGGTCTGGGTGACGATATCCAGGCTATCAAGGCCGGTATCCTGGAGATTGCCGATATCCTGGCCGTCAACAAGGCCGACCGCCCCGGTGTGGAAAACACTCTCAAGGCGCTCAAGAGCGCGCTCGAACTGGCGCATCCTGTCCGGCATGTCTTTCGGCATCACGGGAAAATGGAAACCGTCGAAGCGCCTGACGCGCCGGTTTACAATTCCTGGATCCCGCCCATCCAAAAGACGGTCGCAACCACCGGTGAAGGCATCCCCGAACTGGCGGCAGAAATCGCCCGCCATGTGGAGCACCTGCGTCAGAGCGGGGATTGGGCCGCTCGCGAGCGCAGCAGGTTGAGGTCCGAGTTGGATGCGTTGCTGCGCGAGGCGCTTTTTGCTCGTTTCCGTGAGCAGGTGACAGAGACACGTTATGAGGAAGCATTGGAGCGGGTCTTCCGTCGCAGCCTGGCGCCGATGGAAGCAGTCCGAATTCTTTTGGATGGCTGTTGACATGAAGTATATTTGTAGTACAATGGGGTTGCGTCTGGGATGAGTCGCTAAGCGTCTTGTGATGGGGCTTTTAGCCTCAACCCCAGTCGCTTTTTTTTTAAGGTTATCGCTAATGAAGAAGAGGTATTGATGTATTTGTGTTACCTTGACGAATCTGGTACATCGGACATCCCTGGAAATACTTCTCATTTTGTTCTTGCTGGTTTAGCGATACCCATATGGCATTGGAAGGACTGTGACAGGGAAATCGAAACTGTCAAGCAAAAATATGTTCTGGGGAATTTAGAGATACACATTGCATGGCTTTTGCGTCCTTATCTTGAACAGACCCGCATTGCCAATTTCGATTCATTGGATTACAAGCAGCGAAGATTCGAGGTTGAGAAATTGCGCAGAGCCGAGTTGTTGAGGCTTCAAAGAGCAGGGAATCCCAAACTCTACAAGCAAACACGAGTAAATTATCGAAAAACCCAAGATTACATTCACCTAACCTATGACGAGAGAATGTCTCTTGTAGTGGAAATCGCTCAACGCATATCGAAATGGAGATTTGCCAGGCTTTTTGCCGAATGTGTAGATAAAGTTCATTTTGATCCCGCGAAAACTGTACGAGATGTTGATGAACAAAGTTTTGAGCAAATTGTCTCACGTTTCGAACAATATCTTCACCTTATGGAAAAAGGTGGTTCTGGGTCATGCTACGGGGTGTTAATTCACGACAACAACGAAACTGTTGCCAAAAAGCATACCGAAATGATGAAAATATTCCACCAGAGAGGAACACTCTGGACGCAAGTCAAACATATCATTGAAACACCATTGTTTGTAGACAGTCAACTTACCAGCATGGTTCAAATTGCTGATGTATGTGCTTATTCATTACGCCGGTATCTTGAAAATAATGATGAAATCCTTTTTGACTTGGTTTTCGAGAGAGCAGATCGCAAAGATGGCGTTGTTGTTGGCGTAAGACATTTTACAAACCCCAAATGCACTTGTAAGATTTGCACTTCTCACAGGAAAGCTGCGCCATAGTATTACCGCCCAACATTTGCATTGTCCGCGCAAATCTTGTTTGCGCCGCCGTTGCTTGCCTCCTGGACACCTGCCAGGATAGGCTGGTGCTTGGCCAGGGAATTGTGGCGCAACGCCAGTTTGGTTGCGGCAGGAGGCTGCACTATGATAGAATGTTGCCTGAAATTGACCGCATTTGACCGGCTATGGCGTGGACATGCTGGCGTAATGTGTATAATTTTCTCGGTTTTTGGCAATCGAATCTTGCATAGCATGGCGGCGGGTGAACCTGACCGTTGAATGGATGGTCGAAATGAGCATGATTTATGGAAAGCGGGTGCGGTTGCGCGCCCTGGAAAAAGGGGATGTGGCAAAGTTCTATGATTGGGTCAACGACCCCGAGGTGACTGCCGGCTTGACGCTTTTCTTGCCCATGTCTACTTTGGACGAGGAGAAGTGGTTCGAGCGCGTCATGCAGCGCCCCCAAGAGGAAAGGCCGTTTGCTATCGAGATACGCGATGGCGAGGGTTGGAGGTTGGTGGGCAATTGTTCGTTTTTCGACCTCGACCGGGTGGCTTTGGCCGGAGAGGTGGGCATCATGATTGGCGATAAATTGGTTTGGGGACAAGGCTATGGCACCGAGACGATGGAATTGCTCTTGCGTCACGGTTTTTGGACCTTGAACCTGAATCGGGTTTCTTTGCGCGTTTATGCTGACAATGAGCGCGCGATTCGTGCCTATGAAAAGGCCGGATTTGTGTTGGAGGGGCGGTTGCGGCAGGCCGTTTACAAACAAGGCAAGTATCACGATGTCTTGATGATGAGCGTCTTGCGCAACGAATGGGATGCCCGTCAGGAGGCGTGATGATACAACATTTACGCCACGAAATGAAAGTGTATGGGGATATCAAACTCTATGCCGGTAGTGGTTCGCCCGAACTGGCGCAAAAAATTTCGGAGTATCTGGAGAGTCCGCTGTGTGGCCGTGACATCATCCAGTTTCCCAACGAAAATCTATTCGTCAGACTGCACAGCAGCGTGCGCGGTCAGGATGTGTACGTCATCCAGCAGACGGCGACGAATGTCCATCGCAACTTGATGGAATTGCTCATCATGATTCAGACATTGCGCCTGGACTCGGCGGCGCGCATTACAGCGGTGGTGCCTTACCTGGCCTATGGCCGCTCGGACAAGAAGGACCAGCCGCGCGTTCCGATTACCTCGCGCCTGGTGGCCGATATGATCGAAGTAGCCGGCGCCGATCGCTACATGACTCTCGACCCTCATGCCGGACAAATTCAGGGCTTCTTCTCTATCCCCGGCGATGTGCTGACCGCCTCGCACATGGTAACGGATTATATCAATCGAAACTTGCGCAGCGTAATGCAAAACCCTGTGGTGGTAGCGGTAGACTTGGGCTTTGCAAAGAAGGCGCGCAACATGGCCGCCGACCTGGATATGCCGATTGCCTTCATCGAGAAGCGTCGTGCGGCCAATGATGCCAACGCCGAAGCCTTGACTATCATTGGCGAGGTCAACCGGCGGGATGTGATTATCGTAGACGATGAGGTGGACACCGGCGGTTCGATTTCGCAAGCCGTACATTTGGTGAAAGAATACGGCGCTCGGAACGTTTACCTGGCGTTCATGCACCCTGTCTTGTCGCGCAATGCCTCGCAGCGTCTGAGCCGTTTGCCCGTCGAAGGGATTATCACCACCGATTCCGTCCCCATCCCGCCGGAGAAGATGTTGTACTTGGAAGACAAAATTACGATCATTTCTGTAGCCCAATTGTTGGGAGAGGTCATTCTACGCGCGCACGAAGGTCGCAGTGTGGGAGAAATGTTCAACGAATGAGCCGCTCTTCTTCTCGCAGCGATGGTTCCGTGCCGGCGGCAGATTCGCGCTTCGAGCATACCGACATCGTAGTCAATGGCATTCGCCTGCACCTCGTCACAGCCGGCCCCTCACAGGGACGGCCTGTCTTGCTCTTGCATGGCTTCCCCGAATTTTGGTTTGGCTGGCGCCGGCAGATTCCGGCGTTGGCGCGTGCGGGTTATCGCGTCATCGTCCCCGACCAACGCGGATACAACCTGAGCGACAAACCCAAAGGAGTCAAAGCCTATGCGCTGGACAAATTGGTTGCCGATACGCTGGGTTTGCTCGATGCGCTCGGTTATGACAAAGTGAACCTGGCCGGCCACGACTGGGGCGCAGCGGTCGCCTGGACCTTTGCCATGCAGCATCCGCAGCGCCTGCATAGATTGGGCATCTTGAACGTGCCGCATCCGGCTGTGATGCTCAACTTCTTGCGGCGCGGCGATCCTGAACAGTGGCGGCGCTCGTGGTACATCTTTGCCTTTCAACTTCCCTGGCTGCCCGAGGCCTTACTGCGTGCGCGAAATTGGCGCAACCTGGAGCGCGTATTGCGCGGCAGCGGCAAGATCCACACCTTCTCGAAGGAAGACATTGCTGAATATAAAAAAGCCTGGTCACAGCCCGGCGCCATGACTGCCATGCTCAACTGGTATCGCGCCATGCTGCGTCACCGCCCGAAGTTGCCCAAAGACATGCATGTCCGTGTCCCAACGCTCATCTTGTGGGGAATGCAGGATGTAGCCCTCAGTCACCGCATGGCGCGCCTCAGTCTGGATTATTGTACCGATGGTAAATTGGTCTTGTTCGAGGACGCGACCCACTGGGTGCAGCACGACGAGGTCGAGGAAGTCAATCAGTGGTTGATCGAGTTCTTCGAATAATGTAACCTGAATTCGAGATTAGCCTTCGAACCGTGCCGAAGACTCGATTTTGCCCATACACTTGCTCTAAAAAGCCTTCAGGACGGTTTCCCGACCTGGCGTTAATGTAAGATTTCGACTGTCCATTCATTCCAAATCAAAGTGACTCGACCTTACGTTTACATCAACGTTGCCGTGACCGCCGATGGCAAAATGGATACCTTCGAGCGGCGCGGCGCGTCTATTTCTTCTCCCCGCGACAAAGAACGGGTGGACCGCCTGCGCGCCGAGTCAGACGCCGTGATGGTGGGCGGCAACACCTTGCGCGACGAAGACCCCAAACTGACGGTCAAATCGGCGGAACTGCGCGCTGACCGCGAACGGCGCGGACTGCCGCCCAATCCTGCTAAAGTGGGCATCGCTTCGCGCGCCGACGTGGGACCTGCTTCCGCTTTTTTGACGGCCGGCCCGGCGAAAGTCTTTCTCTTCACTACCCCGCAGACCGACACGGCGCAGATTGCCAGGCTGCGCGCGCAGGGAGCGGAGGTCTTCGTCCATGCCGGACCGCGCGTGGACCTGGCGGCTGCCCTGGCAACCTTGAAGGCGCATGGAATCCAACGTCTGATGGTCGAAGGTGGTGGTACACTTATCTTCGAACTGCTCCGCCTGGGTTTGGTAGATGAAATGACCTTGTACGTGGCGCCGCTCATCTTCGGCGGAGAAAGCGCCCCTACAACGGTAGCAGGTGCGGGTCTGACGCGAAGCGCGGCCATCCCGTTGAAATTGGTCAACGTCGAGGCGTGGGAAGATGGCGGGGTCTTGTTACGTTATATATTATAGGGACCATTTTTCAAATTGTCCCACAGGAGTCGAAATGACAACATTCACCCATGAAGTGATCGAAGAACTGCTCGAAGAAAATTGCTGCCACGAGTGCGAAGGCGTGGGCAAGGATCATGTCTGCGTGCGCATCGAGGCGATTGCCGAGTTGCCCTCGCGCTTTGGCGATTTCCACATTGTAGCCTTTTGGAACAACCGCGATGCCAAAGAACATGTGGCTATCGTCAGAGGCGACATTATCGGCGCCGAAGACGTGCCGGTGCGCCTGCATTCCGAGTGCCTGACCGGCGACGTGATTGGATCGCTGCGCTGTGACTGCCGCGACCAACTCGAAGCCGCTCTGCGCATGATCGGGCAAATGGACAAGGGCATCCTGCTCTACCTGCGCCAGGAAGGACGCGGCATCGGCCTCATCAACAAGATCCGCGCCTACAGCCTGCAAGACCAGGGGCTGGATACGGTGGAGGCCAATCTGGCGCTGGGTTTTCGCGACGATGAGCGCGATTACGCCGTGGCCGCCCACATGCTCATGTCGCTCAAGGTCAAGTCGGTGCGCTTGATTACCAACAACCCCAAGAAAATCGAGCAACTCACCCAGCACGGTATTCATGTCAGCGAGCGTATTCCTCACGTCATGCAGCCCAACGAGTACAATCGCTTTTACCTGGAGACCAAGGCCGCCAAGTCGGGCCATTTCATTGATTTCAGCGGCAAGCCGCATCTGGTGGAGCAGATCGACCGCCCCATTTTGGAGGGCATGACCGAAGAACAAGTGAAGGCGCTTTACGATTGAACCGCCTGCCTCCCCGAACAGGGAGGCTTTCTTTTTGATAGAAAATGAGGGCGTTCGTTTTGTTTAATGTGCGCTCCATGCGGAAATTACCCTTTTCCATGCTTACCCTGGCTTGGATAGTGATCTGGACGCTGACTATGCTTGCCCAGCCGATTTTGCTTTGGACGCGCGGCCAGGCGGCGCTGACAATCGGCATGTCATGGACGGTGGTCGTTCAGGCCGCCACGGTGCTGGTCATTCTGGCGCAGGCTTGGGGCTGGAAGCGCACGATCTCGCTCCTGGCGCTGGTGACCCTGCTGGCTTATCTGGCTGAGTTTTGGGGCAGCCAGACGGGTTTCCCCTTTGGGGAATATCACTACACCGATGTCCTCCAACCGCAATGGGCAGGCGTGCCGCTGCTCATCCCGCTGGCCTGGTGGATGATGCTGCCGCCCAGTTGGGGCGTGGCGCGCCTCATCGTTGGCGAGCGAGGCCGTCTTCCCGTTTTTGTCTTCGTTTCTGCCCTTGCCTTCACCGCCTGGGACTTGTTCCTCGACCCTCAAATGGCGGCCTGGGGTTTCTGGATTTGGGAGCAGCCCGGCCCATACTTCGGCATTCCATGGGTCAACTACCTGGGCTGGCTGTTGGTCTCGGCGCTGGTAACCGCCCTGGCGCGTCCGCGTGACTTGCCGCTGGCGCCGTTGGTTGCCGTGTATGCCATCACCTGGCTGCTGCAAACGATCGGGCAGGGGTTCTTCTGGTCTCAGCCGGGCCCGGCGATTTGTGGCTTTCTCGGCATGGGCGGGATGTTGTTGTGGGCGCGGATGAAAACATGACTTCATCTTTCTTCTTTCCTCTTCTCTTTGCTCTGTTTGCCTTTTTGCTCGGCTCTCTGCCTTTTTCAGTCTGGTTCAGCCGCTGGCTGGCCGGCGCCGACCTGCGCGCGGTGGGCGACGGCAACCCCGGCGCCACCAATGCTTTCAAGGCTGGCGGCTGGCGGGCGGGGCTGGCCTCCCTGCTGCTCGACGTAGCCAAAGCCGCGTTTCCGGTTGGCCTGGCCTACCAGGTCTTCGGTCTGCGTGGCTGGGCAATGTTCGTGATTGCCATTGCGCCCACTCTGGGTCATGCCTTCTCTCCGTTTCTGGGCTGGCGCGGCGGTAAGGCCATTGCCACCATGCTTGGCGCGTGGATCGGCCTGACGCTCTACGAAGTGCCATCCCTGTTACTCTTTTTCATCACCTTTTGGTATCTTCTCCAGTCCCTGAGCGGCTGGGCCGCCTTGCTCACCATCCTGTGTGCGCTGGGCTACCTGATGGTCTTCCACCCCGATGCCCTCCTGCTGGGCGTGGCGCTCTTTCAAACGGCTTTCGTCGTCTTCAAGCACCTTGACGACCTGCGCCAGCGGCCCCGCCCGCGTCCCTGGTTGCGCAGATTCTTGGGTAAATGACTTTCTTGCTTTTCTTGGTCACCCTTGCCTTGACGGGCATGGCACTTATCGCTATTCTGAATGCGCTCACGTACCCGCATCTTCGCCGCTGTCAGGCAAAGGAAATGCCCTTCGTCTCGATTCTCATCCCGGCGCGCAACGAAGAGGCCAACATCGGGCGGACCGTGCGGTCATTGCTGGAACAGGACTACCCGAACTTCGAGGTCCTTGTGCTGGATGACAATTCCAGCGACGGCACCGCCGAAGCCGTCCGCCGCGCCTCGAACTTGGACCCGCGTCTGCTCCTGCTGCCCGGCCGCCCCCTGCCCGACGGCTGGCTCGGCAAGACCTGGGCCTGCCAGCAACTCTTCCAGCGAGCCAAAGGCGACCTGTTGCTCTTCAGCGACGCAGACGTGCGCTGGCAGCCGGGCGCGTTGAACGCCGTCGTGCGCCAGTTTCAGGAAAGCCGCGCGCATTTGTTGGCTGTCTTCCCCACACAGGAGACCGTCACCTGGGGCGAACGCCTGGTCATTCCTTTGATGGGCATGGCTATCCTCGGTTACCTGCCCATCCCTGCCGCGCATCATATCCCTTGGGCTGCGTTTGCCGCCGCCAACGGTCAATGCCTGCTGTTCGAGCGCGCCGCTTACGTAAGGATTGGCGGGCATCAGGCCGTCAAAACCTCGCTCATCGAAGATGTCAGCCTGGCGCGGCTGGTTAAGCGCCACGGTCTGCGTTTGCGTCTGACCGACGGCGCCGGGCTGGTATCCAACCGCATGTATCGGAACTGGTCCGAAGTGCAGGATGGCTTTGCCAAGAACATCGTGGCCGGGCATGGCAATGTGTTCTTCCTGTTCCTTTCCACGCTGTTTCACTGGTCGGTCTTTGTCCTGCCGTGGGCCTGGTTGTTCGTGGACTGGCGCATGGCCTTGCCGCTCGTTCTGCTGGGCGTCGGCGTCCGCGCCCTGTCTGCCGCTCTCACCCGTCAGCGTCTCGCCGACAGCCTGCTCATGCCGCTCTCGGTAGCGCTGATGACCGTCATTGCCCTGCGCGCCGTCGCCTGGCAGATTCGTTTTGGTGGACCGCGATGGCGTGGGCGTATCATCGAACGTTAAGGAGCATCATGTTTACTCATCGTGTAATTGTCATCACGGGCGCCACCGGCGCTACAGGTCAGAAGGCCGCTCACGCCTTTGCCGAGCGCGGCGCCTCGCTGGCCCTTTTCAGCCGAGATCGAGATAAGTTGGATGCGCTGGCGCGCGACCTGTCCCTGCCGCCGGAACGTATCCTGACCCGCGCCGTGAACCTGCTCGACGAGTCCGCGCTTCGGGACTCAGCCGAGGCGGTTACCGCTAAATTTGGCCGCGTCTCGGCCCTGATTCACCTGGTGGGTGGCTGGACCGGCGGCGCAACCCTGGCCGAATCTAGCCCCAACGACTTGAAATTCATGCTCGACCAGCACGTTTGGAGCACCTATCACCTGGCGCGCGCGTTCATGCCTGCCATGCAAGCAGAGGGGTGGGGACGTTTCATCGTAGTCTCCTCCCCCTTGGCAACCGCGCCTGCCGCCAGGATGGGCCCCTATGCCGTTGGTAAGGCCGCGCAAGAGACGCTGCTGCTGACGCTGGCAGACGAATTCAAGGGCACCTCCGTGACCGCCAACATCCTCCAGGTCAAATCCATTGATGCGCAAGGCCAGGGCAAAGGGACATCCCCGGCGGAAATCGTCTCGGCCATGCTCTACCTGTGTTCAGACGAAGCCGGGAAGATCAACGGAGCGCGGATTCCCATGTAAAATAGTTGTATGGGCGAACAACAATTTCCCGAACCTACCGTCGGTGTATTCATCTTCGATCCGCAAGGCAAACTGCTCTTGCTGGAATCACACAAATGGCCGGGCAAATACGTTGTCCCTGGCGGACATGTGGAGTTAGGTGAGCGCATCGAAGAAGCCGCTATCCGCGAGGCCAAAGAGGAGACCGGCTTGGATGTCTACGACCTGGAGTTCATTCACTTCCAGCAATTCATCTACGATCCCGCCTTCTGGAAGCGGCGGCATTTCATCTTTTTCGACTTCGCTGCTAAAACGGACAGCAACCAGGTTACATTGAACGACGAGGCGCAGGCGTATCATTGGATCGAGCCGGCCCGCTCTTTGCAATTGGCACTGGACGCTTACACGCGCGCCTCGCTCGAAATCTGGTTGCAGCGGAACAGGTAGGCCAGGCTTTATAGTATTACCGCCCAACATTTGCATTGTCCGCGCAAATCTTTTACCGTTGTCACTGCAAGCCGCTGTTGGTTGCGCAGGGTCGAATAGCGAAGCGTATCGAGACCCTACTCGACTTGCGCTCGCAATGACAGGCAAGTTTGGCTGTGGCTGGCTGCGCTAAGTTGAACTTCATCATTCCACGTTACGAAAAATGGCCGGGAGAAGGCCAGGAGGAGATGATGTTGATTGTGCATGTTCATATCCATGTCAAGCCCGAATTCGTCGAGGCGTTTGTCCAGGCTACGCTGGAGAATGCCAGAAACAGCGTGCAGGAAGCCGGCATTGCGCGCTTCGACCTCATTCAGCAGGAAGATGACCCGACGAGGTTCATCCTGGTCGAAGTCTACAAGACTGCCGAAGCCACCGCGGCGCACAAAGCGACTGCGCATTATGCCGTTTGGCGCGATACGGTGGCAGAGATGATGGCCGAGCCGCGCCAGAGTGTGAAATTTCACAACTTGTTTCCTGAGGACGCGGGCTGGTAAGGGCGAGGCGACTGATGTTCGATTTCGAATTTGCCACGGCCGGCAGGGTCATCTTTGGAGCGGGGAAACTGAACGAGTTACGGGAGCAGGTCGAAGGGCGGGCGGAACGTCTACTCCTGGTACGGGGGAGATCGTCGGACGCTATCCCGCGCGTCGAGGAAATCCTGTCTGCGGCGGGCGTCCAATTCATCGAGTTCGAAGTGCATGGCGAGCCGACGGTGGAAATGATGCGCCAGGGCGCCAAACAAGCCGTTGACTGTGATCTGGTCATCGGCTTGGGCGGCGGGAGCGTGTTGGACGCGGGCAAAGCCATAGCCGCCCTGGCAACCAACGGCGGCGATGTGCTGGATTACCTGGAGGTGATCGGCCGTGGACAGACCTTGTCGCGCCCGCCGCTGCCCTATATCGCCATCCCGACCACTGCCGGCACCGGCACCGAAGTGACGCGCAATGCGGTCATCGAGTCGCCGGGGCATGGGGTGAAGGTCAGTTTGCGCAGCCCCCTGTTGCTGCCGCGCCTGGCATTGGTGGATCCCGAATTGACCTACAGCCTGCCGCCGGCCGTCACGGCCAGTTCTGGGCTGGACGCCTTGACGCAGTTGATCGAGCCGTTCGTGTCGGTCAAGGCCAATCCGCTGACGGATGCCGTTTGCCGCGAGGGGCTGCGCTGCGCTGCGCGTTCCCTGCGGCGGGCTTACGAAAACGGCGCAGATCACCGAGCGCGGCAGGAGATGTCGCTGGCCAGCCTGTTTAGCGGTCTGGCACTGGCCAATGCCGCGCTCGGCGTGGCGCATGGCTTTGCAGGGCCGTTGGGCGGGATGTTGCGCGCGCCGCATGGAGCCATCTGCGCGCGCCTGCTGCCGCTGGTGATGGAGGCTAATCTCGAAGCGTTGCAAGCGCGCGCGCCGGCGCATCCTGCATTGGCGCGTTACACGGAAATGGCCCAGATCTTGACGGGAGACGCTCATGCCGCTGCTGCCGATGGCGTCAGGTGGGTGGACGGTCTGGTGAAGGCCCTGCATATCCCCTCCCTGTCTGCGTATGGACTGGGCAGCGCCGATATTTTGCCGGCCGTGGAAAAGACGATGAAGGCCAGCAGCACGCGCGGCAACCCCATCTCGTTGACCGAGGCAGAGTTGGCCGGCATCCTGGAGAGGGCGATGTAAGGGCTATGGCTGGGTGTTTTGCTCTCGATTTTGCCCATACAATTGCTCTAAAAAGCCTTCGGGACGGTTATCCCGGCCTGGCGTTACGTATGGAGGCCGTCCTCCCCTGACCCGGCCGATGACCATTTGATTGATTGCGCGCTGAATGCGGGCGCCATCCTCGTCACATCCAACATCAAGGATTTCGAGAAGGCTCGAATCCAGGAAACCCTGGCCGAGCGTGAAAGCGTTCCCCCGCAGGAGGGACTCTCGCCCGAAGTCATTGACCGCCTCAAGCGGCGCGTGAAGGAAAGAGGCAAGCGGCGGGCCTAGATGATTCCTAGTTTCTTGCCTGCCTTGCCGATCACCTCCATTGCTCTTTCGATTTCGCTCGCCTCATGCCCGGCTGTGACCGTAGCCCGCAGGCGTGCCAGTCCCTCTGGAACGGCCGGCGAAACGACCGGCAACACGAACACATCGTTGCGTTGCGCCTCGCGCGTCATGGCAAAGGCTTTCTCGTCTTCACCGCACAGGATGGGAACGATAGCGGTTTCGGTCAACATGGTGTCGAAGCCCATGCTTTTCAGCCCGCTAATGAACAGCCTGGTATTCTCGTTCAATCGTTCGATGCGCCAGGGCTCGTCCAGGATGACTTTGAAGGCTTCGTTGGCCGCAGCCGCCTGGGCAGGGGGGAGCGCCGCTGAGAAAATATAGGCGCGGCTGGCGTGGCGCAGGTAAGTGATGATTTCTTTTTTGGCGGCGACATAACCGCCTACTGAGGGAATGGTCTTGCTCAGGGTGCCCATTTTGATGTCTATGACATCGCCCAGGCCAAAATGCTCTTCGATTCCGCGTCCGGTCTTGCCGAGAACGCCCACCGAGTGGGCCTCGTCTATCATCAGCCAGGCATGGTGTTCCTTGCACAGTTCGACCATTTTGGGCAGGTCAATGATGTCGCCGTCCATGCTAAAGACTGCATCGGCAATGACCAGTTTGGCTGCATCGGCGGGGGCGTTCTTGAGCAAGGTTTCGAGGTGCGCCAGGTCGTTGTGTTTGAAGCGGCGGAACTCTGCGCCCGACATCAGGCAGCCATCTACGATAGAGGCATGATTGAGTTTGTCCGAAAAAACGTAGTCGCCGCGTCCCATCAGTGTAGAGACCACGCTCAGGTTGGTGGCGTAGCCCGATGAATAAGTGATAGCGGCCTCGGCATGTTTGAAATGGGCGATTGTCTCTTCGAGTTCGGCGTGGATGGTCAACGTGCCTGCGAGCGTACGGACGCCGTGCGTCCCGGTTCCAAACTTGTCTATCGCCGCTTTGGCGGCTGCGTTGATGCGGGGATGATTGACCAGCCCCAGGTAACTATAAGAGGCGTACATGCCCATTTCACGGCCATGCACGCGCACTTTCATGCCCGGTAGGATTTCTTGCACTGGCTGGTTGTAGAAATACAAGTCATTGGCCTGGAGCGTCGAAACGCGCTCGCCGAAAGCCTGAATGCGGCGCATGACAGCATCGTCGGTTGTCTTCAAATCCATAGCAAAACGTCCTCCTGCGTGGGAATTCCCCAAGTATAGGACAGGCAAGGGGTTCTGTCTAGTGAAGGATTAATGCGCCAGTTTTCGCAATTCCTCCTCCCCGATGACCTTCACGCCTAGTTTCCTGGCCTTGTCCAACTTCGAGCCGGGGTTCTCGCCCAGCACCAGGTACGAGGTGTTCTTGCTGACCGAGTCGGTCACTTTGCCGCCGTGCGCCTGGATGAACTCCTTGACGCCCTCGCGCGTAAAGCCCGCCAGTGTGCCGGTGACGACAAAGGTCATGCCCGCCAATGGCCCGGAAGACTGCTCATCATTCGCTGATAACTGCTCACTGAGAACCGATAACTGACTCACCGGCCAAACGCCCGCCGCCCGCAACTTTTCCAAAAGGCGTTGGTTCTGAGGGCGGCTGAACCAGTCTACGATGGCTGCGGCGATGTTCGGCCCCACCCCCTCGATTTGCTGTAATTCGTCTAGGGTCGCTTTGGACAACGCCTCCAGGTCGGGATAACGACGCGCCAGGTCGGCCGCCATGACCTCGCCCACGCCGCGAATGCCCAGCGCGGACAACAGGCGGTTCAAACTCCGACCCCGGGCCTGCTCCAGCGACCGCAGCAGATTCTCGGCCTTTTTGTCGGCAAAGCCCTCCAGCGTCAACAATTGTTCTTTCGTCAAGGTGAACAAATCGGCTACATCGTGGACCAGTCCCGCCTCGATGAGTTGCTCGACGATTTTGATGCCCAGCCCTACGATGTCCATGGTGCCGCGCGAGACGAAATGCTCCACATTGCGGATGAGTTGCGCCGGGCAGGCGGCGTTGACGCAGTACCAGGCCACCTCGCCCTCGAAATGCTCCACCGGCTGATGACAGGCCGGGCATACTTTTGGCGGCTCGAAGGGCTTCTCCATGCCGGTGCGCGCCTCCACCACCGGCCCGATGACGTAGGGGATGACCTCCCCGGCGCGTTTGACCAGCACCCGGTCGCCGATGCGGATGTCCTTTTCGGCAATGTAATCGAAATTGTGCAGGGTGGTGCGTTCCACGATCACGCCGCCGATCTCGACCGGCTCTAGCACCGCGTAGGGCGTCAACACGCCTGTGCGCCCCACGTTGACGCCGATGTCTTGCAGAAGGGTGGTGACTTCGCGCCCAGGGAATTTGAAGGCAATCGCCCCGCGCGGGTCCTTGCCCACGAAGCCCAGGTCGGCGGCCAGCGCCAGATCGTCGAGTTTGATAACCATGCCGTCGGCCTCGTAGGGCAGTTCGTCGCGGCGTTTGTTCCAGGTTTCGGTATAGGCAATGGCCGATTCCAGGTCGTCGAAGCGCCGCGCCACATCTGTCACCGGGAAACCGAGCGCGCGCAGCCAGGCCAGCGTCTCCCACTGGCTGGTCGGGATGTTGCCGCCTTCGGCATGGACGATTTGGTAGACCAGCAAGGTGAGCGGCCGCGAGGCGGTCAGCGCCGGGTCCAATTGTCGCAATGACCCTGCCGCCGTGTTGCGCGGATTGAGATAGGTCTTCTCGCCGGCCTCTTCGAGTTTGCGATTCAACGCCTCGAACTCTTGGATGGGAATGAAGGCCTCGCCCCTAACCACCAGGTAAGTGGGGAGAGTAGAGAATAGATGACGGGAGAATAGGGGCAAATCATCACTACTCTCTACTCTCTTCTCTCTACTCTCTGCTCTCTTCTCTCTACTCTCTGCTCTCTGCTCTCTATCTACCGGGATTTTCAAAGGGATAGCCCGCACGGTGCGCAAGTTCGCCGTGATGTCTTCTCCCACTTCCCCATCGCCGCGTGTCGCGCCCTGGACGAAGATCCCGTTCCGGTAGTGCAGCACGACCGACAGGCCGTCTATTTTTGGCTCCACCACGAATTTGGCGGCGGCAACCCGCTCGTCCAGTTTCTTGATGCGCTCGAACCAGGCGCGGGCATCTTCCGCACCGAAGGCGTTGGCCAGCGAAAGGATGGGCGCCGGATGCCGCACCTTCTCGAATTTGTCTAGGGGGGCCGCACCGGCCCGCTGGGTAGGAGAATCGGGCGTCACCCAATCGGGATGCTCGGCCTCGATTCCTTTGAGTTCGGCCAGCAGGCGGTCGTACTCCAGGTCGCTGATGAGCGGAGCGTCCAGCACATGGTAACGATAATTGTGCAGGTTGACCTGCGCTTTGAGTTCTTCGTATCGGTCACGAGTGGTCATGCTTCAATTATACGCCAATGCAGAGTTATTTCTGCGCCTTGTTCGTATTACAGCGCTCAGCCGCTGTGTTTGCAAGCAGACCGCCGCCTTGCGCTAGAGAATAGCCTAAGTGGGGGAGTTTGTTATTTTGACAAGAATGGTAGGATTATAAAAAATATATGCTTTTAACAAGGAGAGTAATATCATGAAATCCCAGATATGGATGGTTCTGACCTTGTTGGTGATGTTGGCCTTGGCAGCCTGCGCGCCGCAAGACATAGACACGCCAGTTGTCCCTGCCACGCAGCCGCCGGTCAGCGAGACGCCAACCACTGAGACACCTGTTGATGCTGTTGCTACGCCTACCCTGGCGCCCATCAATCTAGCCGGCCCGCCGATGGAAGTCGGCTCGTTGTACGAGTACGTGGACGGCAGTGTGCTGGTGGCGGTGCCTGGCGGCGAATTCATCATGGGGCATGGTCTGGAAGACAGCCCGGTGCATACCGTCACCTTGAGCGATTTCTGGATCTATCGAACAGAAGTGACCAATGACCAGTATGCCCGCTGTGTAGCGATGGGGAAATGCACTCCGCCTAATTTGGAAAGCAACCCTGGCTATTCCGACCCTGCTCAGGGAAACAACCCCGTCGTAGGCGTGAACTACGAACAGGCGGCGGCGTATTGTGATTTCGTGCATGGCCGCTTGCCAACGGAGGCCGAATGGGAAAAGACCGCGCGCGGCCCGAACGGCAATATCTACCCCTGGGGCGATGCGGCTCCCTCCTGCGATTTGTTGAACTTCAGTTATTGTCTTGGCAAGACCGCCGAAGTAGATGAATACCCCGAAGGCCAGAGTTACTACCATGCTATGAGCATGGCCGGCAATGTCTTCGAATGGGTGTACGATTGGTACAAAGCCACCTATTACGGCGAAGCGCCTGTCCAAGACCCGCTTGGCCCAGAGACCGGCTCACGCCGTTCGGTGCGTTCCAGCGGTTTTGCCAGCGACGGCTACCTGGTAGAAGTTGCCCGGCGCTTTTCGGCTAACCCCATAGACCAACGTAACGACCTCGGCTTCCGCTGTGTGGTAGAAGACCCGACCTGGTTTGCCCCCTACTGTCAACAATTGGGTGTGTATGGTCAGGGACCGAATGGAGAGCAAATCGAAGACTGGAATCCGCAGGTAGATTGCCCGGCCGTGAATGTCTCTCAGGGGCAATATTGTGACGGAAAAACGCCTCTGACGACGGTTTCGTTCAGTGGACCGGCAAATGCTGTCATTGATTCGGGCGGTTGTGTGCCTGTCAGCGGGGAGCCGAATAAGTACACCTGCGCTTCGTCGGTGACCGTTTCCATTTGCGCCGATTGTACTCTGAAAAACATCGGCCAGGTCAGTTGTTCGAAGAATTACAAGTATGATTCTGCTACCGGCACATGCGTATGGGACGGCAGCGGCACGCCTGGCAGACAGTGTTTACCCGGCTATACTTATGATCCTGCCCAGCAATGCTGCTCGGCCCAAAGCGGCGGCGGCAACGTAACGGTCAAGCAATGCCCGGTAGGCACAACCTATGTGCCGCAACTCGATGCCTGTTTGAATTATCCCGGTGCAGGGCTAATATGCCAGGCTTCAGTGGTCAACTTGAAATCATGTGAAAAGACCGGTGACGGCGATGATGGCGGCGATGATGGCGGCAGCCCTTGTCCCCCTGGTCAAACGCTCTATTGCCCCACAACGTACTCAGGCCCCTGTTATTGTAAGTAACTTGACAATGTCACATTAAACATTTGTTCTAAAAACGCTATGTTTTTTGTCACTGCGAGCGATAGCGAAGCAGTCTCCCGGTCTGCCAGGAGATTGCTTCGTCGCAAAGAACGCTCCTCGCAATGACAACTAT